>NZ_JBICWF010000012.1:0-148897 GCF_043199595.1 Streptomyces sp. NPDC048584
TCCGACTCTATCAGATCTTTCCGATCCGATTTCCTCGGTGCTTTCCAGGTTCTCGCTTTCGCGTTTCCCTTTCCGGCGGTTCCGACTTTATCAGAGATTCTGAGCCGGTTTTCCCTCCCCCTTCCGGGCGATGGCTCCGACGCACGAAGTGGTCGGGTGCCCGTTCCGGAGGAGCTGTAAACGTACTGGAGCGGGGCGCCCCGATGCAAATCGAGGCGCCCCGCTCCTGGTTCGCGCGTACGTGCGGGCCGACGGGCCGTCAGACCTCGACCACGACGGGCAGGATCATCGGCCGGCGCCGGTAGGTGTCGGAGACCCACTTGCCCAGCGTGCGGCGGACGAGCTGCTGCATCTGGTGGGGTTCGACAACGCCGTCCTGGGCCGAGCGCTCCAGGGTCTCCGTGATCTTCGGGAGGACCTCCGCGAAGGCGGAGTCCTCGATGCCGGAGCCGCGGGCCTGTACATGCGGGCCACCCGTGATCTTGCCGGTGGACGAGTCGATGACCACGAAGACCGAGATGATGCCCTCGTCGCCGAGGATCTTGCGGTCCTTCAGCGCCGGCTCGCCGACGTCACCGACGGAGAGGCCGTCGACGTACACGTATCCCGCCTGGACCTTGCCGGAGATCTTGGCCTTGCCCTCGACGAGGTCGACGGCAACGCCGTCCTCGGCGATGACGATCCGGTCGTGCGGGACGCCGGTCAGGGCGCCCAGCTCGGCGTTGGCCCTCAGGTGACGCCATTCACCGTGGACCGGCATCAGGTTCTTGGGGCGGCAGATGTTGTAGAAGTACAGCAGCTCGCCGGCCGAGGCGTGACCCGAGACGTGGACCTTGGCGTTGCCCTTGTGGACGACGTCGGCGCCCCAGCGGGTCAGGCCGTTGATCACGCGGTAGACCGCGTTCTCGTTGCCCGGGATGAGGGACGACGCCAGGATCACCGTGTCGCCGTCGACGATGCGGATCTGGTGGTCGCGATTGGCCATGCGGGACAGGGCGGCCATCGGCTCGCCCTGGGAGCCCGTACAGACCAGGACCACTTCGCTGTCCGGCAGATCGTCGAGGGTCTTGACGTCCACGACGAGACCCGGCGGAACCTTGAGGTATCCGAGGTCTCGGGCGATGCCCATGTTGCGGACCATGGAACGGCCGACGAAGGCGACCCTGCGGCCGTACTCGTGCGCCGCGTCCAGGATCTGCTGGATGCGGTGCACATGGCTGGCGAAGCTGGCCACGATGATCCGCTTGCGGGCGCCGCCGAAGACCTGGCGCAGCACATTGGAGATGTCGCGCTCGGGCGGGACGAAGCCCGGGACCTCGGCGTTCGTGGAGTCGGCGAGCAGAAGGTCGATGCCTTCCTCGCTGAGCCTGGCGAACGCGTGCAGATCCGTGAGGCGGTTGTCCAGCGGGAGCTGGTCCATCTTGAAGTCGCCCGTGTGGACGGCCATGCCGGCGGGGGTGCGGATGGCCACGGCGAGCGCGTCGGGGATCGAGTGGTTGACCGCGATGAACTCGCAGTCGAACGGGCCGATGCGCTCACGCTGTCCTTCCGCCACCTGGAGGGTGTACGGGCGGATGCGGTGCTCCTGGAGCTTCGCCTCGATGAGGGCGAGGGTGAGCTTGGAGCCGATCAGCGGGATGTCCGGCTTCTCGCGCAGGAGGAAGGGGACGCCGCCGATGTGGTCCTCGTGGCCGTGGGTGAGGACGATGCCCTCGATGTCGTCGAGGCGGTCCCGGATGGACGAGAAGTCCGGCAGGATCAAGTCGATCCCGGGCTGTTCCTCCTCGGGGAAGAGCACGCCGCAGTCGACGATCAGCAGTCGGCCTCCGTACTCGAAGACCGTCATGTTGCGGCCGATCTCGCCGAGACCGCCGAGCGGGGTGACGCGCAGGCCGCCCGCGGGAAGGGGCGGGGGCGGTCCGAGTTCAGGGTGCGGATGACTCAAAAGACTCTCCTCAAACACGCGCGCCACGTACCGGTGGGCACGTGGCGCGCGTGACGTTCGTGCAGAAGCAGTTGTCTTGGGATACGGGCACCGGTGGCCCGTCTATTCGGTTGTGAAGTCCGTCTGCGCGAGCCGTCGCGCGAAGTCTGGTTACTGGAGTTGTACCCCGCCGGCGGCAAGATCGATCTTGAGCTGCTCGATCTCTTCCGGGGTGCACTCGGCCATGGGGGCGCGCAGCGGCCCGGCGGGCAGGCCCTTGAGGGCGAGCGCGGCCTTGGTGGTCATCACGCCCTGGGTGCGGAACATGCCCGTGTAGACGGGGAGCAGCTTCTGGTGGATCTCGGTGGCCTTCTGGACGTCTCCGGAGGTGTACGCCTCGACCAGGGCGCGCAGCTCGGGGGTGACGAGGTGGCCGACGACCGACACGAAGCCGACCGCTCCGATGGAGAGCAGGGGCAGGTTCAGCATGTCGTCGCCGGAGTACCAGGCGAGGCCCGAGCGGGCGATGGCCCAGCCGGCCCGGCCGAGGTCGCCCTTGGCGTCCTTGTTGGCGACGATGCGCGGGTGCTCGGCGAGGCGGACGATCGTCTCCGTGCTGATCGGGACGCCGCTGCGGCCGGGGATGTCGTACAGCATCACCGGCAGTTCGGCGGCGTCGGCGACGGCCGTGAAGTGCCGGTAGAGGCCCTCCTGCGGGGGCTTGTTGTAGTACGGCGTGACGACCAGGAGGCCGTGTGCGCCGGCGCGCTCCGCCGCGCGGGCCAGCTCGATGCTGTGGCGGGTGTCGTTGGTGCCGACTCCGGCGACGATGTGGGCGCGGTCGCCGACCGCCGCCACGATCGCCCGTACGAGGTCCGCTTTCTCCGCGTCGCTGGTGGTGGGGGACTCACCGGTGGTTCCGTTGAGGATCAGGCCGTCGTTGCCTGCGTCCACCAGGTGGGTGGCGAGCCGCTGTGCGCCGTCGAGGTCGAGTGCGCCGTCCGCCGTGAAGGGCGTGACCATGGCGGTGAGGACCCGCCCGAAGGGGGTCTGCGGAGTGGAGGTCGGAGCCATGGGTTACACGCTACTCGTTGCTCAGGGCGGGGTCTTCCCTCGGGGGAGGCGACAAGGTGGGGCAAAGGGGGGACCCGGCACTGCCTGCTCGGGGGTTCAGGCAGTACCGGGCCCGTTCGATCAGGCTAGATGAACTTCTGGAAATGCCGCAATACGGACACTTCCGTCGGCTGATCCGTACATCTGTACTCGCCGGGGGGAGCCGCGCTTCCGTGGGGCCGTGCGGGCGGGCGTTCCATGCCGTGGGACGACATACGGCGGCGAACATCGGCGAACTTCTGCGAACTCGGTGAAAGCGGGCACTTTCCGTGGCTGTCGCTCGTCTGTGTTGGTGACAGTGATTCGTTCGATCTTGAAGGAGACGTGCCCTGATGTCCGGTCGGCGCGAACCCGTTCCGTTCGCTTTTGTCGCCGAGGCCGACAGGTTCCGCAGCAATGTCACCCCGCCGCCCCGTGAGCGGCCCTCCGCCGGCCAGCTGGCCGGGCGCTGGCTGCTGGGGCTCACCCTGGTCGCCGGGCTGGTGGGCTCGCTGGTGATAGGAATGCCGGCGCTGTCCTCGGACCCCTCGGGGCCGGGGACACAGCAGTCACAGGCGACCGAGGGGCGTTAGCGCCTGTCCGGGGCGCGGCCCCGGCTCCATCCGGACCCCCGAGGGTGGTGACCAGGGGCACGGATCGATAGCCTCACCGGGCACTGCTGACGCATGGATCGAGTGAGGACCCGTCGTGCCCCTGCCCTTCCTGACGGCCGACCGCGCTTTCGACACGGCGGACGATGTCGCCCTGCCGTACGACGACCGGGACCGCTGGCGCCGCCCGTACCGTCCCGGGCCGTGGCGGGTGGGGGCGGCGGCGCTCCTGCTGCTGCTCGCGTCGTTCGTGCTGTTCGCCGCGGTGATCATCGCGGCGACGGCGGCGGTCGCGTCGGCCGGGACGGTTTTCGCCATCGCGCTGCTCGTCGTCGCCGGCGCGCTGCGACTGCTCCGTATGGGGGTGTGGGTGAGCGCCCGGGGGCTGCGTCAGGTGGCCTTCGTGAGCACGCGTACGGCGTCCTGGGACCAGGTGGTCAACGTGCGCACGGTGCAGCAGCCGGTGCGCTGGCTGGGGCTGCCCCGCACGGTGCAGGGGCAGGCGCTGCTGCTCTCCCGGCGGGGGCGTGCCGCGGAGTCGGTGCCGCCGCTGCTGACCTCGCACAACGCGGACTTCCTGGGGCGGGACCAGCTGGCCTTCGACCGGGCGGCCGACACCGTGGAGGCGTGGGCCGCCGAGTACGGGCGCAGCTGAGCGAGTCCCGTCAGGCGCTCAGAGCGAGGTCCTGTGCAGGGTGATCGCCCGCTGCATCGCCTTGCGGGCGCGGGGGGTGTCGCGGGCGTCGTGGTAGGCGACGGCCAGCCGGAACCAGTTGCGCCAGTCGTCGGGGGCGTCCTCCGTCTCGGCCTTGCGGCGGGCGAAGACCGCGTCGGCGGAGTCGCGGTCGACCCGCCCGCTGGGCAGCCGCTCCAGCTCGTCGACGGGCAGGCCGCCCTCGGCGTCGAGCAGGGCGGCGAGCCGGTTCGCGTCGCGGACGAACGCGGTGTTCTTCCACAGGAACCAGATACCGATGACCGGCAGGATCAGCACCGCCACGCCGAAGGTGACGGTGAGGGGCGTACCGGCCTTGATGAGGAGCACGCCGCGGCTGCCGGCCAGGACGAAGTAGACGACCAGGACGGCTGCCGTGACGGCGTAGGAGATCTTCGCGCGCATGAGGGTCGGCTCGGGCTCAGTTCAGGTCGAGGAAGTGTTCCAGGCCGAACGTGAGGCCGGGAGTGGTCACCACGCGGCGGGCGCCGAGCAGGATGCCCGGCATGAAGCTGCTGTGGTGCAGGGAGTCGTGGCGGACGGTGAGCGTCTCGCCCTCGGCGCCGAGCAGGACCTCCTGGTGGGCGAGGAGTCCGCGCAGCCGGACCGCGTGCACGGGAACCCCGTCCACGTCGGCGCCGCGGGCACCGTCCAGGGCGGTGGCCGTCGCGTCCGGGGCGGGAGCGGTACCGGCCTGACGGCGGGCCTCCGCGATGAGCTGGGCGGTGCGCGTGGCGGTGCCGCTGGGGGCGTCCACCTTGTTGGGGTGGTGTAGCTCGACGACCTCGACGGACTCGAAGTAGGGGGCGGCGATCTGCGCGAACTTCATGGTGAGCACGGCGCCGATGGAGAAGTTCGGGGCGATGAGCACGCCCGTCTCCGGGGACTGGCCGAGCCAGCCCCCCAGCTGCGCGAGACGGTCCTCGGTCCAGCCCGTGGTGCCGACGACGGCGTGGATGCCGTGGCGTACACAGAAATCGAGGTTGCCCATGACCGAGGCGGGGGTGGTCAGCTCCACGGCGACCTGGGCGCCGGTCTCGGCGAGGGTCTCCAGCTTGTCGCCCCGGCCGAGGGCGGCCACCAGTTCCATGTCGTCGGCGGCCTCGACGGCCCGTACCGCCTCGGAACCGATCCGTCCCCTGGCTCCGAGGACCGCCACGCGCAGCTTGCTCATGTTCGTTGCTTCCTTACCGGTGTGGGTCAGGCGACGGCGTCGTGCAGCCGGGACGCCTGCTTGTCCTTGAGGGGGCCGATGACCGACAGGGAGGGCCGCCGTGCCAGGACGTCACGGGCGACCGAGCGGACGTCGTCCGGGGTGACCGAGGCTATCCGGGTCAGCATGTCGTCGACCGACATCTGCTCGCCCCAGCACAGTTCGCTCTTGCCGATACGGTTCATCAGCGCGCCGGTGTCCTCGAGGCCGAGGACGGTGGAGCCCTGGAGTTGCCCGATGGCGCGCTCGATCTCGTCGTCGGGGAGTCCGTGCTCGGCGACCCGGTCGAGTTCGTCGCGGCAGATCTTCAGCACGTCGTGCACCTGGGCGGGCCTGCAGCCCGCGTACACGCCGAAGAGTCCGCAGTCGGCGAAGCCGGACGTGTACGAGTACACGCTGTAGGCCAGTCCGCGCTTCTCCCTGACCTCCTGGAAGAGGCGGGAGGACATGCCGCCGCCGAGGGCCGTGTTGAGCACGCCGAGGGCCCAGCGCCGCTCGTCGGTGCGGGCCAGGCCCGGCATGCCGAGGACGATGTGCGCCTGTTCCGTCCTGCGGCCGATGAGCTCGACCCGGCCGGCGGTGCGCAGGGTGCGCAGGCCGCCGCGCGGGGCGATGGGGTCGGCGTCGGTGTTCCCGAGGGCGCCGGCCTTCTCGAAGGCGGCGCGGACCTGGCGTACGACCTTGTTGTGGTCGATGTTGCCGGCGCAGGCGACCACGAGGTGGGTCGGGTCGTAGTGCTTCTTGTAGAAGCGGCGGATGCGGTCGGCGGTGAGGGCGTTGACCGTGTCCACCGTGCCGAGGACCGGGCGGCCGAGGGGGTTGTCGCCGAACATGGTGTGCGCGAACAGGTCGTGCACGCAGTCGCCGGGGTCGTCCTCGGTCATCGCGATCTCTTCGAGGATGGCGCCGCGCTCGACGTCGACGTCCTCCTGCCGGATCAGCGAGCCGGTGAGCATGTCGCAGACCACGTCGATGGCGAGCGGCAGGTCGGTGTCGAGCACACGCGCGTAGTAGCACGTGTACTCCTTCGCCGTGAACGCGTTCATCTCGCCGCCGACGGCGTCGACGGCCGAGGAGATGTCCAGGGCGGAGCGGCGGGAGGTGCCCTTGAAGAGCAGGTGCTCCAGGTAGTGGGTGGCGCCGTTCAGCGCCGGGGTCTCGTCGCGCGAGCCGACGTGGGCCCAGATGCCGAAGGTCGCGGAGCGGACCGAGGGCAGGGTCTCGGTGACGATGCGCAGGCCGCCGGGGAGCGTGGTCCTGCGGACCGTACCGATGCCGTTCTCGCCCTTGATCAGGGTTTGGGTACGGGCGACGGCCCGCGCCTCCGAGGAGGTGCGGGCCGTCGCCTTGGCGCTACGGGACGTCACTTGTCGGCGTCGTCCTTCTTGTCGTCGCCCTCTTCGCCCTCGATCACGGGGATCAGGGAGAGCTTGCCGCGGGAGTCGATCTCGGCGATCTCGACCTGGACCTTCTGGCCCACGCCGAGCACGTCCTCGACGTTCTCCACGCGCTTGCCGCCGGCCAGCTTGCGGATCTGCGAGATGTGCAGCAGACCGTCCTTGCCGGGCATCAGGGAGACGAACGCGCCGAAGGTGGTCGTCTTCACGACCGTACCCAGGTAGCGCTCGCCGACCTCGGGCATGGTCGGGTTGGCGATGCTGTTGATCGTGGCGCGGGCGGCCTCGGCCTGCGAGCCCTGGGCGGCACCGATGTAGATGGTGCCGTCGTCCTCGATCGTGATGTCGGCGCCGGTGTCCTCCTGGATCTGGTTGATCATCTTGCCCTTGGGGCCGATGACCTCACCGATCTTGTCCACGGGGATCTTGACGGTGATGATCCGCGGGGCGTTCGGGGACATCTCGTCCGGCGTGTCGATCGCTTCCATCATCACGTCGAGGATGTGGAGGCGGGCGTCGCGGGCCTGCTTGAGGGCCGCGGCCAGGACGGAGGCCGGGATGCCGTCCAGCTTGGTGTCGAGCTGGAGGGCGGTCACGAACTCCTTGGTGCCGGCGACCTTGAAGTCCATGTCGCCGAAGGCGTCCTCCGCACCGAGGATGTCGGTGAGGGTGACGTAGTGCGTCTCGCCTTCGATGTCCTGGGAGATCAGGCCCATGGCGATACCGGCGACGGGGGCCTTCAGCGGCACACCGGCGTTCAGCAGCGACATGGTGGAGGCGCAGACCGAGCCCATCGACGTCGAGCCGTTGGAGCTCAGCGCCTCGGAGACCTGGCGGATCGCGTAGGGGAACTCCTCGCGCGTCGGCAGGACCGGGACCAGGGCGCGCTCGGCGAGGGCGCCGTGGCCGATCTCGCGGCGCTTCGGGGAGCCGACGCGGCCGGTCTCACCGGTGGAGTACGGCGGGAAGTTGTAGTTGTGCATGTAGCGCTTGCGGGTCACCGGGGAGAGGGTGTCCAGCTGCTGCTCCATACGGAGCATGTTGAGGGTGGTGACGCCCAGGATCTGGGTCTCGCCACGCTCGAACACCGCGGAGCCGTGCACGCGCGGGATGGCCTCGACCTCGGCGGCCAGGGTGCGGATATCGGTGACACCGCGGCCGTCGATGCGCTTCTTCTCCTTGATGACACGCTCACGGACCAGGGACTTGGTCAGCGAGCGGTACGCGGCGGAGATCTCCTTCTCGCGGCCCTCGAACTCCGGCAGGAGCTTCTCGGCGGCGAGCGCCTTGACGCGGTCCAGCTCGGCCTCGCGCTCCTGCTTGCCGGCGATGGTCAGCGCGGAGGCGAGCTCCGGCTTGACGGCGCCGGTGAGGGCCTCGAGGACGTCGTCCTGGTAGTCCAGGAAGATCGGGAACTCGCCGGTGGGCTTGGCGGCCTTCGCGGCGAGGTCGGCCTGGGCGCGGCAGAGCACCTTGATGAAGGGCTTGGCGGCCTCCAGACCGGCGGCGACGACCTCCTCGGTCGGCGCCTCGGCGCCGCCCTTGACCAGCTGGATGGTCTTGTCGGTGGCCTCGGCCTCGACCATCATGATCGCGACGTCGCCGTCCTCCAGGGTGCGGCCCGCGACGACCATGTCGAAGACGGCGTCCTCGAGCTCGGAGTGCGTCGGGAAGGCCACCCACTGGCCGTTGATCAGCGCGACGCGGACGCCGCCGATCGGGCCGGAGAAGGGCAGACCGGCCAGCTGCGTGGACGCGGAGGCGGCGTTGATCGCCACGACGTCGTACAGGTGGTCGGGGTTGAGCGCCATGATCGTGGCGACGACCTGGATCTCGTTGCGCAGGCCCTTCTTGAAGGACGGGCGCAGCGGGCGGTCGATGAGGCGGCAGGTGAGGATCGCGTCCTCGGAGGGACGGCCCTCCCGGCGGAAGAAGGAGCCGGGGATCTTGCCGGCCGCGTACATCCGCTCCTCGACGTCCACCGTGAGCGGGAAGAAGTCGAGCTGGTCCTTGGGGTTCTTGGACGCGGTGGTGGCCGACAGCACCATGGTGTCGTCGTCCAGGTAGGCCACGGCGGAACCGGCGGCCTGACGGGCCAGGCGGCCCGTCTCGAAGCGGATGGTGCGGGTGCCGAAGGAGCCGTTGTCGATGACGGCCTCGGCGTAGTGGGTCTCGTTCTCCACTAGCGTTTTCTCCATTACTTGTCGTCTTTCGTCCCGCCTCGCCCGTGTGGCGGGGGGACGGGGGCGGAGAAGCGCTCCACTGGTGCGGGCCGGTCTTCGATCGAAGCTCCCGGGGCTGACTCTCCCGGGGGCCACTACCGAGGACCGGCGGCGGCGAGGTGCGCTTCTCCTCGTGCGTCGTTCGTACCTATTGCGTTGTGCTACCACACTACAAAGGTGCGGTGACAGTCCGCACGTACAGCAAAGGGAGCGGTCCCCAATCTGCAGGGAACCGCTCCCTTCACGGCGTCTTACTTGGCGCCCGCCGCACCGCGGCGGATGCCCAGACGGTCGACCAGCGCACGGAAGCGCTGGATGTCCTTCTTGGCGAGGTACTGCAGCAGCCGACGGCGCTGACCGACCAGGATGAGCAGACCACGGCGGGAGTGGTGGTCGTGCTTGTGGCTCTTGAGGTGCTCGGTCAGGTCGGAGATCCGACGCGACAGCAGAGCGACCTGGACCTCGGGGGAGCCGGTGTCACCCTCCTTGGTACCGAACTCGGAGATGATCTGCTTCTTCACAGCGGCGTCGAGCGACACGCGTACTCCTCATAGTCTGTGAGCGGCCACCGAGCGCCCCCGGTCTGCTTCTCGGGGGGACTTCCATGACTCGGAAGGCGGGGATCCGCTGGGCGCTGCCTCCGGATCTCCGGGGGTGCGTACACATACGGCCGTCAGCCAGGGTACCAGGGCAGCGACCGCCGTCCGGCCACCGCCCGTCTCACCCGGTCATGGCCCGTACGGCGGTGAGGACGCCCAGCGCCGCCAGGCACAGCGGCACCAGGGTGAGCAGGACGGCCGACTCGGCGAGGTCGAGGAAGCGGCCCCGGAACGGCGAGAGCCCCCTGCGGGGGACGAGCAGGCCGACGGCGGTGCTCAGCACGGTCCCGGCGACAGCAGGGCCGCGACGGCGCCGAGGCCGGCGGTCAGGGCGCAGGCCACCTGCGAGGTGTAGCGGAACAGACGGGCACGGATCAGCAGGGCCAGTGGGGAAGCGTAGGGGGTGCAGGTCGTGCTGGACGTGGGCCAGGTTGTCGTGCCCTGAGGGTGGTGCGGGTGCGCCACGCCATGTCGCCCTGTTCGTCGACGAGTTCGGTGGGGGTGGCGACCAGGTCGGTGACGAGGGCGAAGGCGAGGCAACCTTTGCCAACCGGCATGTGGTGAGCCACCCATGCGGGGAGGCGGTCCGCCATCGGGCCGCCTCCGTACTCGGCTCTGTCTGTCTGTCTGTCTGTCTGTCTGTCTCAGCCCATCAGCATGCGGAAGCGGGCCGCGTCGCCGTGGTCGGTGTCCTTGAAGCCGATGACCGACCCGTCGAGGAGCTGGGCGATACGGGCCGGCTTCTGGCACATCCGGCCCCTCTCCGCGTTGCTGCCGCGCTGGATCTCGGAGTACGCGGGCCTTGACCTTGCGCATGAGGATCTCGAGCTGCTCGCTCATCTCCCTGTGCCGTCTTGCGCACGTCCTGCGCGGCCTGGGTGACGGTGTCGAAGTAGACCGCCGTGCGGTCGTGGTCGACGCTCATGGTCTCGTGCCCTCCTCATGAAGTGCTGGACAGATGTCCAGGCGTCCTGGCGGGCAAGAACCGCTGCCTCCCTGCGCGACGCGTGGTCGCGGCGCCGCGCCGCCCCCGTGCGGTAGCACATGCATGGCACCCGGAGCCACTTCGGTCACTTGGTGTGGGTGTTCCAACTGCGAAGCGGATACGAGCCAGTTCAGGGCGGGTACTCTCCGGCAGAACCGCGAGATCCGGTCACCGCACGGCCCCCTCCGCGGGAGGTGGCCAATACTGTGACCGAGGATCGTTCGTACGTCGTGAAAGGACATCGCTGCGCCATGGCTGAACTGCCGGACCGGGAGCGCGAGACGCCCGAGGAGATCAAGGCGCGCAAGGAGCGTGAGCGGGACGAGCTGTACGCGCTCGACATCTCGGGGGTCGAGTGGCACTCCGCTCCGGGCACCGAGGAGCACGAGGAGCGGGTCGAGATCGCCTATCTGCCCGACGGTGCGGTGGCCATGCGGTCCTCGCTCGACCCGAAGACCGTGCTGCGCTATACGGAGGCGGAGTGGCATGCCTTCGTACTCGGCGCGAGGGACGGGGAGTTCGACCTCGAGCCGTCGTCGGGGAACGGCACGACGACCGAGTGACGCCGGGGGACGCCACGGCTGCCCGGTGACGCGAGGGGGCGGGATCCGGCTGGAGTCGGCGCAGATCGTGCCGCACACCCAGCCCGCTCCGGCGCTGCATCTGCCCTCGCGGTCCGTGGCGGTCGCCGACTACGCGCCGCTGCAGAAGCGGACGGAGGCCCCGGCGGTGCGCATCACATGAATCGCGCTGAAGCTGGACCCCGAGCTCTGTCCCGAGGCCGTGGCCGCGCGCGGCGGCGGCCTGGTCGGGGCGCAGAAGCGTGTCACCCGCGCGGCTCATCATCTCGCCAGCCGGTTGACGGGCCGGCCCGCGGTGCTCGGGCTCAGCCGGCCCACGCCGTACGGCGTCGTCCTGATCGGCGGGCTGTGGACGGCGCAGGTGCTCGCGCTGCGGGCGGCCGCGACCGGTGCGCGGGTCGCGGTGGAGACGGGGCGCCCGCAGGCCTGGCAGCGGATGCTGCACGCCAGGGGAGGCGGGCAGAACGGGCTGACGGTGTACGACGTGGGGCGCGTGCCGCCGCAGGGCGCGTCCGCGGGGACGCCTGTGCTGGTGGTGCGGGACTGCGGCATGCGGCCGCCCCGGGGGCGGGTCGTCTCGGGGCTCGGCAGTCGCTGCTGACGCTGCTGACGTACCTCGCCTTCCCCGGGCCGAGGTGGAGTCACTGCCCGCCCTCGCCGACGGGGTGACGCTCTGGTGCGCCGACGGCGACCGGCAGTATGCGACGACCCGTCCCACGGACGCGGAGACCGGTCTGCTGGGCATGCCTCGCCGGATGGACTGAGCGGGCGGGGGCGACGGAGGTGCCGTTTCGTCACCCGGCTTTCACTTCCTGCCCATATGGCTGCCGTTGATGCCCGGTTTGCGGGTGGATGTCGGTCGACTGCCCGCCGGTTGTGCCCTGTTGCGCCCTGTGGAGGGGGGCGGGCGGGCCTGCCGTAGGGGGGCGGGTGGTGATTAGGCTGGGTGTGGGCGTGACGTCGGAACCCGTGAACCGGGCGGCGGCGTCCCGGGTGAGAGCGGGGGAGACCGATGGCATCGGAGGACCTCGCACGATCTCGAGCGGCTTCGGACCACTGCGAAGCACTACGGACGACAAACACGGTCGCCCCAGCGTGGCATGAGGGTGCACGACCAATCAGGAGGAACTGTGAGCAGCGATCGGGACGGGACACGCGGGGGCTGGGCGACACCCGGCGATGACCAGCCCGACGCGGAGTCCGCCATCGAGACGACGGGCGAGTTCACCATCGACTACGCGCCGCCGGCCTGGTACACGCAGAACGCTTCGGGGAGTCCGGAGCCGGGGGGTCCGTCCGCTTCCTCCGGTTCCTCGGACACGCCGCCGTCCTCGCCTTCCGCTCCGGCGCCGGCGCCTTCGTCCGGCGGGCCGATTCCGCCGTTGCCGGGGCTGACTCCGCCACCGCACGCCGTGGGAGCCGGTGGGCCGTCGGCGATTCCGGTACCACCGCCCGTGCCCTCGCCCGCGCCGGGGGCGCCTTTCACTCCGCCCGCGCCCGGGTCCGCGCCGAGCGCCCCGTTCACGCCTCCGGCGCCTCCGGTGCCTGCCGCGCCGTTCACGCCGCCCGCGCCGCCGTCGGGGGCTCCCGTGGCCGTTCCGAGGCTTCCGGCGGGGAGTGGGTTCGAGCCGCAGCGGCCGGAGGCGGCGGCCGAGCCCGCGGACACCGGTGCGGCTTCGCCCTCGGCTGTGCCGGACGTCGCGGCCGGTGGGTTCGAGAACGACAACGGTGATCTGGAGAGCGGTGCGACGATCCGCTTCTCCGCCGCCGCGCTGAAGCGGGAGATCGCGGAGCGTGAGGCGGAGGACGAGCCCGAGGCCGAGCCCGAGACGAACGCGGAGGCGGAGGCGGAGGCGGAGGACGACGTACGGCCCGAGCCGGCCGCCCAGGAGGAGCGCGGGAGCGACTCCGACTCCGACTCCGACTCCGACTCCGACTCCGACTCCGAGGAGCCTTCCCCGGAGTCCGACGAGGTCGACGTCACTGACGCCGAGGACGTGGAAGGCAAGGACGTGGAAGGCGAGGACGCCGAGTCCCCGGTGACCGACGGGTCGGACGACGCGGCGCCGGTGGAACCGGAGGATGAGCCGGAGGCCGAGCCGCAGGACGCTCCGGTGGCGGACGTACCCCCCGCCGGTGAGCCCGAGGACGCCGTGCCGGTGAACGACGCGGTGCCCGCCGACGAGGTGCCCGCCGAGGCCCCCGAGGACAGCGCGCCACAGGACGCTGTCCCTGCCGCGCCCGATGCCGCGCCCGCGTACCCCGCCGCCCCGGCGCCGGCCGGTCAGTGGCCGCCGCAGCCGCCGCAGGTCCCCGCCCAGCCGGCGGACGCGCGGCCCCAGCCGCCGTTCCAGCCTCAGGCCCCGCAGCCCGCGCCCGCCGCCTGGAACCCGCCCCCGGCCCCGCAGTCCGGCTACGGCTTCCCGCCCGGCGCCCCGGCGCCGCAGCCCGAGACCCCGCCCGCGCCGGCCGCCGGCGCCGAGACCAGCTTCTACCTGCCGCAGCCGGGCTCCGCCCCGACTCCCCCGGCCGGGTACGGCTTCCCGCCCACCGGCGCCCCCGACCCCGCGAACCCCCAGCCCCAGCCGACCAGTCCGCCCACCCCCGACCCGCAGACCGGCGCAGGCTTCCCCCAGCAACCCGCCACGGCTCCCCAGACCCCGCCACAGCCCACCCCCGGCAAGCCCGCCGGCTACGGCTTCCCGCAGACACCCGCCACTCCGGCCGCCCAGGCCCCGGCACAACCCCGGCCCGAAACGCCGCCCACCCCCAGCCAGCCCGCCGGCTACGGCTTCCCGCCCACCGGCGCCCCCGACCCCGCGAACCCCCAGCCCCAGCCGGCCACTCCGCCCACCCCCAACCCGCAGACCGGCGCAGGCTTCCCCCAGCAACCCGCCACGGCTCCCCAGACCCCGCCACAGCCCACCCCCGGCCGGCCCGCCGGATACGGCTTCCCGCAGCAGGGTGCCCCGCAGCCGCCGGCGCCCGCGGCGGGCTACGGCTTCCCGCAGCAGCAGCCGCCGCAGCCCCAGCCCGCGGCCCCGCCCGCGCCCAGCCCGCAGGCCGGGTACGGCTTCCCGCCCGGTGCCGCCCCGGCTCCCCCGGCCCAGCCCGCCGGGTACGGCTTCCCGCAGCAGCCCGGCGCGCCGGCGCAGCCGCAGCAGCCCGCCTCCCCCGGGCAGCAGCCGCACGCCGGTGTGCCGCCGCAGGTGCAGCCCCCTCAGCAGCCCGTCGATCCCCGCGCCGGCGCCGCCTGGCCGCAGCCCATCCAGCACGATCACCGACAGCCCACCAACCCCGGTGCCGCGCCCCTGGGTTACACCGCCGCCGTGGAGCTGTCCTCGGACCGGCTGCTCAACAGCAAGAAGCAGAAGGCGAAGAGCAGCCGTCCCGCGTCCGGCGGTTCGCGGTTCAAGCTGGGCGGGAAGAAGGAGGAGGCCGAGCGGCAGCGGAAGCTGGAGCTGATCCGTACGCCGGTGCTGTCCTGCTACCGCATCGCCGTCATCAGTCTCAAGGGTGGTGTCGGCAAGACGACGACCACCACCGCGCTCGGCTCCACCCTCGCCACCGAGCGGCAGGACAAGATCCTCGCGATCGACGCCAACCCGGACGCCGGTACGCTCGGCCGCCGGGTGCGGCGTGAGACGGGGGCCACCATCCGTGACCTCGTCCAGGCGATCCCGTACCTCAACTCGTACATGGACATCCGGCGGTTCACCTCGCAGGCGTCCTCCGGACTGGAGATCATCGCCAACGACGTCGACCCCGCCGTGTCCACGGCGTTCAACGACGAGGACTACCGGCGCGCGATCGACGTGCTCGGCAAGCAGTACCCGATCATCCTCACCGACTCGGGTACGGGTCTGCTCTACAGCGCCATGCGCGGGGTGCTGGACCTCGCCGACCAGTTGATCATCATCTCCACACCGTCCGTGGACGGTGCGAGCAGCGCCAGTACGACGCTGGACTGGCTGTCCGCGCACGGGTACGCGGACCTGGTGTCACGGTCGCTCACCGTGATCTCCGGAGTGCGCGAGACCGGCAAGATGATCAAGGTCGACGACATCGTGGCACACTTCCGGACCCGGTGCCGGGGCGTGCTCGTCGTCCCGTTCGACGAGCATCTGGCCGCCGGTGCGGAGGTCGACCTCGACATGATGCGGCCCAAGGTGCGGGAGGCGTACTTCAACCTCGCGGCACTGGTCGCCGAGGACTTCGTACGTCATCAGCAGTCGCACGGGCTGTGGACCTCCGACGGCAATCCGCCGCCGGTCGCCGCGCCGCCGATGCCGGGGCAGCACGTCCCGGGCCAGCCCGCTCCGGGCCAGGCGGGCCCGTACCCGCAGCAGCCCGCGCCCGGGCAGCCCTACGCCCAGCCGGGACAGCCCCCGGCCCAGCCCGGCCACCCGTACCCGCAGATGCCGGGCCAGGTGCCGGGGCAGCCGTACCCGCCCCACCCCGGTCAGCAGTAGGTCACCGCACCACCCACCGAAGCGGCCCCTCCCGAGGGGCCGCTTCGCGTCTGCCGGGTCCGGGGGCCCGTCAGGCCCTGGCCAGGAACGCGTCACCGGTCTCGACCAATGGGCGGGCCGCGCGCCCTCAACTCCGCGTTGTCGCAGGCCACATGGGGTCATATGCGCCGTTGACGGTCTCAGCCGCCGCTGATAGACACACTCATCACTCATCTGATCGACCCGCCCTTCCCGTGCGAGCGATGACGCGAGGTCAGCGACCATGGAAACGAACGATCAGTACAGCGTCCGTCACCGCGTCCGGCTCGTCATGGCGGGCGGTGCCGCCGCGCTCACGCTCGGCGCGGGGCTCGCCACGCTCAGCCCGGCGCCGCAGCAGGCCCACGCGGCCGGCGACGGGAACAAGGTGCTCACCGTCGCGGTGGCGCAGAGCGTCGACTCGCTCAGCCCGTTCCTGGCGGTACGGCTGCTCAGTACGAGCATCCACCGCCTCACCTACGAGTACCTGACGAACTACGACGCCGAGGACAACCACGTCATCCCGGGTCTCGCCACCCGGTGGGAGTCGTCGCCGGACAAGCTGACCTGGACGTACACCATCCGCTCGGACTCGAAGTGGTCGGACGGCGAGCAGGCCACCGCGAACGACGCGGCCTGGACGTTCAACACGATGATGAGCGACCCGGGCGCGGCGACCGCGAACGGCAGCTTCGTCGCCAACTTCGAGAAGGTCACCGCGCCGAGTCCCACCCGACTGGTCATCCGGCTGAAGAAGCCACAGGCCACGATGACGGCGCTGGACGTGCCGATCGTGCCCCGGCACGTGTGGGAGAAGGTCGACGACTTCTCGAAGTCCAACAACGACAAGGACTTCCCCCTCGTCGGCAACGGGCCGTTCATCCTCACCGGCTACAAGGCGGACAGCTATGTGCGGCTGAAGTCGAACAAGGAGTTCTGGCGCGGGGCACCGAAGTTCGACGAACTGGTCTTCCGCTACTACAAGGACCAGGACGCGGCGGTGTCGGCGCTGCGCAAGGGCGAGGTGTCGTTCGTCGCGGGGTCTCCGTCCCTGACGCCCGCGCAGTCCGCCTCGCTGAAGCGTGACGGGAACATCCGCGTCAACGACGCCCCGGGCCGCCGCTTCTACGCCCTGGCCACCAACCCGGGCGCGAAGGCGAGGAACGGCGAGAAGATGGGTGACGGGCATCCGTCACTGCTCGACCAGCGGGTGCGGAACGCGCTGTTCATGGCGGTGGACCGGAAGACCGTCATCGACAGGGTGTTCCAGGGGCACGCCGTGGAGGGCGCCGGCTACATCCCGCCGCGCTACGCGCAGTACTTCTGGGAGCCGTCGCCCGAGCAGGAACTGGCGTACGACCCTGCGGAGGCGGCCCGGCTGCTCGACCGGGCCGGCTACCGGAAGAACGGCGACGGCGACCGCGTCGGCAAGGACGGCGAGCCGCTCACCTACCGGGTGCTGTGCCACGCCACGGACCCGAACGACAAGGCGGTCGGCCAGTACCTCGAGGAGTGGTGGGGCGACCTCGGCATCGGCGTCGAACTCAACTGCCTGGACAATGTGACCGATCCCTGGCTGGCCGGCGAGTACGACCTCGCCTTCGACGGCTGGTCGGTCAACCCCGACCCCGACTTCGTCCTCTCCATCCACACCTGTGCGGCGCTCCCGGCGACCCCGGAGGAGACCGGCGCGACCGACAACTTCATCTGCGACAAGACGTACGACGAGCTCTACGCGCGACAGCTCGCCGAGTACGACGCCGGTGAGCGGGCGCGGATCGTACGGCAGCTGGAGTCGCGGCTGTACGACCTCGGGTACATGAACGTCATGGCCTATCCGAACGCGGTCGAGGCGTACCGTACGGACCAGATCGAGTCGATCACCACCATGCCGGCGAAGGCGGGCAACATCTACGGCCAGGACGGTTACTGGAGCTGGTGGTCGGCGGTGCCGGCGGACTCCGGTGACGCGGGCGGCGGTTCGTCGTCGACGGGTGTGGTCATCGGCATCGTGGCGGGAGTCGTCGTCCTCGCGGGGCTGGGGGCGTTCGTGGCGCTGCGGCGTCGCGCCACGGCCGAGGACCGTGAGTAGGCGGGGCGAGCGGGGTGGCGACGACCGCGAACGCGACAACCGCACCGGCAGGGGGCACGGGGGCCGTCCGCAGGGCAGGCACCGGGTATCCGCGGTATGTCGCGGGCAAGTTGGCCGGTGCGGCCGTGTCCCTTCTCGCCGTCCTCGTCACCGGCTTCTTCCTCTTCCGGCTGATCCCGGGCGACCCGGTGAAGTTCATGACCGGCGGACGCCAGGTGTCGGCGGAACAACTGGCGGCCTATCGGCGGCAATTCGGGCTCGATCTGCCGTTGTGGCAGCAGTTCACCGACTACTGCGGCAAGGCGCTCACCGGTGATCTGGGGACGTCGTACCAGTTCAGCGCGCCGGTGGTCGACAAGATCTCGGAGGCGTTGCCGAACACGCTGCTGCTCACGGGGACCGCGTTCGTCCTCTACACGGCGCTCGGCATCGCCCTCGGCACCCGGTCGGCGTGGCGGCACGGGCGGATCGGGGACCGGCTCAACACGGGGCTGGCGCTGACGCTCTCGATGCACTCCCTCAACCCGGTGCGGCGCGTCGGTGACCAGATCGCCGAGCCGGTCCTGCTGCACCGGAAGGCCACCCCGGCGGGGGCGCGGAAGAGGGCCGGGGAGCTGCTGGAGCGCGTCAGCCTGCCCGCCGGGCGGGCGTCGGCCTATCCGCACGAGTTGTCGGGCGGTCAGCGGCAGCGCGTCATGATCGCCATGGCGCTGGCCTGCGACCCCCGGCTGATCATCGCGGACGAGCCGACGACCGCGCTCGATGTGATGGTCCAGGCGCAGATCCTGCGGCTGATCGAGCAGCTCGTCGCGGAGCAGGACGTGGGGCTCGTCATGATCAGCCACGATCTGGCGGTCCTCGCCGGCTCGTGCGACCGGCTCGCGGTGATGTACGCGGGCCGGGTGGTCGAGGAGGGACCGGCGGCCCGGGTCTACGAGGCCGCCCGCCACCCGTACGCGCAGGCCCTGTCGGCGGCGTTCCCACGCATCGGCGACCCGGCGTCCCGCTTCGCCCCCCGCGGCCTGCCGGGCGATCCCCCGGACCCGTCGACGCTGCCGCCGGGCTGCGCGTTCCAGCCACGGTGCCCGGTGGCGCTGACCTCCTGCGCGACCGAGGACCAGCCGCTGCGCGCCGCGGGCCCGCACCGGCGGGCGGCGTGTGTACGGGTCACCCCGGCGACCGACGGCCCAACTCCCCCAGGAGACACCCCGGCCGGGAACTCGGGCGACCCCTCCGATACGGGACAGGACCCGACCGACCACAGCCCAACTCCCCCACGACACACCCCCGCCGGGAACAAGGGCGACCCCTCCGATACGGGACAGGACCCGACCGACCACAGCCCAACTCCCCCACGACACACCCCCGCCGGGAACAAGGGCGACCCCTCCGATACGGGGCACGACCCGGCGAACGGCGGCCGCGGCCCGTGCCGGGACGCCGGGCGACAGCCCGGCCTCCCGGCCGGATTCAGCGGGTGCCGGGGAACCGGAGGAAGCGAGGCCAGGTCATCCATGAACCCTGCCGGCGTTCCCCTGCTCAGCGCCCGAGGCGTCCGTGTCGTGTTCCCCGGGCGGCGCGGGGCACCCGACGCCCGGGCCGTGGACGGTGTCGATCTGGACATCCGGCCCGGTGAGATCGTCGCGCTGGTAGGTGAGTCGGGGTGTGGCAAGACGACGCTGGCCCGTGCCCTGCTGGGGCTGGTCGAGCCGGCCGCCGGCCAGGTCTCCTTCGACGGACGGCCGCTGGAGTACTCCGGCCGCGCCCTGAAGGCGTACCGCAGGCGCGTACAGCTGGTGCTGCAGGATCCGAGCGGTTCGCTCAACCCCCGGCACACGGTGTACGACGCCGTGGCGGAGGGGCTGCGCATCCACCGGCTCGGCGGTGACGAACGCGCCACCGTCGCAGACGCGTTGTCCCGCGCCGGACTGCGGCCGCCCGAGCGCTTCTTCCTGCGCCATCCGCACGAACTGTCCGGCGGTCAGCGCCAACGCGTCGTCATCGCGGGCGCGTTGGCCTTGGAGCCCGAACTCCTCGTCGCCGACGAGCCGGTGGCCTCGCTGGACGCGTCCGTACGCGGGGAGATACTGGCCCTGCTGCTGCGGCTGCGCGACCGGCTGGGCCTGTCCGCACTGGTCGTCACGCACGACCTCGGGCTGGCCTGGAACATCGCCGACCGGGTCGCGGTGATGTATCTGGGCCGGATCGTGGAGACCGGGCCGGTGGAGCGGGTCCTGACGGCACCCCGGCACCCGTACACACGGGCGCTGCTGTCGGTCCTGCCCGAGGCCACCGGCGATCCGGTGATCCTCACCGGCGAGCCCCCGGACCCGTCCCGGGTGCCCTCCGGCTGCCGGTTCCACGCGCGCTGCCCGGTCCTGGCGGGCGGTGCGGCGGACCGGGCGGGGGTGGCACGGGCGTGCCGGGAGCGGGATCCGGGGATGCCCGACGGGAGCGGTGCGGCGCAGGTGGCGTGCCACTGGGCGCACGCCCGCGAAGGCTGATCCGCTACGGCTTCTCCGCCGCGGCGACCAGTTCCCGGCAGCGCTGTACGTCGTCGGCCATCTGCACCAGCAGCGCGTCCAGCGTGTCGAACGTGGCCTGGCCGCGTACGAAGGCGAGGAAGTCGACGGCGACGTGCAGACCGTACAGATCGAGGCCGACGCGGTCGATGGCGTACGCCTCGACGGTGCGCTCCGTGCCGTCGAACTGCGGGTTGGTACCGACGGAGATGGCGGCCGGCATGACCTCGCCCTGCGCGTGCAGCCAGCCGGCGTAGACGCCGTCGGCGGGGATCGCGGTGTGCGGGAGCGTCTCGACGTTGGCCGTGGGGAAGCCCAGGTCACGGCCGCGCTGCGCGCCCCGGACGACGACGCCCTCGACACGGTGCGGGCGGCCCAGGATCTCGGCGGCGCCCTCGACCCCGCCCTCGGCGACCAGGCGGCGGGTGAGCGTGGAGGAGAACGGCTCGCCGCCGCCCGCCTCACCGGTCACGAACAGGTCGACGACCTCGACGTCGAAGTCGTAGACCTCGCCCTGCTCGGCGAGGAACCGCACATTGCCCGCGGCCTTGTGGCCGAAGCGGAAGTTGGGTCCTTCGACGACCGCTTTGGCGTGCAGCTTGTCGACGAGGACCTTGACCACGAAGTCGGCGGCGGACAGCTTCGAGAACTCGGTGGTGAACGGCAGGATCAGCAGGGCGTCGACGCCCAGCTCGGCCATGAGCTCGGCGCGCCGGTGGTGCGGGGCGAGCAGCGGGGGGTGGGTGCCGGGGCGGACGACCTCGCTGGGGTGCGGGTCGAAGGTGACGACGACGGCGGGGACACCCAGGGCGCGGGCGCGGTCCACGGCATGCCGGATGATCAGCTGGTGTCCGCGGTGGACTCCGTCGTAGGAGCCGATGGTGACGACGCTGCGCCCCCAGTCCTGGGGGATGTCCTCCAAGCCACGCCAGCGTTGCACTGTGCCTGCTCCTTGTCGAAACCTTGTCGGACGAACCCGGTCCGTGGGTCTTCTCTGCGCAGCTCTAAGGGTGCCATGCCGGGTGCCGGGGGTCCGCATCGGCATGGGGGCTGTGTGACGGGGTGCACGTGCCGGAGGGCGGGTCAGGCGGTGACGGCCGCGTTCTCGACGACGTCGCGGGTGGCGGGTCCGATGAGCGCGGCCCACTCGCGCGGGGCGTCCGCCAGCCAGCCGGCCACGGCGGTGGCGAAGCCGGGGACGTGATCCGCCAGATCGGCCAGGCAGCGGTCGAAGCGGGCGGCGCCCTCCGTGGTACGGACGAGGAGCAGCCCGGCGCGGTGGACGAGGACGCGCGGCTCGGGGCCGGTGGTACGGGCCGCGGCGCGCAGGACCGCCTCCAGGACGGCGGGGTCGGACTCCCGGGCGAGCAGAACGTCCAGGAGCTCGCGGCGCAGTGGGCGGGAGGCCGGGGTCCCGGGCGCGGCGAGGACTCCGGAGAGGGCCAGCCGGAGGGGCTGCGGGCCGCCGTCGAGCAGGGCGGTGAGCAGTGCTCTCAGTGGGGCCCGGGCCGCCGGGCCCGCCTCCAGCCGCCCGTCGGCGTACACGGCCACATGGCCCGTCAGCTCCGGCCGCCGCGCCACCGCCTCCCGTACGAGCGTGGCGACCGTACGGGCCGGGGCGGGCGGGGTGGCGTCGGCGAGGGCGTCGAACGCCTCACCGGAGTCCGCCGTGCCCAGCCTGACCCGGAAGGCGTCGAGGACGGGCTCCGGGTGGGTGTCGAGGGCGGGGATCAGCGCGCTCGGCGGGAGGTGGGGATCGCCGGCCGCGAAACGCTCCAGGGCGCGTGGCAGATGGCGGTCCCTGCTGTTCGGGTCGCGCACGAGGAGGGCGAGGGCGCCGCCGTGCAGTTCGCGGTCGGCGGCGCGGACGAGGAGGGTGAGGGCCGCGTACCGCAGCAGGGTGCGGTCGGTGTCGTCGCGGGCGTACGGCGCGACCCGCAGGCCGTGGGTGATCGCCAGGGCGCGGCGGGCGGGCCGGTCGTCCTTCGCCCAGCGGTCGACGGCCCGGCACATCATCGCGGGCTCCTCCTCCGCCAGTGCCGTCAGCAGTTGGCCGGCCAGCCGGTGCGCGCTGTCGGCGAGCGCCTCGGTCAGCGCGTCCGGGGCCGCGCGCCGGTGGGTGTGCAGCAGCGCCTGCGCGGCCGTCGCCACGGTCGCGTGCGGGGTGGAGGGCAGCGGCCGGTCGTCCTCGAACCAGCGGATGAGATACGGGAGTACGGCGACGGGGTCGCCGGTGAGCAGCCGGGCGGCGGCGTCGAGGAACCGGGGGCCGCTCTCGCACGGGGGGCCGTCGGCGTGGACGAGCCGCCGCAGCAGCGCGCACCGTGTCTCGAGTGGCAGCCGGAGTCCGTCCCAGAAGGCGGGCCCCAGCTCGGGCGGCACGCCCCGCGGCTGCTCCCGCCAGGCCACGAGACGGTCGGCCAGCAGACGCAGTACGTCCGTGTACGGCGCCGCGTCGGGCACCCGCGCGAGGGTTCTGCCGAGCAGCCGGGCGGCCCACCAGGAGCCCGGATCGGCGTCGAGGGCGTGCACCAGATCCGTGAGCCGGGAGGACAGGCGCGGACTCCCGTGCCGCCGCGCGAGATACAGCAGTGCCTCGATGACCACGCCGATGCGGTGACGCGGGACGGGGTCGAGAGGTGGAGGGACGGCGACGGCGGGCGGTGCCGGGGTTCCGGCGCCGCCCCCTCCCGGCAGCACACGGCCGGCGGCGAGGGCCGCCGGGCCACCACCACCGCTCCCGACGGGCGGCTCCGCCATGAGGAGGTCCGGCCCGGCGGGCCGGTACTCGGCGTCGGCGACGGCCCATGGGTCGGGCCCGGCAATGGTCCACGGATCGAAGACCGCGGCGGTCGGAATGACCACACCGGGCCGGCGACCCGCCGACGGGAGAGGACCGCCGCCCCCGCCCGCCCCGGCCTCGGGCGGCGGACCGTCCCCCGACGCCGTCCCCTCGGCCACATCCTCGTACCCGGGTGCCCGTGCGGGCCGTGCGTACGGGTTCTGGTGGACCAGGGCGTGCAACGCCGCGTCCACGTCGAGGTGGGTGCCCTGGAGCCAGTCGGCCAGTTCCTCGTCGGCGAACCGGTAGCCGGTCGTCCCGGACGGAACGAGGAGCCCCTCGGCGAGTACGGCGGACGCCCAGCCGGACCCGTACGGGAACACCGCGTCGAACGTGCCCGGGTCCAGCTCCCCGTGCCCGGCGCCGAGGCTGCGGCGGCCCGCCTCGTGCACCCGCCCCGCGACCTTGGCGGCCAGTCGGCGTACGGCGGTCCCTCGGGCCCCGCTCCCGTCGGCGAGGCGGACGGCGATCCGCAGGCACATCAGGTCCAGGTGGGCGGAGAAGACCTCGTCACGGCCGACGGGAGCGTCGAAGGCGGCGGCGTCCCGCAGCTCGGCGATCATCCGGAGGGTCAGCGGGTGCCGGGCCACGGCGTCGGCCACCGCGCCCTCCGGGACGCCGTACCGGGCACGCATCTCCCGGGCCTCCTCCGGAGTGAGGTCACCGACGGTCACACACTCGGGGAGGGCACCGGCGCCCGGCGGCTCCGCCGGGAACCCCCGCCCGTGGACGCGCGACGGCTCCGCGGGGGACCTCTGCGCCTCCGGGCGCACCCCACCGGCCCCCGACGGCCCCGCGGCAGACCACCGCCCCTCGGCGCGCACCCCACCGGCCCCCGACGGCCCCGCCGGAAGGCCCTGCCCGGCGGGGCGTGCCCCGCCGTCGTACAGCAGCTCCGCCGGGAACCCCGCCCCCTCCCAGTACTCCTCCCGGCACGCCACCACCAGCCGTGCCCCGGTCGCCCGCAGCCAGCGCGCGGTGGCCGCGGTCCACGCGGTCGGCCGGTGGAGCGTGACCTCCTCGGGCCCGTCGAGGAGCAGCAGCAGCGGGCGGCCCATCGTGCGGGCGAGCCCGGCCAGATGCTCCGGGCTCAGGTCCCCGAGCGCCTCCGGGGCCACCGGGAAGGGAATCCTGGACGCGGCGACAAGGGCGGCGGCCCGGTTCAGGGCCCGCCGTGCGGCGTCCGCGACCGAGCCGTCGTCGGCGTACAGGTCGGCACCGCGCAGCCGGAGCGTGGGCGCCCCCGCGCGGTGCCGGCGGGCGGCGAGCGCCGCGAGCTGGGTCGTACGGCCGCTGCCGGGCGGTCCGACCAGGCCCAGCACGGCGGCCTCGCCCCGCTCGAACGCGTCGAGCTCCGCGCGTAGGGCCGGCCGGTCGACAGGCTCGGTGACGGCCGGCGTGGCCGTGAGCCCGGCCCGTGCGGCGGCCTCGCCCCGCTCGAACGCGTCGAGTTCCGCGCGTACGGCCCGCCGGTCGACAGGCTCGGTGACGGCCGGGGCGGCCGTGAGCTCGACCAGTGCGGCGAGGTTGAGGTCGGCGCCGTGGGCCGGGACCGTCGCCGCGTTCTCGGCGAGCAGTTCGGCGAGCGGGCCGTCCCCGGTGCGTCCCGGCAGCGGTACGGCGAAGCCCGCGTCGCGGTCGTCCGCGCGCAGGGCGGTGCCGAGGACTCCGAGCACGGTGCCGGTGGTGGCGTCGAGGACCGGTCCGCCGGCGGCTCCGCCGCCGAGCCGCAGCGCGTCCCGGCCCGCGGTGCCGACCGCCAACTCGAGGGCGGCGCCCAGGAGATGGGTGCGGTCGGTGGCGGTGTAGGTCACGGCGCCCGTGCCCAGCACGCGCGCCTCGCGCCAGCCTCCGGCGGGGATCCGCACATAGGTGCCGGGCGGCACGCCGCGCCGCGTGGTGACCGGCAGCGGCGGAACGCCGAGGCCCTCGCTGCGGACGAGGGCCAGGCCGAGGGCGGGCAGCGGGGTCACCGCGTCGGCGGTCACCACGCACTGACGGCCCCCCGCCGCGTGCAGCACGAGCCGGGGCAGTCCGTCGACGGCCTCGTGACCGGTGAGGACCGTGCCGCGGTGGTCGGCCACGAAACCGGTGCCGCGCGGCCGGCCGGCGAGGTCGTACAGGCGGACCAGGACGTCGTACGGCATCGTCGGACCCTCCCGTCGCTCAGCCGTGTCTGGCTGCGACAGTAGGCCCAGGATGATCAGCGGGACAGATCGTCCGGGGAACGCGCCCCCTTCCGCTCCCCCGGTTCACTCCGAGCGCCCGCACTTACGGGTGAACAGACGGGGGTGGATGGATACACCCTAGGGGTGGGGGAACCGAGGGGGACCGTGGAGCGGCGGCATGTCCATCCCCGTGGCGCCGCTCCACGGGCGGATCCCCGAAAAGAGACCTCAGCCGAAGACGGCGAGGCTCTTGGCCTTGCCCCGGTGCTCCTCCACGAGGGCCACGAACCGGTCGTCGGGGCCGAACACGGCCACGGCTCCGGAGCCGGCGTACTCCTCGGGCATCTCCAGCCGCACCCCGTTGGTGAGCAGTCCGGCCCGCCGGTCGTCGACGTCCCAGCGGGGGAAGGCGGCGGTGGCGGCCTCGGCGACCGGCATGACCGTCAGCTCCCGCTGGAGCTGGTCCAGCGTCTTCGCGGAGTCAAGCTTGTACGGGCCGACACGGGTGCGGCGCAGCGCCGTGAGGTGTCCGCCCACGCCCAGGCCGGCACCCAGGTCGCGGGCGAGGGCGCGGATGTAGGTGCCGGAGGAGCAGACGACGGAGACCACCAGGTCGAGCACCGGGGTGCCGTCGTCGGCGACCGCCTCCCGGACGTCGTACACGGAGAACGACGAGACGGTGACCGGCCGGGCCGGGATGTCGAACTCCTCGCCCTCCCGGGCCCGCTTGTAGGAGCGCACCCCGTCGATCTTGATGGCGCTGACCTTGGACGGCACCTGCATGATGTCGCCGCTCAGTTTCGCCACCCCGGCGTCGACGGCGTCGCGGGTGACCGCGGAGGCGTCGGTGGAGGAGGTGAGCTCCCCCTCGGCGTCGTCGGTGAGCGTGTTCTGCCCGAGCCGGATCGTGCCGAGGTACTCCTTCTCGGTCAGCGCGAGGTGGCCGAGGAGCTTGGTCGCACGCTCGACGCCGAGGACGAGGACACCCGTCGCCATCGGGTCGAGGGTGCCGGCGTGGCCGACCCGTCGGGTGCGGGCGATGCCTCGCATCTTGGCGACCACGTCGTGCGAAGTGAAGCCCGACGGCTTGTCGACGATGACAAGGCCGTCGGGCGTGGTGTGCTTCTCGGTCATTCGGCGGTGTCGTCCGTCTCGTCGTCTTCCGGCTTGCGGTACGGATCGGCGTCACCGGCGTACGCGGCGCCCGCGGACGCCTCGCGCACCTTCTCGTCGGACTGGCGCGCCCGGTCGAGGAGGTCCTCGATGTTGCGTGCCGTGTCCGGGAGCGCGTCCATGACGAAGGCCAGCGTCGGTGTGAACTTCACACCGGCCGCCCGGCCCACCTCGGAGCGCAGGATGCCCTTGGCGCTCTCCAGGCCCGCCGCGGCGGCCGTGCGCTCCTCGTCGTCCCCGTACACCGTGTAGAAGACGGTCGCCTCCCGGAGGTCACCCGTGACCCGGGTGTCCGTGATGGTGACGTGCGAGCCGAGCCGCGGGTCCTTGATCCCGCGCTGCAGCTTCTGGGCCACCACCTCTCGGATGAGGTCCGCCAGCCTTTTCGCCCGCGCGTTGTCGGCCACTGGTCCGTCTCCCGTTCTTTCCTGTCTGCGTATCTCTGGGCTGTGGTCGTCAGTCGTCTTCGCCGTGGAAGCGCCGCCTGACGGACAGCAGCTCCACCTCGGGACGCCCGGCGACCAGCCGCTCGCACCGGTCCAGTACGTCGGTCAGGTGCGCCGCGTCGCCGGACACCATGGCGAGGCCGATGACGGCCCTGCGATGGAGGTCCATGTGATCCACCTCGGCCGCGCTCACCGCGTACTTGCGCTGGAGCTCGGCGACGATCGGGCGGACGACGGAGCGCTTCTCCTTCAGCGAATGTACGTCGCCGAGGAGGAGGTCGAAGGACAGCGTCCCCACATACATGTACAACCGGTTCACCCGCCGGTACGGGATCGACGGCCCCGCCGTCCGTGATGGGCGGGGACATCAGAACCGTACATCGAAGGGGGTGCGCCGATCGACGGATATTGTGCCCGCCGACCGGCGCCGAAGGCCTGACCTGCCGGCCTTCACGCACAGACGCGCCGGCCGGCGGGACCCGGGTGGGTCCCGCCGGCCGGTACGCACCGTGGGGTGTTACACCCGCGGCTTCTCGCGCATCTCGTAGGTCGCGATGACGTCGTCGACCTTGATGTCGTTGAAGTTTCCGAGGTTGATACCGCCCTCGAAGCCTTCGCGGATCTCGGTGACGTCGTCCTTGAAGCGACGCAGGCCCACGATGTTGAGGTTCTCCGCGATGACCTTGCCGTCGCGGAGCAGGCGCGCCTTGGTGTTGCGCTTGACCTCGCCGGAGCGGATGAGAACACCCGCGATGTTGCCCAGCTTGGAGGAGCGGAAGACCTCGCGGATCTCCGCCGTACCGAGCTCGACTTCCTCGTACTCCGGCTTGAGCATGCCCTTGAGGGCCGCCTCGATCTCCTCGATCGCCTGGTAGATGACCGAGTAGTACCGGACGTCCACACCCTCGCGCTCGGCCATCTGCGCGGCACGCCCGGCGGCGCGCACGTTGAAGCCGATCACGATGGCGTCGGAGCCCATCGCCAGGTCGATGTCGGACTCCGTGACCGCACCGACGCCGCGGTGCAGGACGCGGATGTCGACCTCTTCGCCGACGTCCAGCTGGAGCAGCGAGGACTCGAGGGCCTCCACCGAACCGGAAGCGTCACCCTTGATGATCAGGTTCAGCTGCTGGACCTCGCCGGCCTTGAGCACCTTGTCCAGGTCCTCGAGCGACACACGGCGCGTGCGCTTGGCGAACGCGGCGTTGCGCTCACGGGCGGCGCGCTTCTCGGCGATCTGACGGGCCGTACGGTCCTCGTCCACGACGATGAAGTTGTCGCCCGCACCCGGGACGTTGGTCAGGCCCAGGACCTGGACCGGCGTCGACGGGCCCGCCTCGGCGACGTTGTTGCCGTTGTCGTCGAGCATGGCGCGCACACGGCCGTAGGCGTCGCCCACGACCATCGTGTCGCCGACCCGCAGCGTGCCTCGCTGGACGAGGACGGTCGCCACGGCACCGCGGCCGCGGTCGAGCCGGGACTCGATCGAGATGCCCTGCGCGTCCTGCGTGGGGTTGGCCCGCAGGTCGAGCGAGGCGTCCGCGGTGAGGACGACGGCCTCGAGGAGGCTGTCGATGTGCAGACCCTGCTTGGCGGAGATGTCGACGAACATGGTGTCGCCGCCGAACTCCTCGGCCACCAGGCCGTACTCGGTCAGCTGACCGCGCACCTTGGTCGGGTCGGCACCCTCGACGTCGATCTTGTTGACCGCGACGACGATCGGGACGTCGGCCGCCTTGGCGTGGTTGAGCGCCTCGACCGTCTGCGGCATGACGCCGTCGTTGGCCGCGACGACCAGGATCGCGATGTCCGTCGACCGCGCACCACGGGCACGCATGGCGGTGAACGCCTCGTGACCCGGGGTGTCGATGAAGGTGATCCTGCGCTCTTCCTCGTTGACCTCGGTCGCGACCTGGTAGGCACCGATGTGCTGGGTGATGCCGCCGGCCTCGCCCGCGATGACGTTGGTCTTGCGGATGGCGTCGAGGAGGCGGGTCTTTCCGTGGTCGACGTGACCCATGACGGTGACGACCGGCGGGCGGACCACCAGGTCCTCCTCGTCGCCCTCGTCCTCGCCGAACTCCAGGTCGAAGGACTCGAGCAGCTCGCGGTCCTCCTCCTCCGGGCTGACGATCTGAACGGTGTAGTTCATCTCGCCCGCGAGGAGCTGGAGCGTCTCGTCGGAGACGGACTGGGTCGCGGTGACCATTTCGCCGAGGTTCATCATGACCGCGACGAGCGACGCCGGGTTGGCGTTGATCTTCTCCGCGAAGTCGGTGAGCGAAGCACCGCGCGACAGGCGAATGGACTCGCCGTTGCCGCGAGGCAGCATCACGCCGCCGACCGACGGGGCCTGCATGGCCTCGTACTCCTGGCGCCTCTGCCGCTTCGACTTGCGACCGCGACGCGCGGGACCGCCGGGACGGCCGAAGGCGCCCTGCGTGCCACCGCGGCCACCGGGACCACCGGGACGGCCACCGAAGCCGGGACGGCCACCGCCGCCGGCGAAGCCACCGCCGCCACCGGGACGACCGGCGAAACCGCCGCCGCCACCCGGACGACCGGCACCGCCGCCGCCGCCACCCGGACGACCGGCGAAGCCGCCGCCGCCGGGACGACCGCCACCGCCACCGCCGGGACGACCCGCACCGCCCGGACCACGGCCACCGGGGCCGCCGCCGGGACGCGGGCCGGCAGCGGGACGCTGCGGCATCATGCCGGGGTTGGGACGCGGACCGCCGGGGCCGCCGCCGGGACGGGGACCGCCCTGCGGACGCGGCATCGAGCCCGGGGTCGGGCGCTGCCCGCCCGGAGCCTGCGGACGCGGACCGCCGCCCTGGCCACCGGGGGCCTGCGGACGGGGACCGGCTCCGCCGGGACCGCCGGGACCACCCGGACGCGCGCCCTGCGGGCGCGGAGCCTGCGGACGGGCCATACCGGTGGAGCCACCGGAGGTGAAGGGATTGTTACCGGGACGCGGACCGGCCGGGCGACCGCCCGGACGCGGAGCGCCGCCACCGGCGCGCTGACCCTGGCCGGCCGGACGGCCCTGACCGCCCTGGCCGCCGCCCTGGCCCTGTCCCTGACCGGGACCGGACGGACGACCGCCGGGCTTGGGGGCGCCGGGACGCGAGCCGGTGGGCTTCGGACCGGCCGGAGCCGGAGCCTGAGCCGCCGCAGCGGGCGGGGCCTGGAACTCCGGGGCCGCCGGGGCCGGACGCGGCGCGGGCCGCGGGCCCGGACGCGGGCCGGAGGCCGCCGGCGCGGGCGCCGACGGGGTGGACGGAGCCGCCGGCGGCTGGGCCGCGGCGGGCTTGGGTGCTGACGGCGGCTTCGGGGCAGCCGGACCCGGACGGGCCGCCTGCGCCGGGGACGGCGCGGCGGGCCTGGGGGCCGCCTTGCGGGGCGCGCCGGGCTTCGCGGCGGACTTGCCGCTGCCCCCGCCCTGCTGGAAGGCGTCGGTCAGCTTGCGTACTACGGGCGCTTCGATGGTCGAAGACGCCGAACGGACGAATTCACCGAGTTCCTGGAGCTTGGCCATGACGGCCTTGCTCTCCACACCGAACTCCTTGGCGAGTTCGTAGACCCGGACCTTAGCCACTTCGCTCCTCTGAGGTCCGGGTTGCGTCCGGACCGTCGCTAGTTCATGGGCGTACTCATCGCGTACTCATCGAGTGCTCATCGCAATCTCGACCTGCTTTCGACTCGCGAGGTACCAGACCGCACGGCTTGTTCCGTACGGCATGTTCGTGCGTGTTGCCTGCCCAGCCGGCGTGAAGCCGCTGCTCAGCAACCTTGTGCCTGCTCGACGTAGTGGCGCAACGCCTTTACGTCGAGCGGTCCCGGGACGCGGAGCGCCCGTGGGAACGCCCTGCGGCGCACCGCCTGGTCGAGACAGACCGGGACGGGGTGCACATACGCGCCCCGGCCGGGCAGCGTACCGCGAGGATCGGGGACGCACGCGTCCTCGGTCACCACGATGCGCAGTAGCTCGCTCTTGACCGCTCGCTCCCGGCACCCCACGCAGGTGCGCTCAGGGCATACGCCAGCTCGTGTCCGGCCAGACACTGCTCAGTCTACCTCCCCGGACCGACCTCACCCCTTTGGGGCAAGAATCGAACACTTGCCGCGCGCAAAGCTGTCGTGATCTCAGCGAACCGCGGCTTGGATCTATTCCCCGGTCTGTTCCGTATCCGGGCGGATGTCGATCCGCCAGCCGGTCAGACGGGCGGCGAGACGGGCGTTCTGCCCCTCCTTGCCGATCGCCAGGGACAGCTGGTAGTCCGGCACGATGACCCGGGCGGAGCGGGCGGCCATGTCGACGATGTCCACCCGGGAGACCCGGGCCGGCGACAGGGCGTTCGCCACCATCTCGGCCGGGTCGTCGGACCAGTCGACGATGTCGATCTTCTCGCCGTTCAGCTCGCCCATCACATTGCGCACCCGGCCGCCCATGGGGCCGATGCAGGCGCCCTTGGCGTTCAGGCCCGAGCGGGTGGAGCGTACGGCGATCTTGGTGCGGTGGCCGGCCTCGCGGGCGATCGCGGAGATCTCCACGGAGCCGTCGGCGATCTCCGGCACCTCCAGGGCGAAGAGCTTCTTCACCAGGTTGGGGTGCGTGCGCGAGAGGGTGACGGACGGGCCGCGCACCCCCTTGGCCACCCGGACGACATAACTGCGCAGCCGCATGCCGTGCGGGTAGGTCTCGCCGGGGACCTGCTCCTGCACCGGCAGGATGGCCTCCAGCTTGCCGATGTCGACCAGTACGTTCTTCGGGTCGCGGCCCTGCTGGACCACGCCGGTGACGATGTCGCCCTCGCGCCCCGCGTACTCGCCGAGCGTCGCGTCGTCCTCGGCGTCGCGCAGGCGCTGCAGGATGACCTGCTTGGCCGTGGTGGCGGCGATACGGCCGAAGCCGGACGGGGTGTCGTCGAACTCTCGGGCCTCCTGGCCCTCCTCGAGGTCCTCGGGGTCCTCCTTCGCCCACACGGTCACATGACCGGTCTCCCGGTCGAGCTCCACGCGCGCGCGGCGGCGGCTTCCCTCGGTGCGGTGATAGGCGATGAGGAGGGCCGACTCGATCGCTTCGACCAGCAGGGGGAGAGAGATCTCCTTCTCCCGCACCAAGAGCCGAAGTGCACTCATGTCGATGTCCACGGTTATGCCTCCTCTTCCTTCTCGTTGTCCTTGCGGTTGAACTCGACCTGTACACGCGCGCGGGTGATGTCGGCGAAGGCGAGTCTGCGGGCGGTGGGCTTGCGGCCCTTCACCCCGGGCACCTCGAGGTCGAGGCCCTCGTCGTCGGTCGTGAGGATCCTGGCGGTCAGTTCGCCGCCCTCGGCGAGCTGGAACCGGACCAGGCGGCCGGTGGCGCGCGTGTAGTGCCGGTGCTCGGTGAGCAGGCGTTCCGCGCCGGGGGTTCCGACCTCGAGGGTGTACTCCCCGCTGCCCATGGCGTCCGTCTCGTCGAGCTTCGCCGAGAGCGCGCGGCTCACATCGGCGATCCGGTCGAGGTCCGCTCCGGCGTCGGAGTCGACGACGACACGCAGCACACGCTTGCGGCCGACCGCGTCCACGGCGATCTCTTCGAGATCCAGGCCCTGGGAGCTGACGAGCGGTTCCAGAAGTTCTCGAAGCCTCTCGCTCTGGGTGGTGCTCATCCGGGTGACTCCTCGGCCGCGTGTGCTGTTGTGGGACGGTGCGCGTGTCTGGTCAAAGGGTATCCGGTCGCGGAGGGTGTTGCCGTCCACCGGTCACGGAGGGTGCCGCTGGGGGCCTGCGCGCGGGCGCACGGGTACGGTGATCACGGGCCCCGGCCTCCTTTTCGTCGCTGTGTTCGTACGAGCCCCCCGAGGACGTCTGCCGTGTCGTTCCCCTTGTCTCCGCGCGCCCGTTCGGGGCCGCGCAGAAGGAGTCTGCTCGCCGCCGCCCCGGCGGCCCTGCTGGCGGCGGGCTGTTCCGCCGGGTCCGGGGATTCCGGCGCCTCCGCCGACAGCGGTCCCTCGCCCGCCGACCGGGCACGCGCGCGTGCGGCCCGGGACAGCAGGGAACTGGCCGCGCGGTACGGCGCGGTGGTGGCCGCGCATCCGAAGCTGGCGGGGCGGCTCGATCCGCTGCGCGCGGAGGTCGTACGGCACGCGGAGGCGTTCGGGGACACGGCGCGGCCGTCGCCGTCCGCGTCCGCGTCCGCGTCCGCTTCGGCCTCCCCTTCTCCCGCCCCGACCGTGCCGGCGAAGGAGAAGGACGCCCTCGCCGGACTCGCCGCCGCCGAGCGCGAGATCGCGGGCCGGCGCGAGAAGGAGCTGCTCGACGCGCCGGGCGAACTGGCCCGGCTGCTGGCCTCGGTCGCGGCGGCCGGCGCCGCGCACGTGTATCTGCTGACGGAGGTATGACGGTGGGCGGGACACGCGAGGCGAAGGACGGGGAACTGCGGGCACTCCAGGCGGCCCTGGCGGCGGAGCACGCGGCGGTGTACGGCTACGGCGTCGTCGGCGGCCGGATCGGCGAGGGGCGGCGCACGGAGGCGCGGACGGCGTACGACGCGCACCGGGCGCGCAGGGACGCACTGGTCCGCGCCGTCGCGGACACGGGCGCCGAGCCCGTCGCCGCCGCCGCGGGCTACGCGCTGCCGTTCCAGGTGTCGGACGCGGCGTCGGCGGTCCGGCTGGCGGCGCGGCTGGAGGACCGCGTGGCGGGGGTCTACGGCGATCTGGTGCGGGCGAGCGAGGGTGAGCGGCGCCGGGGGGCCGCCGAGGCGATGCGCGAGGCGGCGGTGCGGTCCGTGCGCTGGAGCGGCGGGAGCGTACCCTTCCCTGGGCTCGCCGAGCGGAGCGGTACGGCTTCGGGGACCCCGGCGCCGTCGGCCTGACGGGGCGGCGGGCCCCGCGTACAGCAGGAAGGGAACGACTCGCGCATGGTTTTCGAACCGCCGAAGCGTCTGGTGAGGGCGCTCGGTGAGACGGCGCCGGAGGGCGACGACTGGCTGGAGAGGCTGCCGGAGACGGCGCGCGAGGCCGTGGCACAGCGCGAGTTGACCGTGGAGCGGGTGCAGGTGCCGGGCGGCCGCAGCAGCCTGGTGGTGCTGGTGCGTACGGCCGACGGCACGCCCGCCGTGCTGAAGCTGGCCCCGCGCCGGGCACGCCCGGAGGCCGAGCGGGCGGCGCTGGCCCACTGGGCGGGCCGGGGAGCGGTGCAGTTGCTGGAGCCGTCCTCGGCCGCGGAGGGTGTTCTGCTGCTCGAGCGGCTGCATCCGGATGTGTCGGTGCGCTCGTTGCCGGAGGCGAAGGCGCTGCTGGAGGCGGCCGGGACGCTGCGCCGGCTCTGGGTGGACCCGCCGAAGGAGCACGGCTTCGAGACGGTGGCCGAGCGCACGGAGCGGCAGGCACGGGCGATGCGGGCGAGCGCGGCGGCCGATCCGGAGGTGGCACCGCTGGTGGAGGCCGCGCTGGCGGCCCGGGAGGAGTTGGTGGCGGCGCCGCCCGAGCACCGGCTGCTGCACGGGACGTTCCGGCAGAGCAAGGTGCTGGGCGGGGAGCGCACACCGTGGCTGGCGGTGGGGCCGGATCCGGTGGTCGGTGAGCACGCGTTCGACCTGGCGCGGCTGGTCCGTGACCGGGTGGAGGACCTCATCGCGCAGACGTCGGGTGCGTCGACGACTCGACGCCGGGTGAAGCGCCTGGCGGAGTCCCTGGAGGTCGACCGCGAACGCCTGCGCGGCTGGACCCTGTTCCGCGCGGTGGAATCGGGCGTACGGGCCCGCCGCGTGGGCCGTGAGCAGGACGCGGAACTGTTGTTGGAGTTCGCGGCCTGGCTGTGAGCCGGACACCCGTGCCGCAATCACCGCCCGGCCGTGACGCGCGCGGACACCTCCGCGACTGCGAGCACCCGTGCCGCAGTCACCGCCCGGCCATGAGCCGCACGGACACCGCCGCAGCCCGCCAACTGCGGGCAGTCGTGCCGCTGGGGCGGCACGGGTGGGCGCAGCGGCACCCGGCAGGCGCCGGGTCGCGCGACCTGCCCCGGCCCGCACCGACACGCTGCCGTCGGACCTACCCTCGGCAGCGCGCCCCGGCGTCGACGGAGCCCGCCGGTGCGGGCCCCGTCGACGCCGGTCGGCAGGTTGCGTCAGGCCGTCAGGCGGGTGATCGCCTCGTCGACCGTGAGCTCCTCGCGCTCGCCGGTGCGGCGGTCCTTGAGCTCGACGACGCCCTCGGCTGCGCGGCGGCCCGCGACCAGGATCCGCGGGACGCCGATCAGCTCCGAGTCGGTGAACTTCACGCCCGGGGAGACGCCCGCGCGGTCGTCGACCAGGACGCGGAGACCGGCGGCGGACAGCTTCTCGGAGACGTCCAGGGCCAGTTCGGTCTGCAGGGCCTTGCCGGCGGCGACCACGTGGACATCGGCCGGGGCGACCTCGGCGGGCCAGCACAGCCCCTTGTCGTCGGCGGTCTGCTCGGCGAGGGCCGCCACCGCGCGGGAGACGCCGATGCCGTAGGAGCCCATGGTGACGCGGACCGGCTTTCCGTTCTGGCCCAGGACGTCGAGCTTGAGGGCGTCGGCGTACTTGCGGCCCAGCTGGAAGATGTGGCCGATCTCGATGGCGCGGTCCAGCCGCAGTCCCGTGCCGCACCGGGGGCAGGGGTCGCCCTCCCGCACCACGACCACGTCGACGTACTCGTCGGCCTCGAAGTCGCGGCCCGCGACCACGTTCTTCGCGTGGGTGTCGGCCCTGTTGGCGCCCGTGATCCAGGCGGTGCCCGGGGCCACGCGCGGGTCGGCGATGTACTTCACCTTGTCCAGGCCCTGCGGGCCGACGTAGCCGCGCACCAGGTCGGGGCGGGCGATGAAGTCCGCCTCGGTCACCATCTCCACGACGGCCGGGGCGAAGTGCGCCTCGACCTTGTCCATGTCGACCTCGCGGTCACCGGGCACGCCCACGGCGACGATCTCGCCGTCGACCTTGACCAGCAGGTTCTTCAGCGTGGCCGAGGCCTCGACGCCGAGGGACGCGGCGAGGCTCTCGATGGTGGGGGTGTCGGGCGTGGGGATGTCCTCCGCGGCCGGGACCCCGGCGGCGTCGACGGGCTTCAGCTCGTGGGCGACCGCCTCGGTGTTGGCGGCGAAGTCGCAGTTCGGGCAGTCGGCGAAGGTGTCCTCGCCGGCCTCGGCGGGCGCGAGGAACTCCTCGGACTTGGAGCCGCCCATGGCACCGGCGGTGGCCGCGCAGATGCGGTAGTCGAGGCCCAGGCGCTCGAAGACCCGCTGGTACGCCTGGCGGTGCAGGGCGTACGACTTCGCCAGGCCCTCGTCCTCGATGTCGAAGGAGTAGGAGTCCTTCATCAGGAACTCGCGGCCGCGCAGGATGCCGGCGCGGGGCCGGGCCTCGTCGCGGAACTTGGACTGGATCTGGTAGAGGATGACCGGCAGGTCCTTGTAGGAGGACGCCTGGTCCTTCACCATCAGGGTGAAGATCTCCTCGTGGGTGGGGCCGAGGAGGTAGTCGCCGCCCTTGCGGTCCTGGAGGCGGAACAGCTCGGGGCCGTACTCGTCCCAGCGGCCGGTGGCGTCGTAGGGCTCACGCGGCAGCAGGGCGGGGAGCAGCACCTCCTGGGCGCCGATGGCGTCCATCTCCTCGCGCACGACGCGCTCGACGTTGGCGAGGACCTTCTTGCCGAGGGGCAGCCAGCTCCACAGGCCGGCGGCGGTGCGGCGCACATAGCCGGCGCGGACCAGCAGCTTGTGGCTGAGGACCTCGGCGTCCGCCGGGTCGTCGCGCAGCGTCTTCGCCATCAACTGGGACATGCGCTGGACCGGTGCTTTCGCCATGGCTCTCGTACTCCTGCTGCGTCTAGGTGATGGCAAGGAGGTTAGCCGGGCGGGACGGGACGGCGGAAATCGGTTATCGGCTGTCCGCCGCCGGCCGGCCGCGCAGCAGGGGCAGCGGGGCGCCCATGACGGCGTAGGGCCGGGGGGCGCTGGGGAAGTGCACCTGGCGGGCGAGGTCCCGGTAGCCGAGTGAGCGGTACAGATGCCGGGCGGGGCTTTCGATGTCGATGGCGGAGAGGATCGAGCGGGGCTCGGCGGCGCCGTCGGTGATGGTGGTGATCAGGGCGCGGCCGATGCCGCGCTTCTGGTGCCGGGGGTGGACGTGCAGCTCGGTGATGACGAAGGAGTCGTCGAGCCAGTCGTCGTGGCCCTGGGCCCGCAGATACGGCTCGACGACGGTGGACCACCAGTGGGCGCGGTCGTTGGGCATTCCGTAGACGAAGCCGGCCAGCCGGCCCCGGACGGTGGCGCCGTAGGCGCGGGCGCCCGGGAGGGTCATGTGGCGCAGCACGATCTGGCGGCGTACGGCGACCTCGTCGGGGCCGAGTCCGAACGCCAGCGCCTGCACCGCCAGCGCCTCGTCGACATGGCCGGGGAGGTCGAGGGGGCCGATCACGATGTCGTCGGGCCCTGGGCGTCCGTGACCGGGAAAGCGCAGCATGCCGGGGAGACTACAGGCCGGGCCCGCTCAGAACAGCACGCTCATGAAGGCGCCCGACTCCTGGAAGCCCACCCTGCGGTAGGTCCGGCGGGCGGGGGTGTTGAAGTCGTTGACGTAGAGGCTCGCCACGGGGGCGACGTCGGTGAGGGCGTAGCGCAGGACGGCGGCCATGCCGGGGGCGGCGACGCCCCTGCCGCGGTGTTCGGGGGCGACCCAGACGCCCTGGATCTGGCAGGCGCGGTCGGTGGCGGCACCGATCTCGGCCTTGAAGACGACCCGGCCGTCGGCGTCGAAGCGGGCGAAGGAGCGGCCGGCGCCGACGAGTTCGGCGACCCGGGCCTGGTAGAGGAGGCCGCCGTCGCCGGCCAGCGGGGAGATGCCGACCTCCTCGGTGAACATGGCCACGCACGCCGGCATGATCGCCTCCAGCTCGTCCTTGCGGACGCGGCGGACGTACGGGTCCGGGGCTATGTGCTCGGACAGGCGGTCGGTGACCATGAGGGGCTGGTGGGTGCGGACCTCGCGGGCCGGGCCCCACTGGGGTTCGAGCAGCCGCCAGAGGGCGGCGGTGGCCTCGGCGGGGCCGACGATGGAGGAGCAGCGGCGGCCGGCCCGGCGGGCGCGGTCGGCGAAGGCGCGGACGGCCCGGGGGGTGGCGCAGATGGGCACCAGGTTGGCGCCCGCGTAGCACAGCGACGTCAGTACGCCGCCTTCGTACCAGCCCCACATCTCGCCGCCGAGCCGCCAGGGATCGAGGCCCGCGATCCGGACGCGGGCCGTGACGAAGGCGTTCACGACCGGCTCACGGTCGAGGACGGCGAGGGCGGCGTCCAGGTCGCTCGGTTCGAGGACCCGGGATGTGGTCTGCGTCAACAAGTGCGGGGCCTCATACACGGGAGTGTCTGCTGATTTCTCCGCACTGTACCCGTGGAGTCCGGGGGCCGCCGCCCCCGGACGACCGGCCGATTCCGGCGTACGGGGTCAGCCGGCCACCGAGATCTGGGGCTCGCCGGACATCACGCCGTCCTTCTCCATCTGCTCGGCGATCTTCATCGCCTCCTCGATGAGCGTCTCGACGATCTTCGACTCGGGAACGGTCTTGATGACCTCGCCCTTGACGAAGATCTGGCCCTTGCCGTTGCCGGAGGCGACGCCGAGGTCGGCCTCGCGGGCCTCGCCCGGGCCGTTGACGACGCAGCCCATGACGGCGACGCGCAGCGGGACCTCCATGCCGGTGAGGCCGGCGGTGACCTCTTCGGCGAGCTTGTACACATCGACCTGGGCGCGGCCGCAGGACGGGCAGGAGACGATCTCGAGGCCGCGCTGGCGCAGGTTGAGCGACTCCAGGATCTGGTTGCCGACCTTGATCTCCTCCACCGGCGGGGCGCTCAGCGACACCCGGATCGTGTCGCCGATGCCCTGGGAGAGCAGCGCGCCGAAGGCGACGGCCGACTTGATGGTGCCCTGGAAGGCGGGGCCGGCCTCGGTGACGCCGAGGTGGAGGGGGTAGTCGCACTGGGCGGCGAGCTGGCGGTAGGCCTCGACCATGATGACCGGGTCGTTGTGCTTGACGGAGATCTTGATGTCGCGGAAGTCGTGCTCCTCGAAGAGGGACGCCTCCCACAGGGCGGACTCGGCCAGCGCCTCGGGGGTCGCCTTGCCGTACTTCTGGAGCAGGCGCCGGTCCAGCGAGCCGGCGTTCACGCCGATGCGGATCGGGGTGCCATGGTCCTTGGCCGCCTTGGCGATCTCCTTGACCTTGTCGTCGAACTGCTTGATGTTGCCCGGGTTCACCCGGACCGCGGCGCAGCCGGCCTCGATCGCGGCGAAGACGTACTTGGGCTGGAAGTGGATGTCGGCGATCACCGGGATCTGCGACTTGCGGGCGATGACCGCCAGCGCGTCCGCGTCGTCCTGGGTCGGACAGGCCACTCGCACGATCTGGCACCCGGACGCGGTGAGCTCGGCGATCTGCTGGAGGGTGGCGCCGATGTCGGACGTACGCGTCGTCGTCATCGACTGCACGGACACCGGGGCGTCCCCGCCCACCGCCACGGAGCCGACCTGGATCTGCCGGCTCTTCCGGCGCTCGGCGAGCTTGGTCGGAACGGACGGCATGCCGAGAGAAATCGCAGTCATCTGCTGTGCAACCCCAAGTCGTGGATCAAGGTCCGGCTCCCCGTGAGCAGCGGGCTCCGGGCTCCGAGATTACGGCACTGGCCAACGCTCCAGCACATCGCGCCCGTAAACCCACCCAAAGGGCGACGGCCCGCAACCCCAAGGGTTCCGGGCCGTCGTGAACGGCTGGTGTCGCTGCGCGGGCGTCTAGGAGATCCGCACCGGGTTCACCACGTCCGCGATCAGGACGAGGATCGTGAAGCAGACGAAGATCCCGGCCACCACGTAGGCCACCGGCATCAGTTTCGCCACGTCGAAGGGGCCAGGGTCGGGGCGGCGCAGCACCCTGGCGAGGTTGCGGCGCAGCGACTCCCAGAGCGCGCCCGCGATGTGTCCGCCGTCGAGCGGCAGCAGCGGGAGCATGTTGAACAGGAACAGGGAGAGGTTGAAGCCGGCGAGCAGCATCACGAACATGGCGAGCTGCTGCGTGGCGGGGATGTCGAGGGTGGCGATCTCGCCGCCGACCCGGGCCGCGCCGACGACGCCCATCGGGGAGTCGGGTTCGCGGGGGCCGTCGCCGAAGGCCGCGTCCCACAGGGCGGGGATCTTCGACGGCAGGGCGGCGAGGGAGTCGATGGCGTCGCCGACCCGGTCGGTCATCCAGGTCACCGAGTCGCCGAAGTCCTGTCGTACGACTCCGGTGGCCGCGCTGAAGCCGAGGAAGCCGGCCTTGACGTACTCGCCCTCGACATAGGTGCCGTTGCCGTCCTTCTTGGCGACCATGTTGGTGGCGATCTTCGCCTGGAGGGTCAGCTCCCGCCCGTCGCGTTCGACGACGATGGGCACGGACTTGCCGGCGCTGTCGCGGATGAGGTCGGAGAGGGTGGCCCAGTCGTCGGTGCGGACGCCGGCGAAGGCGACGATCCGGTCGTCGGCCTTCATCCCGGCGGCGGCGGCCGGGGACTGGGGGTCGGACTTCTTGCAGTCGTCGCGGGTCTCGGTCTGCGAGATGACGCACTGCGAGACGGAGCTGACGGTGGTGGTCTGCTGCTGGATGCCGAAGCCCATCAGCACGGTCAGGAACAGGACGGCCGCGAGGATCAGGTTCATGAACGGGCCGGCGAACATCACGACGACCCGTTTCCACGGCTTGCGCGTGTAGAACAGGCGTTTCTCGTCGCCGGGCCTCAGTTCCTCGAAGGCGGCGGAGCGGGCGTCCTCGATCATGCCGCGCCACGGTGAGGTGGAGCGGGCCTCGAGACGGCCGTCGGGGCCGGGCGGGAACATGCCGATCATGCGGATGTAGCCGCCGAACGGGATCGCCTTGACGCCGTACTCGGTCTCGCCCTTGTTCCGCGACCAGATGGTGGGGCCGAAGCCGACCATGTACTGGGGTACGCGGATGCCGAACATCTTGGCCGTGGAGAGGTGGCCCAGTTCGTGCCAGGCGATCGAGAACAGCAGGCCGGCCGCGAAGACGACTATGCCGAGGATGAACATCAGGGTCGTCATGCACGCGCCTCCGCGCTAGCCGTCCGGTGGGTCAGTTCCCGGGCCCTCGTCCGGGCCCAGGTCTCCGCTTCGAGGACGTCCGACACGGTCAGTGGGGTTCCCGTCGCCGGGGTGCCGTGTTCCTCGACCACCCGGGTGACGGTCTCCATGATCCCGTTGAAGGGCAGCGTGCCGGCGCGGAACGCCTCCACGCACTCCTCGTTCGCGGCATTGAACACCGCCGGGGCGGTTCCCGCGAGCTCGCCGACGTGCCGGGCGAGGTTCACCGAGGGGAAGGCCTCGTTGTCGAGGGGGAAGAACTCCCAGGTGGACGCCTTGCTCCAGTCGAAGACCGGGGCGGCGTCCGGCACCCGTTCGGGCCAGCCGAGACCGATGGCGATGGGCCCCCGCATGTCGGGGGGCGTCGCCTGGGCCAGTGTCGATCCGTCCGTGAACTCAACCATCGAGTGGACATACGACTGCGGGTGCACGACGACCTCAATGCGATCGAAGGGAATGTCGTACAGCAGGTGTGCCTCGATGACCTCCAGGCCCTTGTTGACGAGGGTCGCGGAGTTGATCGTGATGACCGGGCCCATGGCCCAGGTGGGGTGGGCGAGGGCGTCCTCGACGGTGACGTCCGCCAGTTGCTCCCTGGTGCGGCCGCGGAAGGGGCCGCCGGAGGCGGTGACGACCAGCTTGCGCACGTCGGCGCGGGTGCCGGCGGCGAGCGCCTGGAAGAGCGCGGCGTGCTCGGAGTCGACCGGGATGATCTGACCGGGTTCGGCGAGCGCCTTGACCAGCGGGCCGCCGACGATGAGCGACTCCTTGTTGGCGAGCGCGAGGGTGCGGCCCGCCTCCAGGGCGGCGAGGGTCGGGGCGAGTCCGATGGAGCCGGTGATGCCGTTGAGGACGGTGTGGCAGTCGGCGGCGGCGAGCTGTGCGGCCGCGTCCGGTCCGGCGAGGATCTCGGGCTGCGGCTCCCCCGTCCCGTACTGTGCGGCGAGCGCCTCGCGCAGCGCCGGTACGACGTCCTCGCGCGCGACGGCCACCGTACGCACCCGCAGCCGGCGGGCCTGCTCGGCGAGGAGCGCGACCCGGCCGCCGTTGGCGGACAGGGCGGTGACCCGGAAGCGGCCGGGATGGCGCAGTACGAGATCGATGGCCTGGGTGCCGATCGACCCGGTGGACCCGAGAATCACCACGTCCTTCGGCCCGTCTCCCACCACGGGGTCGTAGACGAGGTGGGGGTCGGCGAGGGGGGCTGGAGCGTCGGTCATGGGCCCCATTGTGTCGCCTCGCGCGCACGGCCGGGGCCCCGCCCCGGCGGGCGGGCCGGCGCCGTGCGCACAGCCGGATCCACGGGTGACGTGTCGAGGGCGTGTGCGATCGGCGGCTCCGGCACCTCGCGCAGACGGTGGGCGGCCCGGCCGGGCAGGGGAGCGGATCGTGCGACCGCCCTCCTGCCCGGTGAACACCCCTGGGGTGGTGTGCGGACCGTGGGTCGCTCCCGGGTCAGCGGATCGGGCGGTGGGCGTTCTGGTGTTCGGAGGGGCCCGGGGTGGCGTCCGCGATCCAGGGGCCGTCGTCCGAGGGGTCGATGATGCCCTGTTCCAGCCATGCGTAGGTGCCGGAGAGCACGTTCTTGACGACCTTGCGGTCCTGGTCGTCCGTGTTGCTCCACAGACGGGTGAAGAGTTCTTCGACGCGGATGCGGGCCTGGCGGCAGAAGGCGTCGGCGAGCTGGTACGCCTCGCGGCCGTTCTCGCCCCGGCCGCGCAGGAGTTCCGCGCGGACGCACGCGGCGCTCATCGCGAACAGTTCGGCCCCGATGTCGACGATCCGGCCCAGGAAGCCCTGCTTGGTCTCCATCCTCCCCTGCCAGCGGGACATGGCGTAGAAGGTGGAGCGGGCGAGCTTGCGTGAGGTGCGTTCGACGTAGCGCAGGTGCGGGGAGAGGTCGATTCCGTGCCTGAACTCGCCGTACGTGCCGGGGAGCTGACCTCGTCCGGCGACGAGTCTCGGCAGCCACTTGGCGTAGAAGACACCGGCGCCGGCGCCCGCCTTCGCCTTGTCGCCGAGGGACTTCTCGGGGTCGATGAGGTCGCCGGCGACCGAGAGGTGGGCGTCGACGGCCTCGCGGGCGATCAGCAGGTGCATGATCTCCGTGGAGCCCTCGAAGATGCGGTTGATGCGCAGGTCGCGCAGCATCTGCTCGGCCGGTACCGCCCGTTCGCCGCGTGCCCGCAGGGAGTCGGCGGTCTCGAAGCCGCGTCCGCCGCGGATCTGGACCAGTTCGTCGGCCATCAGCCAGGCCATCTCGGAGCCGTAGAGCTTGGCGAGGGCGGCCTCGATGCGGATGTCGTTGCGGTCCTCGTCGGCCATCTGCGAGGAGAGGTCGACCACGGCCTCCAGGGCGAAGGTGGTGGCCGCGATGAACGCGATCTTCGAGCCGACGGCCTCGTGCAGCGCCACCGGCCTGCCCCACTGCTCCCGGGCCCCCGACCACTCGCGGGCGATCTTCAGACACCATTTGCCGGAGCCGACGCACATCGCGGGCAGGGACAGCCGGCCGGTGTTGAGCGTGGTCAGGGCGATCTTCAGACCCTGGCCCTCCTCACCGATGCGGTGCGCGGCGGGGACCCGGACGCGGTGGAAGCGGGTGACGCCGTTCTCCAGTCCGCGCAGCCCCATGAAGGCGTTGCGGTTCTCCACGGTGACGCCCTCGGAGGCCGCCTCGACCACGAACGCGGTGATGCCGCCCCGGTGTCCCTCGGACTTCGGTACGCGCGCCATGACCACGAGGAGGTCGGCGACCACCCCGTTGGTGGTCCACAGCTTCACCCCGTCGAGGACGTACCCGTCGCCCTCCGGTACGGCGGTGGTGGCCAGCCGTGCCGGGTCCGAGCCGACGTCCGGTTCGGTGAGCAGGAACGCCGAGATGTCGGTACGGGCGCAGCGCGGCAGGAACGTCTCCTTCTGCTCGCGCGTGCCGAAGATCTTCAGCGGCTGCGGTACGCCGATCGACTGGTGCGCGGAGAGCAGCGCGCCGATCGCCGGGCTGGCGGAGCCGACCAGGGCGAGGGCCTTGTTGTAGTAGACCTGGGTGAGGCCGAGGCCGCCGTACTTGGTGTCGATCTTCATACCGAGGGCGCCGAGCTCCTTGAGCCCGGTGATCACCTCGTCGGGGATGAGCGCGTCGCGCTCGATCCGGGCGGCGTCGATCTTCGTCTCGCAGAAGTCGCGGAGTTTGGCGAGGAACTCCTCACCGCGCTGGACGTGCTCGTCGGCGGGCAGGGGGTGGGGGTGGATCAGGTCGAGCCGGAAGCGGCCGAGGAACAGTTCCTTGGCGAAGCTGGGCTTGCGCCAGCCCTGTTCCCGGGCGGCTTCCGCCACTTGGCGGGCCTCACGTTCGGTGACGGTGGGTCGGGACGGAGACCGGGATGTCTCGGGTGCTGCGGACATGAGGCTCACCTCGCCGCGAAGGGGATGGTGTCATGGCATTACCGACTGGTGCTACCCGTTCGTATGTACCCGATCCGTAGCCGCCCCGCCACCCTTCGTGCGGCCGTTCGGCCGAGCCTCCCGCCCGCGGCGGCCACTCGACGGTGAGGGACAATTCCTCCGGTGTCCCCCGGCCTCTCCCGAACCGGATCCGGCCCTGAAGGAGGCTGTCGAAGCGCTTCGACAGCCCTCTGGACACGCGCATCCTGTGAGACTACTGTCGGGACACCCTCACCCACCTCTGTTCATCGCATGCGCTGTCGAAGCGCTTCACACGTCATGGAGACTGGATGGTCACCCTCGCCGAGGTCGCCCAGCACGCCGGAGTCTCCGCGAGCACGGTGAGCTATGTCCTCAGCGGCAAGCGCTCCATCTCCGTGAACACCCGGCAGCGGGTGGAGCGGAGCATCCGCGAGCTCGGGTACCACCCGAACGCCGGGGCGCGCGCCCTGGCCAGCAGCAGGTCGAACATCATCGCGCTGATGGTCCCGCTGCGTACGGACATGTATGTGCCGGTGATGATGGAGATCGCCATCGCGGTCGCCACCACGGCCCGCACCCACGGGTACGACGTCCTGCTGCTCACCGGTGAGGAGGGCCCGGACGCGGTGCGCCGGGTCGCGGGCAGCGGACTCGCCGACGGCATGATCCTCATGGACGTCGAACTCGACGACGAGCGGCTGCCGCTGCTGCGGGAGACCGACCGGCCGGCCGTGCTGATCGGACTGCCCGCCGACACCGCTGGGCTGACCTGCGTCGACCTCGACTTCAAGGCCACCGGCGCATTGTGCGTGGAACATCTGGCGCAGCGCGGGCACCGGGACCTCGCCGTCATCGGCGAGGCCCCCGCGGTCTACGAACGGCACACCGGATTCGCCGAGCGCACCCTCGACGGACTGCGCGGCCGTGCCCGGGAGCTGGGTCTCGGTCTGCTGCACCGGCCGTGCGAGGGCGGCTACGACGCGATGGCCGTGACCCTGGCCCGCGTCCTCGACGAGCGCCCCGGCACCACGGGCTTCGTGGTGCAGAACGAGTCGGCGGTGGAGCCGCTGCTCGCCCTGCTGCGACAGCAGGGGCGGGCCGTCCCGGAGGACATGTCGGTGGTCGCGATCTGTCCGGAGCAGGTCGCCGTGCAGGCGTCGGTGCGGCTGACGTCGGTCGCCATCCCGGCGCAGGAGATGGGCCGGCTCGCCGTGGAGCAGCTGGTCGCCAAGCTCCACGGCCGGGGCGGCGACGAGGTCGTGCTGATCGCGCCCGAGCTGACGCTCCGGGCCAGTTCGGGCCCGGCGCCCGCCCGATAGGCACCCGTGAAGGGGCCGGTGCGGGACCGGCCCCTCCCCGTACGTGCTCAGGTCAGCCGCCGCTGACCGTCAGGTTGTTGGTACGGAAGTCCAGCCCGCCCGCCGAAGAGGTGATCTCGTAGCCGAACTGCACGTCACCGATGGTCTCGTTGCCCATCCAGCCCTTGGTGTCCTTGATCCACTTGAGGATCGGGAGGATGTTGACGGTGCCGGAGTTCGAGTCCGAGGTGCGCAGGAACGAGAAGACCTCGTTGGCCCCGTTGTTGCCCTTGTACACGTTCCAGGTGTGGCCGCCGAGGCTCACGGTGCCCTGCGAGGAGCCGAGCGGGCCCACGGCTCCGTTGTAGTTGACCCAGAGCATGATCTCGTAGTCGTAGTCCGTGTCCCAGATGTCGTACGAGGTGTTGTACGCGCCGGAGGACGGGACGGTGACGTTGTAGCTGCTGGTGAGCGAACCGAGGGAGGTGATCGACTTGTTGATCACCTTCTTGGCGTTCGGGTAGGACTTGATGCCGCCGGTGCCCGGGTGGTCGGCCCACGCGCCCCAGTTGGTGCCGGAGTTGGCCCAGACGCACTGGGCGCCGGCGCCGGAGCCCCAGATGTTGTTGTAGAGGGTGTAGCCGTTCAGGTTCGTGTTGCCCCACTGGTCGCAGGTGCTCCATATGGCGGCGTGCGCGGGGGCGGAGGCGAGTCCGACCGTCGCTCCGAGCGCGAGGGCGGGCGCCAGCAGGACCCTGGCGGTCCTGCTCAGGGTGCTTCTTGCCATGGTGTTCCTTCCATGGGTGGGGGGAATTGCGGGGGTCACCGTGTCTTCACCGTGAGGACGCGGTCTTCGCCGGCGACGAGGTCGAGCGGTTCGGCACCGACGGAAGTCCACAGGTCGATGCGGTGGGTGCGGGTGGGCCGCAGGACGGCGGTGGCGCCGTCCGGGGTCCAGGTGAGGTCGAGCGAGGCGCCGAACCGGGTGCGGATTCCGCGCAGTTCACCGCTCGGGTACTCCGCGAGGGGCGCCGGCAGCAGCACCAGCCGGCCGGGGGTGGACTGGACGAGCGACTCGATCAGCACGGCCGGGAGCGTGTGGGCGGCGTCGGCGTTGTAGACATGCCGGTGGGGGTAGTGCGCGCTCATCAGGGAGGCGTGGAAGAAGTCGCCGTCGAGGACCTGGCCGAGGGCGTGGGCGACCCGCTCGCCGTCCCGGAGGCGGGCCGCGATCAGCGCGTGGTGCAGATGGCCGTGGGCGGAGTCGTTCTCGGCGCCGCGCAGTTCGAGGGCGCGGTGGGCGGCGGCGGCCAGTTCGGGAGTGTCGTAAGGGGTGATCTCGTCCAGGGGCCAGACGCCGTAGAGGTGGCTGAGGTGGCGGTGGTCGTAGGAGTCGTCCAGGCCGGGCCACGCCCATTCGGCGAGCGCGCCGTCGGCGTTGATCCGGTGCGGGGGCAGCCGGTCGGCGAGCGCCCGCCGGCGCTCGGCGTGCTCGGGGTGGTACGCGGCGGCGGTGCGCAGGGCGTGCCGGGCGGCGGACAGGTCCATGGCCGCGTTCACCGCGCCCCAACTCGCGTTGGCGGGACGGTTCTCGGGCGAGTACGAGGGGACGACGACCAGTTGTCCCCCGCTGTCGGTGCGGGTGAGGAAGTCCTCGTAGAACAGCGCGACTTCGGCGAGCGCGGCGGTGGTGTCCGGGTCGCGCCCACCATGGGTCTCGTCGTGGTCGACGAGCGGTTTGAGCAGCCAGTCGGCGCCGGCCGTCCAGAGGTGCAGCGGGTACTCGCGGCTGAAGTGGTACGAGTGCCCCGACTCACCGTCGCTGTGGGCGGGCGCGACGGCGCCCCGGGTGCCGAAGACGGCACGGGCGTTGTCCCGCCAGTCCGGCAACTGGCGTCGGACCAGGGCGGCCAGCGCCTCGGTGACCTCGGGGAGGGCGGCCGCGGCGGCGGACGCGGTCTGGAGGTTGAGGTTGGCGTCATGGGTGAAGGCGCCGGACCAGGCGGTGTCCCAGTCGCCGGTCCAGAGTCCGGTGAGCCGGGGCGGGAACAGGCCGCTGGAGGAGAGCAGATGGTAGCGGCCGGCGGCGAAGAGCCGTTCGAGCAGGGCGGCGGAGTGCGGCCGGGTGAGCAACTCGGAGCCGGGCAGCGCGCGTTCGTCCGGGTCCGCGGCGAGATCGAGGGCGACGCGTTCGTAGGCGGTGCGGTGCGCGGCGGCATGGCGGGCGAGGAGGTCGTCGTACGAGGCCTTGGGCGTCGCGTCGAGCAGATCGCGCAGGGCGCGGCTCTCGGCAACCACGTCGGCCTCACCGGTGTGCCGTCGCACCCGGGTGAGCAGCAGCACGGACCGGGCGCCCTCGATGCGCGCGCCGGGCGGGGCGAGCGCCGTCCGGCCGCCGCCGACGGCGACCAGGGTGACGCCGGTGACGGCGAGGTCGCTGCCGGGGTAGCGGGCGCGCAGGCTCAGCAGGGCGCCCTCGGGGGTGAGGACGGCTCCGTGGCCGACGCTCAGCCCGGTGGGGGCGTTCGGGAGGCGGTGGTCGAGGGAGATGTCGAGGCTGAGGCCGGGTCCGGTGAGGAGCTGGACGATCACGTCGTCGGCACGGGAGACGAAGACCCGGCTGGTCCAGCCGCCGTGGGCGGCCTCCGCGACGCCGGTGGCGAAGTCGAGCGTACGGCGGTATCCGCCCAGGGCCGGATCGTCGCCGTCCGGACGGCGCACACGGAGTTGGAAGGCGGGGTGGAAGGGCCGTACCCATGTGAGCGGGCGGCCGTCGGTGAAGTCCTCGGCGGCGGTGAGGTCGCCGGACAGCAGCCGGTCCTGGAGGCCGGGCAGCTGGTCGGCCAGCAGAGGCGGCCGCCGGCCCCCGTCGTCGCCTTCGCCCGGGCGGACGAGGGTGTGATGGGTGACGACGGTCCGGTCGTCGTTCGGATCGCCGAACACAAGGACGCCGTGCCGGCCGTTGCCGCTCAGGAAGGCGTCCTCCCAGCGGGCGGCAGGGCGGGGCTCCCAGGTTCCGTGGACGGGTCCGGTATTCATGGCCTGAGCACCGCCGCTCCGTAGCGGCCGAGGGTGACGCGGTCGGTCACGGTCGCCTCCGTGAGCAGGTCGTGGTGGGTGCCGGGGAGGTCGACGGTGACCGGCTCGCGGCGGTGGTTGAGCAGGAACAGCAGACCGCCGCGGCGGACCGCCTCCACCGTGTCGGGGAGTCCGTCGAGCACCGGCCGCACACCGGCACCGGTGGCGACGCGGGTCAGCAGCGCGCGCAGGTCCTCGGGTTCGGGGAGTGTGGAGACGTACCAGGCGCGGCCCTTGCGCAGCACGGCGGGCAGGCCGTCCAGTTCCCCGCCCTTGTAGGGGACGGTCTCGTCGGCGGTGCCGTCGGGTTCCAGTTCCTCGGACCACAGGGTGCCGCGCAGCCCGCCCTCGCACTCGGCGGTCTCCCCCGGCTCAAGGGGCCACCACTCGTGCAGGGTGCGGATGCCGAACAGTTCGCGCAGCCGTGCGTCCATGCCGCCGGGCCGCACCCGGTCGTCCTGGTCGGCGACACCGGTCAGGAAGCCGCAGACGAGGGTGCCGCCGCCGCGTACGTAGGCGAGGAGGTTGTCGACGGCCGCGTCGGTGAGGAGGTAGAGCTGCGGGACGACGACCAGCCGGTAGCCGGTGAGGTCGTGTCCGGGGTGGGCGAAGTCGGTGGTGAGGTGGGCCTGCCAGAGAGCGCGGTGCCACGCGGTCAGGACCCGCGGGTGGTCGACCTCGCGGGAGGGTCGGGCCTCCTGGTCGCCGGCCCACCAGGAGTGCCAGTCGTGCAGCACGGCGACGTCGGCGGTGATCCCGCCGCCGGTGACATGGGGGCCTATCCGGGCGAGGTCCGCGCCGAGTTCCCTGACCTCCTGGTACGTACGTCCCCGCGCACCCGCGTGGCTCACCATTCCGGAGTGGAACTTCTCGGCGCCCTGCCGGGACTGGCGCCACTGGAAGTAGCAGACGGCGTCCGCGCCTCGGGCCACGGCCTGGAGGGACCACAGCCGGTTGAGTCCGCGCGGCTTGGGGTGGTTCACACCGCGCCAGTTGACCGGTCCGGCGGCCTGTTCCATGAGCATCCACGGGCCGCGGGCCTGGGAGCGGGTCATGTCCTGCACCAGGGCGCCGCTCTGCGCGCCGTGCGGGTCGCGGGGGTCGGGGTAGAGGTCGACGGAGACGACGTCCTCCTCCTCGGCCCAGCGCCAGGCGTCCTGACCGGCCCACAGCGGCATGAAGTTGGTGGTGACCGGGAGGTGGGGGGTGTGCCGGCGGACGATGTCGCGTTCGGCGGTGTAACACTCCAGAAGCATGTCGGACGTGAAGCGCTTGAAGTCCAGTACCTGGGTGGGGTTCTTCAGGTAGTGCGCGTGCCGGGGCGGCCGCACCTCGGCCCAGTCGCCGTAGCCCTGGCTCCAGAAGGCGGTGCCCCAGGCGGTGTTGAGGGCGTCGAGGTCGCCGTAGGTCCGGCGCAGCCAGTCGCGGAAGCGGGCGGCGGCCTCGTCGCCCCAGTCGTAGGTGCAGTACTCGTTGTTGATGTGCCACAGGGTGAGGGCCGGGTGGGTGGCGTAACGGGCGGCCAGGTCCTCGGTGACGGCGGCGGCGTACCGGCGGTAGGTGGCGCTGGAGTGGGAGAAGTGCTGCCGCCCTCCCCAGGATTCGGTCCGCCCGTCGGCGTCCCGGGGCAGGGTGTCGGGGTGCAGGTGCCCCATCCAGGGCGGCGGAGAGGCGGTAGGGGTGGCGAGAACGACTCCGATGCCATGGTCGTGCATCAGATCCATCACCCGGTCGAGCCACCCGAAGTCCCGCTCGCCGGGGCGTGGTTCGAGCTTCGCCCAGGAGAAGACGCCGAGGGTGACCGAGTTGACCCCGGCCTCCTTCATCAGCCGGACGTCCTCCGCCCACACCTCCTCGGACCACTGCTCGGGGTTGTAGTCACCGCCATAGAGAAGACGACCACGACAAACGTCACTCAAACTGGGCAAGGAAACCTCTCATCGAGGGGCAAGGGGAGAAACCCGAAGGGGCGCGGGGCTGTGTTCGGCATGCGGTTCCGCCGCGGGGGCGCGACCAGCCACAACGAGCCCGCGGCCACAACACAGCGCCGCCCCCGAAGGGGCAAGGGCGTCAGCCCTTGACCGCCCCCGTGAGCATCCCCTTCTTGAAGTGCTTCTGGACGAACGGCGACAGCACGGCCACCGGCAGCAACGCCATCACCATCACAGCCATCTGCACGGCCAGCCCGGACAACTCCCCCGTCTTGATCGCCTGCCCCAGCCCCACCGGCGCCTCCTGCTTCTGCACCAGCTGGATCATGACGTTCTGCAGCGGCAGCATGTCCTGGTCGTTGAGATACAGCGACGCGTTGAACCACGCGCTCCAGTACCCGACCGCGTAGAACAGCGTGATCACCGCGACGACCGCGCGGGAAAGCGGCAGCACGATCTGCCGCAGGATGCGGACATCCCCCGCCCCGTCGATCCGTGCGCTGTCGATCAGTTCCTGCGAGATGCCCATGAAGAAGCCGCGCAGCACCAGGATGTTGAAGACGCTGATCGCGCTGGGCAGGATCAGCGCGAGGTAGCTGTCGGTCAGGCCGAGGGACTGGACCAGCAGGTAGGTGGGGATGAGGCCGGCGCTGAAGAACATCGTGGCCAGCAGCACCATGAGGATCCAGCGGTGGCCCAGCGAGCCGCTGCGGGAGAGTCCGTAGGCGCACAGCACCGACACCGTCATCGAGAAGAGCGTGCCGACGAGGGTGACGCCGATGCTGACGAGCGCGGCCCGGGTGACCTGGCCGCCGCTGAGCAGTTCCTGGTAGGCGACGAAGGTGATGTCCGTCGGGATCATCACCAGTCCGCCGGCCTCGTCGATGGCCTTGCGGGTGGACAGGCTGGTGACGACGACGATCCACAGCGGGAACAGGATGGCGAGGCAGGCGAGGAACAGCACCAGCGCCTTGCCGGCGAGTCCGGTCCTGCTGGGTGCCTCCTCCCACACGGGCCGGGGCGGGGCCGCCCAGCGGCCCGGTGGGCGTGCGGGCTTGTCGATGACGGCGGTCACTTCTTGTACACCCCCTGCTCGCCCATGAGATGGGCCACCTTGTTCGCTATCAGGACCAGGCCGAGACTGATGACGCCCTTGACGAGTCCCGCGGCGGCCGCGTAGCCGAAGTCCTGGTTGCGTACGCCGTTCCACCACACGAAGGTGTCGAGGACCTCCGAGGCGCCCGGTCCGACGGCGTCGCGTTGCAGCAGGATCTGCTCGAAGCCGACCGTCAGGGCGTCGCCGACGCGCAGTACCAGCAGCAGGGCGATGACCGGGCGCAGCGCGGGCAGGGTGACGTGCCACATACGGCGCCAGCGGTTGGCGCCGTCCATGGCGGCGGCCTCGTACAGGTCGGGGCTGACCGAGGCGAGTGCGGCGAGGAAGACGATGATCCCCCAGCCGGCGTCCTTCCACACGCTCTGCGCGGTGATCAGGAACTTGAAGGTCTCCGGGTCGGTCATCAGGCTGAGCCCGTCGTACCCGTGGTCGCGCAGGATCTGGGAGAGCAGTCCGGCGCCGCCGAACAGTTGCTGGAAGACGGCGATGACCAGCACCCACGAGAAGAAGTGCGGCAGGTAGAGGATGGCCTGCGAGATCGCCCGTACCCGGGGCCTGACCACGCTGTTGATGAGCAGCGCGAGCAGGATGGGGACGGGGAAGTAGAGGATCAGCTGGAGGAAGAACAGGACCAGTGTGTTCTGGACCGCGTTCCAGAAGGCGGAGTCCTCGAAGATCCGCTGGAAGTTCTCCAGTCCGACCCAGGGGCTGTGCAGGATGGAGACGACCCCGTTGTCGCTGATGTAGGGGTCGTACTCCTGGAACGCGACGACGTTGCCGAGGATCGGCACGTAGTTGAAGAGCAGGACCAGCACGACGGCCGGCAGTGTCATCAGCAGCAGTACGCGGTCGCGCCGGAACCGCACGCGCAGGGCGAGCTTTCCGGCGGGTGTCCTCCCCGTGGCCCCGGCGGCGCCGCCGTGCGCCGCCGGGGGGTTCTCCTTCGTTTCGGCCTCGGTGTCGGTCCGAGGCACCGTGCTGTGGGACACGGCGGTTCTCCTTGCCTCGGTACCTGGTCAGCCGGCCGCCGAGCCGTTCTCGTCGAGGATCTTCCGGTACCAGTCGCGGAGTTTGTCGCCGCCCTTGCTCTTCCAGTCGGAGACGGCCTGCTGCACATCGCCGACCTTCTTACGGCCGCGGACGACGTCGTCCTCCAACTGCTCGAAGTCGTTGGAGAGGTTGGTCCAGCGGGCGGGTTCGGTGATCTGCATGCCGTAGAAGGACGGCTTCTTGGTGAAGGCGCCCATCCGCTGCTGCCACTCCACCTGGCCCTTGGCGACGTCGGGGAAGTCGGGGTGGGCGATGGTGGCGGCGGGGCTCGCCACCATCACATAGGCGTTCATCACGTCGATGTTGCCCTGGTCGGTCTTGGTGGGCACGCCGTCCTTGACGGTGTAATGGGTGCCCTCCACGCCGTAGTTGGTGGCCATGTACTCCTTGGTGCCGTACGGCGCCGCGGTGACGTTGGCGACGGCCAGCACGTCGCGGATCACGGCCTCGGGGGCCTTCTTGTTGATGAAGGCGAAGATGCTGGCCGGGTTCTGCGCCCACAGGGCGGGGTCGCCGCCGTCGTGGCCGAAGATGTCCATGCCCCAGATCCTGAACTCGGGGTTCTGGGTGGCCTGTTCAGCGGTGCGGCTCCACCACTGGGAGGAGTCCTGGTTGTAGATGAGGAACTCACCGGCGGCGAACTTGGGTCCGGGGTCGGCGGCGTTGCTCTTGCCGAGCCTGGCGTCGGGGTGCACCACGCCGGCGGCGAACAGCTTGCGCGTCCACTCCAGGGCCTCGAGGTACTCCTCGGTCTCGATGCGGTAGACGAGTTTGCCGTCGACCTCGTTCCAGCCGAGGGACTTCTCGTTGCCGGAGAGCACGCCGAAGGCGTTGAAGGCGGTCCACTTCATGTCCAGGCAGGCCCAGCGCTTGGCCTTGGCGTTGGTGGCGTCCTTGGCCAGCGCCAGGAACTCGTCGCAGGAGCGGGGGACTTCGTAGCCCTCCTTCTCGAAGACGTCCTGGCGGTAGAGCGGCACGATGCCGGTGACGTACGAGGACGGCATGGGCAGGCCGCGCAGTTTGCCGCCGAAGATGGAGCGCTGCCAGGCGTCGGTGGGGATGGCCGCGAGGTTCGGGTACTCCTTGACGGCGTCACCGGACAGATACGGGCCGAGGTCGGCGAACTTGCCGATGATGGCGCTGGGTATCTTGCCCGTCATGTTCCAGCCGGGCACGACCACCACGTCGGGCACCTCGCTGGAGGCGAGGACCGCGCCGAGTTTCTGGTCGTAGGTGTTGCCGTCCTGGTTCTGCCAGACCACGTCGACGCCGATGAGGTCATTCATCGAGGTGTAGTAGGCGTTGTCGTCCTTGGGCGGGGAGCCCCAGAACGGCGACATGATCGTGACCTCGCCGCCCTTGCCGAGCTTCTTCGGCACCGACGTCTTCAGGTCCGCCAGAGCGAGCCTGCCGGTGAAACCGACCGCCGAACCGTTCTTGCTCGGGATGTCGGGCGTGACCACATTGCTCGCCACATACGCGGGGAGGATCTTCTTGGCGTCCTTGCCCGACGTGGTGCCGTCCCGCGAGCCTCCGTCGGACCCGCCGCACGCGGCAAGCAGCGGCATTCCCCCCGCCACCGCTGCGGTGGCGACCGCCGAGGAGGCGAGGAAGCTTCTCCGGCTCGGCCCGGAGGACGTGGAGGCGGCGTTCGGCGTCATTGCGTCAACCCTTCATGGCGCACCAGGACACCCGGCGGTGGCCGTCGGCTGCGGTGTCTTCAGTGGAACTGGCTGAGCCGAAGCGGTCGTTCGGCGGAAGGTGCGCCGGAAAGGCGGGTCCTCGCAGTCGAAGCGCTTCGATGTGGTGCGAGGTTAAGTGAACACCCAGGGGCACACAAGGGTCGGATCCAAGATTCCTCGGATGTATGCGTGATCGCGATGCGGATATACCACAGGGAGATCGCAAGCGAGGCGTCCGATCTGTTGCACTCGAATCCCTTGACACCCGCCCCCGCCCCGAATGAGCATCGAAGCGCTTCGAAAGCGCCTCGTCGCTCCATCCCAAGGGGACCACCACGTGACCGCAACAACGCCGCCCACGCCGGCTTTCCGCGATACGGGCCTGCCGTTCGCGAAGCGCATCGACGACCTTCTGTCGCGGCTCACCCTCGACGAGAAGATCGGATTTCTGCACCAGTTCGGGCCGGCCGTCGAGCGGCTGGGCGTCGCCGCGTTCCGCACCGGCCAGGAGGCCCTGCACGGGGTCGCCTGGATGGGTCCGGCGACCGTGTTCCCGCAGGCCGTCGGTCTGGGCGCCACCTGGAACGAGGAGCTGGTGCGCCGGGTGGGCGAGGCGGTGTCCCGCGAGGCCCGTGCGATGCGGGTCCGGGACGAGCGCGTCGGCCTCAACGTCTGGGCGCCGGTGGTCAATCTGCTGCGCCACCCGCTGTGGGGCCGCAACGAGGAGGGCTACTCGGAGGATCCGAGGCTGACTTCGGCGATCGCCACCGCCTACACCCACGGCCTGCGCGGTGACCACCCGCTCTACTGGCGCACGGCCCCTGTGCTGAAGCACTGGCTGGCGCACAACAACGAGACGGAGCGCGACACCGCGTCCAGCTCCGTCCGTCCGCGCGTGCTGCACGAATACGACCTGCGTGCCTTCCGCGACACCGTGGAGGCGGGCACGGTGGCCGGGGTGATGCCGGCGTACAACCTGGTCAACGGCCGACCCAACCACGTGTCCCCGTATCTGCGGGAACAGTTGCGCACCTGGACCGAAGAGGACCTGCTGGTCTGCTCGGACGCCGGGGCGCCGTCCAACCTGGTCGACTCCGAGCACTACTTCGACACCCACGAGGAGGCCACCGCGGCGGCCCTGCGGGCCGGCGTCGACAGCTTCACCGATCACGGCACCGACAGCTCGACTGTCATCGGACGTGTGCGGGGCGCGCTGGAGCGGGGACTGCTGACGGAGGCCGACCTCGACACGGCCGTACGCCGTCAGCTCTCCGTGCGGTTCCGGCTCGGCGAGTTCGACCCGGACGCCGACCCGTACGCGGGGAAGCAGCCCTTCGACACCCCGGAGCACCGGGCGCTCGCCCAGGAGGCCGCCGAGCAGGCGATCGTCCTGCTGCGCAACGAGAACCTGCTGCCGCTCGCCCCGGACACCCGGATCGCGGTCGTGGGACTGCTGGCCGACGAGTGCAAGCTCGACTGGTACAGCGGCAGCCTCATCCACCGCTCCACCCCGCTGGAGGGGCTCTACGAGCGTTTCGGCGCCGACCGTGTGGAGTTCGCCGAGGGCGTGGACCGGGTGCTCCTGAAGACCTCCGCGGGCACGTTCCTGCATGTCCCGCCGGCACCCGAGGCCGCCGAGCCGGCCCGCGGCGCCGAGGGCGCGCTCGACCCGGCGCTGCTCGCGGGCCGCACCGACCTGCCGCCGCTGACCGCCGAGCCGGCCGGCAGCGAACTCGCGCTGGCCGACTGGGGCGAGGGCGTGCTCACCCTGCGCGCGCCCGACGGCCGCTATCTCTCGGTCGCCGAGGACGGATACCTCCGCGCCTCCGCCGACCAGCCGGGCGGCTGGATCGTTCAGGAGACGTTCCGGCTGGAACCGCACGGGGACGGTCACCTCCTCAGGCATGTGGGGACAGGACGCCATGTGCAGGTCGCCGCCGACGGCGTGAAGGTTGCCGACGACGACCCGGAGGTCTTCGAGCTGATCGTCGCCGAGCGCGGGGAGGACGCCGTCACCCGCGCGGCGGCCCGCGCCGACGTGGTCGTGGTGGTCGCCGGCAACGACCCGCACATCAACGGCCGCGAGACCGAGGACCGGACGACACTGCGGCTGCCCGCCCAGCAGGAGCGGCTGCTGCGTGCGGCCCGCGCCGCCAACCCGCGCACGGTGCTGGTGCTGACCTCCGCCTACCCGTACGCGGTCGACCCGGCGGACCTCCCCGCGACGCTGTGGACCGCGCACGGCGGCCAGGCGGCCGGCACCGCGCTGGCCCGGATCCTCGCCGGTGACGTCTCCCCCGCCGGGCGGCTGCCGCAGACCTGGTACGCCGACGACGCGGATCTGCCGGACCTGCTGGACTACGACGTGATCGGCGGCCGGCAGACCTATCTGTACTTCGAGGGGACACCGCTGTTCCCCTTCGGGCACGGACTGTCGTACGGGGCTTTCTCCTACGGGGAGTTGACGGCCGATGTCGTCGACTCCTCGGTGCGGGTCTCGTTCCCCGTCACCAACTCGGGGGACGTGACCGCCGACGAGGTGGCCCAGCTGTACGTCCGTGCCGTGGACCCGTCGGTCCCGCGTCCGCGCCGTGAGCTGCTGGCGCACCGGAGGGTGGGGCCGGCGCCCGGGGAGACGGTGGAACTGTCCTTCGTACTGCCGCTGTCCGCGTTCGCGTTCTGGGATGTGGCGGTGGGCCGGTGGCGGGTGGAGCCGGGGGCGTATGAGCTGCTGGCCGGTGCGTCCAGCGAGGACATACGGTCGCGGGTCACTCTCACGCTGGACGGTGAGCCCGCCGCCGCGCGTGCGGTGGTCGAACGCGGACTGGACGGGGCGGACTTCGACGAGCAGAGCGGTGTCGAGATCGTCGACCGGGACAGGTCGGCGGGCGACGCGGTCACGGCCGTGGCCGGGAAGGAGGGGGAACTCCTCTTCCGTCGCTGCGACTTCGGTGACGGGGTGACGGGGGTCGCCATGGAGGTGTCCGGCGAGGGGACGGCCGAGGTCTCGGTGGGTGACGGGCCGGTGCTCGCGTCGCTGTCACCGTCGGCGCCCACGTCGGGGCCGTACGACTACATCACGCTCCGCGCGTCCTTCGCCGTCGTCGACGGTGTGCGCGACGTGCGGGTCCGACTGCGCGGGCCGCTGCGGCTGGCGCGGGTCGGCTTCTCCGGTTGAGGGTCCGGGGAGGGCCGGCATCTTGGGCAGGGGCCCGGCATCGCGGACATCGGTGCCGGGCCTCTGCCGGGGTGGTGGGGCGTGATCGGCAGGTCATGTCCGCAGACCGGCTTCCCCGCGCGAGGCCGTTCAGCCGGCGCGCAGTCTGCGGCGGGCTTCCATCAGGGCGAACCCCAGCAGGTTCGGGCCGCGCCAGCGTTCCGGGTCTGCCGCGCCCTCGTCACCGGCCGCGAGGCCGATGCCCCAGACCCGGTCCACCGGGCTGGCCTCGACCAGGACGCGGTCGCCGGTGTTCAGAAGGAACGCGCGCAGGTCTTCGTGGGCGGTGAACTTGTGCAGGGTGCCTTCGACGACGAGGGGGAAGCGTTCGCTGCGCCAGGTCGTCTCGTCGAAGCCGCGTACTTGGCGTCCCGCCTTTTTCGCCTGTGAGGGGTGTTCTGCGGCGAGTACCCGGCGCTCGCCCTCCGGGTCGTCGAAGAGGCGGGCCTTCGCGGCCATCATCCAGTGTTCGGCGGTCGCGTAGTGCTTGCCGTCGACGGTGAACGGGGACGGCCACCACTGGCTGAGGCAGCTCGGGCCGACGCGGCCGTCGGGGTGGGGGCGGTGGCCCCAGAAGTGCAGGTACTTGACCTTCTTGCCGGCCCGGACCGCCTCGATCAGGGTCGCGTGTGAGTCCATGGGTGCGCTGCCTCCGTGTCGTTCGGTCCGCCCCCGCCGCCCCTTCCCGTCCCGAACCGGGGGCGCTGCCCCCGGACCCCCGCTCCTCAAACGCCGGAGGGGCTGTTTCCAGCCCGTCCGGCGTTTGAGGACGAGGCCCGAAGGGCCGACAGGGGGTCTGGGGCGCAGCCCCAGGAACGGGACGGGAAGGGGCGGCGGGGGCGAGAAAACCCGTCGTCTCCTCCGCGCCGGAGTCTCCCAGCAACCACCGACACCCGCCCCGCCATTTCCGTCGCCACCCCTCTCCCCACCAACAGATTCCGTCGCGTAACCAAAATTCAACAACGGAATCACTTGTTGGACTCCCCTCCCTCTGCCAGGATCGGCACTCAAATCGAGCCGGCGCCACGCCGCCCCTCGTGCACGGAGGAGAGCGACATGCACCATCCGGACGGAGCCCAGTTCATCGCCGGTCGCCCGGCCAAGGGCACCTCGGGCCGTACCCACACCGTCGTGAACCCGGCCACCGGCCAGGATGTGTACATCTACGAACTCGCCGGCACGGCAGACGTGGACACCGCCGTCACCGCCGCACGCCACGCGCTGACCACATGGGCGGCAGCCACCCCCGCCGAACGCTCGGACACCCTGCACCGCTTCGCCGAAGTCGTCGCCGACCGCGCGGAGGACTTCGCCCGCACGGAATCACTCCAGTGCGGCAAGCCGCTGAAGCTGACCCGCGAGTTCGACGTCCCCGGCACCATCGACAACATCGCCTTCTTCGCCGGCGCCGCCCGTCACCTCCAGGGCCAGGCGGCCGGCGAGTACTCCGGCGACCACACCTCCTACGTCCGTCGCGAACCCATCGGCGTCGTCGGTTCCATCGCCCCCTGGAACTACCCTCTCCAGATGGCCGCCTGGAAGATCCTCCCGGCGATCGCCGCGGGCAACACCGTCGTCCTCAAGCCCGCCGAGCTCACCCCGCTGACCTCACTCCTCTTCGCGCGGGCCGCGACCGACGCCGGAATCCCGGACGGCGTGATCAACATCGTCACCGGCACCGGCGGGGAGGCGGGCGAGCACCTGGTCGGCCACCCCGATGTGGCCATGACCTCCTTCACCGGCTCCACCGCCGTCGGCAGGCGGGTCGCCGAGATCGCCACCACCACCGTCAAACGCCTCCACCTGGAACTCGGCGGCAAGGCGCCCTTCCTCGTCTTCGACGACGCCGACCTCGACGCCGCCGTCAACGGCGCGGTCGCTGGCGCGCTGATCAACACGGGACAGGACTGCACGGCCGCCACCCGCGCCTACATCCAGCGTCCGCTCTACGACGCGTTCGTGGAGCGCACCGCCGCCCTGATGGAGACGGTCCGGCTGGGCGACCCCTTCGCCCCCGGCACCGACCTCGGCCCGCTCGTCTCGCACGCCCAGCGCGACCGGGTGGCCGGCTTCGTCGACCGGGCGCGTGCCTACGCACGCGTGGTGACCGGCGGCGAAGCGCCTCTGGGCGAACTGGAGAGCGGCGCGTACTATCTCCCCACCCTCATCGCCGGCGCACCGCAGGACAGCGAGGTCGTGCAGTCCGAGATCTTCGGTCCGGTGCTGGTCGTGCTGCCCTTCGACACCGACGACGAGGGCATCGCGCTGGCCAACGACACCCCGTACGGACTCGCCGCCTCCGCGTGGAGCAGGGACGTGTACCGGACGGGCCGCGCCACCCGCGAGATCAAGGCCGGGTGCGTGTGGATCAACGACCACATTCCGATCATCAGCGAGATGCCGCACGGCGGATACCGGGCGTCCGGCTTCGGCAAGGACATGTCCGCCTATTCGTTCGAGGAGTACACGCAGCTCAAGCACGTCATGTTCGACAACACCGCGGCGGTCCGCAAGGACTGGCACCGCACCGTCTTCGGGGACCGATAGCAGCCAGGCCGCCCGACCCGCGGCCATCTCCCGAAAGGGCACCACGCGCATGGAGCAGTACGAGCCCGACCGCCTCTCCCCGGCCCAGGTCGCCGCCATGCGGCGCAGCTTGCGTACCGGCAGGGCGGGCCTGTCCCGCCGTTCGCTGCTGCGCTCCTCCGCGGGCGGGGCGCTCGCGGCCGGCGGACTCGGTGTGCTGAGCGGCTGCGGCATCCCCGCGGCAGGCAACACACAGGGCGGTGTCTCCGCGGAGGACCACTCGAAGGAGGAGAAGACCGTCAGCTTCTCCAACTGGACCGAGTACATGGACGTCGACGACAGCGGGCGCGCGCACCCCACGCTGGACGCGTTCACGCGGCGTACGGGCGTCAAGGTCAAGTACACCGAGGACATCAACGACAACACCGAGTTCTTCGGCAAGATCAAGCCGCAGCTGGCGGCGGGCCAGGACACCGGACGCGACATCATCGTCCTCACCGACTGGCTCGCGGCCCGTCTGATCCGTCTCGGCTGGGTCCAGAAACTGGACCCCTCCCATCTGCCGAACGCCTTCACCCATCTGTCGGCCCAGTTCCGCGACCCCGACTGGGATCCGGGACGCTCCTACTCGTATCCGTGGCAGGGCATCTCCACGGTCATCGGCTACAACAAGAAGGCGCTCGACGGCGTGGAGGTACGCACCCTCTCCGACCTGCTGGACAATCCGAGGCTCAAGGGCCGGGTCGGTCTGCTCACCGAGATGCGTGACACCGTCGGCATGACCTTGCTCGACATGGACAAGGACCCGGCGAAGTTCGCCGCGGACGACTACGACGCGGCGATCGCCCGTCTGCAGAAGGCCGTCGACAAGGGGCAGGTCCGCCGCTTCACCGGCAACGACTACACCTCCGACCTCGCCAAGGGCGACTTCGCCGCCTGTCTCGCCTGGGCCGGCGACCTCGTCCAGCTCAAGGCGGACAACCCGGACATCGAGTTCCTGATCCCGGACAGCGGTTACATGACGTCCAGCGACAACATGCTGATCCCCAACAAGGCCCGGCACAAGACGAACGCCGAGCGGCTGATCGACTACTACTTCGAGCCGAAGCCGGCCGCGCGGCTCGCCGCGTACATCAACTTCGTCTGTCCCGTCGACGGAGTGAAGGACGATCTCGCGGAGATCGACGAGGACGCGGCGAACAACCCGCTGATTCTCCCCGACCGGGCCATGCAGGCCAAGTCCCGTGCCTTCCGCTCGCTGAGCTCCGAGGAAGAGACGGAATTCGAAGAGAAGTTCGCGAAGCTCACTGGGGCGTGACGAGATGAAGACGACCGAAGACACCAGCACGGCCGGCCACGGCGGGGACGTCCGTCTCACCGGTATCGGCAAGACGTACGGCTCCTTCACCGCCGTACACCCCCTGGACCTGACCGTCCCGCAGGGCTCGTTCTTCGCCCTGCTCGGCGCGTCCGGCTGCGGCAAGACCACCACCCTGCGCATGATCGCCGGCCTGGAGGAGCCCACGTCCGGCACCGTCCACCTCGGTGACCAGGACGTCACCGCGCTGCCGCCGTACAAGCGGCCGGTGAACACGGTCTTCCAGTCCTACGCCCTCTTCCCGCACCTCGACATCTTCGAGAACGTCGCCTTCGGTCTGCGCCGGCGCGGCATCAAGGGTGTGAAGAAGCAGGTCGGGGAGATGCTGGAGCTGGTCCAGCTGGGCGAGCAGGCCCGTAAGAAGCCGCATCAGCTCTCCGGCGGCCAGCAGCAGCGGGTGGCGGTGGCCCGTGCGCTGATCAACCACCCGAAGGTGCTGCTGCTCGACGAGCCGCTGGGCGCCCTGGACCTGAAGCTGCGGCGTCAGATGCAGCTGGAGCTGAAGCGCATCCAGACCGAGGTCGGCATCACGTTCGTGCATGTCACGCACGACCAGGAGGAGGCCATGACCATGGCCGACACGGTCGCCGTGATGAACGCGGGCCGGGTCGAGCAGCTCGGCTCACCCGCCGACCTGTACGAGAACCCGCGCACCACGTTCGTCGCGAACTTCCTCGGCACCTCGAACCTCATCGAGGCCGAGGTCGACTCGGCGTCCGGCGGTGAGCTGGTGCTGAAGGCGGGCGGCGGCAAGCTCGCGCTCCCCGAGGCCCGTAACAGCGCGGCCACGACGACCGGCGGGAAGGTGCTGGTAGGGGTGCGCCCGGAGAAGATCTCCCTGACGCACGCCGACGACGCCGGAGAGATACCCGGGGGCCGCAACCGGATCACCGGGCGGATCGCCGACTCCAGTTTCCTCGGCGTGTCCACGCAGTTCGTCGTCGACAGCCCGGTCTGCGCCGGCTTCGAGGTCTACGTCCAGAACATCGACCGCGACGCCCGGCTGGTACCGGGCGCCGAGGTGGTCCTGCACTGGAATCCGGCGCACACCTTCGGTCTCGACGCCGCCCAGTCCCTGCTTGCCGGGACCGTGGGCTCCGCGGGCGTCGAGACGGTCGGGGAAGAGGTCGCCTGATGACCACGGTCACCGAGGCGCCGCCCCTGGCGCCCGCCCCGCCGGAGAAGAAACCGCCGCGCGGGCGGGGCCGCTGGACGCCGTACTGGCTGCTGCTGCCCGGTCTGCTCTGGCTGGTGGTGTTCTTCGCGCTGCCGGTGATCTACCAGGCCTCCACGTCCGTGCAGACGGGCTCCCTGGAGGAGGGCTACAAGGTCACCTGGCATTTCGCCGCCTACGGGGACGCGCTGTCCGAGTACTGGCCGCAGTTCGTCCGCTCGGTGCTCTACGCGGCCTCCGCGACGGTGCTGTGTCTGCTGCTCGGCTATCCGCTCGCGTATCTGATCGCGTTCCGCGCGGGACGCTGGCGGAATCTGATCATGATCCTGGTGATCGCGCCGTTCTTCACCAGTTTCCTGATCCGCACCCTCGCCTGGAAGACGATCCTCGCCGACGGCGGACCGGTCGTCGGCGCCCTGGACACGCTGCACGTCCTGGACGTCACGGCGTGGCTGGGCTGGACCGTCGGCGACCGGGTGCTCGCCACGCCGCTCGCGGTGGTGTGCGGTCTGACGTACAACTTCCTGCCGTTCATGATCCTGCCGCTCTACACCTCGCTGGAACGCATCGACCCGCGGCTGCACGAGGCGGCGAACGATCTGTACGCCAAGCCGTCGACCACCTTCCGCAAGGTCACCTTCCCGCTGTCGATGCCGGGCGTGGTCTCCGGGACGCTGCTCACCTTCATCCCGGCCACCGGCGACTACGTCAACGCGGATCTGCTCGGCTCCACCGACACCCGCATGGTCGGCAACGTCATCCAGTCGCAGTTCCTGCGGATTCTCGACTATCCGACGGCCGCCGCCCTTTCGTTCATCCTGATGGCCGCGATCCTGTTCATGGTCACCTTCTACATCCGTAAGTCGGGGACGGAGGATCTGGTCTGATGCCCTTCGTCAACTGGCTGAAGCGCCGTCTCGTGGTGATCGCGGGGCTGGCCACCCTGGCCTATCTCCTGCTGCCGAACGTCATCGTCACCGCGTTCTCCTTCAACAATCCGAAGGGGCGCTTCAATTACGAGTGGCAGGAGTTCTCCACCGAGGCGTGGCGGGATCCCTGCGGGGTCTCCGGACTGTGCGGTTCGCTGACGCTGAGCCTGCGGATCGCGCTGTGGGCGACGATCGGCGCCACCGTCCTCGGCACGATGATCGCCTTCGCGCTGGTGCGTTACCGCTTCCGCGCGCGCGGCGCGGTGAACTCGCTGATCTTCCTGCCGATGGCGATGCCCGAGGTGGTCATGGCGGCCTCGCTGCTCACCCTGTTCCTCAACATGGGTGCCCAACTGGGCTTCTGGACGATTCTGATCGCCCACATCATGTTCTGCCTCAGCTTCGTCGTGGTCGCCGTGAAGGCACGGGTGATGTCCATGGACCCGAGGCTGGAGCAGGCGGCGCAGGATCTGTACGCCGGCCCGGTCCAGACGTTCTGGCGGGTCACGCTGCCGATCGCCGCCCCCGGGATCGCGGCGGGCGCGCTGCTCGCCTTCGCGCTCTCCTTCGACGATTTCATCATCACCAATTTCAACGCCGGTTCGACCGTCACGTTCCCGATGTTCGTATGGGGCTCCGCCCAGCGCGGAACTCCCGTGCAGATCAATGTGATCGGTACGGCCATGTTCGTGATCGCCGTTCTGCTGGTGCTGGTCTCGATGGCCGTCGGCAATCGCCGCAACCGGCAGAAGGCGTGAAACCCCGTGGGGAGTTGACATCATGGCCGCTGACGCCATGAGCCGTTGGACGAAATCCCTTTCCGAGGCCCGGCCGTCCGCCTACTGGCTGGACGACGCCGCCAGGCCCGATCCCGAGCCGGCCCTCACCGGTACCGAGACCTGCGATCTGCTGGTCGTCGGCGGCGGTTACAGCGGACTGTGGGCCGCGCTGACCGCCAAGGAGCGCGACCCCGGGCGCGACGTCGTGCTGGTGGAGGGCCGCGAGGTGGGCTGGGCCGCCTCCGGCCGCAACGGCGGCTTCTGCGCCGCCTCCCTCACCCACGGCCTGCCCAACGGACTCGCCCGCTGGCCGGACGAGATCCACACCCTGGAGCGGCTGGGCGCCCGCAACCTCGACGCCATCGAGGAGACGGTGGCCCGGCACTCCATCGACTGCGACTTCGAACGCACCGGTGAGATCGACGTCGCCACCGAGCCGTACCAGGCCGGGCAACTGGAGGCCTGGTACGAGGAGATCCGCGCGAAGGGCCTCGCCGACGGCATCGAGTACCTGGACGCCGACGCCGTACGGGACCAGGTGAACTCCCCGACCTTCCGGGCGGGCCTGTACGACCGCCGGGGCGTGGCCATGCTCCACCCGGCCCGGCTCGCCTGGGGACTGAAGCGGGCCTGTCTCGGCCTGGGCGTCCGCGTGTTCGAGCACACCCCCGCCCTCACCCTGCGGCCCTACGGCGCGGGCATGGCCGTACGCACCCCGTACGGGAGGATCCGCGCCCGTGCGGTGGCGCTCGGCACCAACGTCTTCCCCAGTCTGGTCAAGCGGGTCCGCTCCTACACCGTCCCGGTCTACGACTACGCCCTGATGACCGAGCCGCTCACCACCGACCAGCTGGCGTCGGTGGGCTGGAAGAACCGGCAGGGGCTCGGGGACAGCGCCAACCAGTTCCACTACTTCCGGCTGTCCGCCGACCACCGCATCCTGTGGGGCGGCTACGACGCGGTCTATCCGTACGGCGGCCGGGTGCGCGCCGAGTACGACGACCGGCCGAAGACGTACGCCAAGCTCGCCGGGCACTTCTTCACCTGCTTCCCGCAGCTGGAGGGCGTGCGCTTCACCCACGCCTGGGGCGGCGCGATCGACACCTGCTCCCGCTTCTCGGCGTTCTTCGGCACGGCGCACGCGGGGAAGGTCGCGTACGCGGCGGGCTACACGGGTCTCGGCGTGGGCGCGACGCGTTTCGGCGCGGAGGTGATGCTGGACCTGCTGGCGGGTGAGCGGACCGAGCGCACGGAGCTGGAGATGGTGCGCAGAAAGCCGCTGCCGTTCCCGCCGGAGCCATTCGCCTGGACCGGTATCGCCCTCACCAAGTGGTCGCTGGCCAGGGCGGACTCCCATGGCGGGCGGCGCAATCTGTGGCTGCGGACGATGGACCGGCTGGGTCTGGGCATCGACAGCTGAGCCGCGCGGGGGCTTGACAACCGAATTGGTCTGGACCAAATTGAGCGCACTCCGCCCTCCAACTCCCCCATGCCCGGAGGCCCTTGTGGACCGCTCCAGACCTTTCGCGCGCCGGCCCCTGGTGGCGCTGCTCACCGCCACCGCCCTCGCCGCCACCGGAATGACCGCGCTGTCGTCGGCCGCCCGCGCGGCCGACGCGGACCTCGCCAGGAACGGGGGCTTCGAGTCCGGCCTCGACGGTTGGAGCTGTACCGCCGGTGCGACCGTGAACACGCCTGTTCACAGCGGCAGTTCGGCGCTGAAGGCCACCCCGGCCGGCTCCGACAACGCCCGTTGTGCACAGACCGTCACCGTGCAGCCGAACTCCCAGTACACGCTCTCGGGTTACGTCCGCGGCAGCTATGTGTATCTGGGGGCGGACGGCACCGGCACCACCGACGTGTCCACCTGGACCCAGTCGGCCCCCGACTGGCAGCGGCTCACGACCACTTTCCGCACCGGTCCCTCCACCACCCGCGTCACCGTCCACACCCACGGCTGGTACGGCACCGGCGCCTATCACGCCGACGACATCACCCTGATCGGCCCCGGCGGCGGCGAGACCGGCCAGCCGCCCGCCCCGCCCACCGGACTGCGGGCCGGCACCGTCACCACCACCAGCGTGGCCCTGTCCTGGTCACCGGTGTCCGGCGCCTCCGGCTACGCGGTCTACCGCGACGGCACCAGGATCCGGACGGTGAGCGGGACCTCGGCCACCGTGTCGGGACTGTCGCCCTCGACGGCGTACGCCTTCCAGGTCGCGGCGGTGAACGACGCGGGTGAGTCGGCCCGTTCGGCCACCGTCACCGCGACGACGGCCACCCCCGACTCCGGCGGCGACCCCGGTCTCCCGGCGCACGCCCTGGTCGGCTACCTGCACGCCAGTTTCGCCAACGGTTCCGGCTACACGCGCCTGGCCGATGTCCCCGACAGCTGGGACGTCATCGACCTGGCCTTCGGTGAGCCGACCTCGGTCACCTCGGGCGACATCCGCTTCGACCGCTGCCCGGCCGCGGAGTGCCCGGGGGTGGAGAGCGACGCCGAGTTCAAGGCGGCGATCAAGGCCAAGCAGGCGGCCGGGAAGAAGGTACTGATCTCCATCGGCGGCCAGAACGGCCAGGTGCAGCTGACCACGACCGCCGCCCGCGACCTGTTCGTCTCCTCCGTCTCGAAGATCATCGACGAGTACGGGCTCGACGGCCTGGACATCGACTTCGAGGGCCACTCGCTCTCCCTGAACGCCGACGACACCGACTTCAGGAACCCGAGGACGCCGGTGATCGTCAACCTGATCTCGGCGCTGAAGACGCTGAAGGCCAAGTACGGCGACGCCTTCGTGCTGACCATGGCCCCGGAGACGTTCTTCGTCCAGCTCGGTTACCAGTACTACGGCACCGGCAAGTGGGGCGGCCAGGATCCGCGGGCGGGCGCGTACCTCCCGGTGATCCACGCCCTGCGTGACGACCTGACGCTGCTGCACGTCCAGGACTACAACTCCGGGCCGATCATGGGCCTGGACAACCAGTACCACTCCATGGGCGGCGCCGACTTCCACATCGCCATGACGGACATGCTGCTCACCGGCTTCCCGGTCGCGGGCGACGCGAACAACGTCTTCCCGCCGCTGCGCGCCGACCAGGTCGCCATCGGCATGCCGGCCACCGTCAACGCGGGCAACGGGCACGTGTCCCCGGCCGAGGTCACCAAGGCCCTCGACTGTCTGACCAGGCGGACGAACTGCGGCTCGTACACGACCCACGGGACGTGGCCGGGGCTGCGCGGGCTGATGACGTGGTCGATCAACTGGGACCGGTTCGGGGGCTGGGAGTTCCAGCGGACGTTCGACGGCTACTTCGGCTGAGGGCGAGCCGGAGCCCGGTCAGCAGCATCGCGCCGAGGCACCAACTGGCCGCCACGTCCAGCGGCCAGTGGTAGCCCCGGCGCACCAGCCCGAACGAGACGCCGGCCACCAGGACGGCGCAGAGGACGACGAGCAGACGGCGGACGGCCGGTGACCGCAGCAGCGGAAGCAGCAGCAGCGTCGCCGCGCCGTACGCCACCACGGCGGTCGCCGTGTGCCCGGAGGGGTAGTAGCCGACGGCCGGGGGCACGGCGGGGGTGCCGGGCCGGTCGGTCCACGCCTTGAGGGGCACGACCAGCACGGGCACCAGCACCATCGCCAGCAGACCGCCGGCGGGCGGCAGCCACCAGCGGTCCGCACCCGTGGCCCGTCCGTGCCAGGCGGCGTACACCAGCGCGATCAGCAGGACCGGTACGGCGATCTGGACGTTGCCCAGGTCCGAGAGGAGTTCGGAGGCCCGGTCCGGGTGGACCAGCTCCCGGCTGAGCCGCTCGTCGAGGACCGTCAGCGGGCCGTCGGCGACGACCTGCCAGGTGATCAGCGCGAAGAGGACGGCGCACGGTCCGAGCAGCGGCATGCCGCACAGCATCTCAGGTGGGTCCGCGTACGCCGAAGGGCCGGCGCAAGGGGGGGTGAGCGCCGGCCCTTCGGGGAACGGCTTGCCGTGTCAGATGCCCGGGTGGCCGTCCTGATCGGAACGCCGCGCGCCCCGGGGGGTTTGGGGCGGGCGACCGTCCGATCGTGAGGAGACCCGAAGCCCCTTGAGGCCCCGGTTTGTGTGCGCGAGGCACGACCAGGTCGAAGCTGGGGAGGCCCCGGCCTGAACCCGTCCACAGTCCCCTGTGGTCGGGGTGTATCTCTCATCCGCGGAGAAACCTACGGCAGGGGGTGGCCCCGCGACAGGCCGAACGGGCTCCTGTCATCCACCTCGCACACCTTCTTCACACGCTCTGCCGCTGACCGCTCCCCGCGGCCCGTCCGGGGCGGCTCACCTGCCCCGATAGGGGCTCAGATGCGTGTGAACGCCTGCTCGATGATGTCGAGGCCCTCGCCGAGCAGGTCCTCGCCGATGACCAGCGGGGGCAGGAAGCGCAGCACGTTGCCGTAGGTGCCGCAGGTCAGGACCAGCAGGCCCTCCTGGTGGCAGGCCTTGGCCAGCGCGGCCGTCGCCTCGGGGTTCGGCTCCTTGGTGTCACGGTCCTTGACCAGCTCGATGGCGATCATCGCGCCCCGGCCTCGGACGTCGCCGATGATCTCGAACTTCTCGGCCATGGCGGTCAGGCGGGCCTTCATGACGGCCTCGATCGCCTTCGCCTTCGCGTTGAGGTCGAGCTCCTTCATCGTCTCGATCGCGCCGAGCGCGCCCGCACAGGCCACCGGGTTGCCGCCGTAGGTGCCGCCCAGGCCGCCGGAGTGCGCGGCGTCCATGATCTCGGCGCGGCCGGTGACGGCGGCGAGCGGCAGACCGCCGGCGATGCCCTTCGCGGTGGTGATCAGGTCGGGGACGATGCCCTCGTCCTCGCAGGCGAACCACTGGCCGGTACGGCAGAACCCGGACTGGATCTCGTCGGCGACGAAGACGATCCCGTTGTCCTCGGCGAACGCGCTGAGCGCGGGCAGGAAGCCCTTGGCCGGCTCGATGAAGCCGCCCTCGCCGAGCACCGGCTCGATGATGATCGCGGCCACGTTCTCGGCGCCGACCTGCTTGGAGATCTGGTCGATCGCCTGCGCGGCGGCCTCCGGGCCCGCGTTCTCCGGGCCGGTGGGCCAGCGGTAGCCGTAGGCGACCGGGACGCGGTACACCTCGGGCGCGAACGGCCCGAAGCCGTGCTTGTACGGCATGTTCTTCGCGGTCAGCGCCATGGTGAGGTTCGTACGGCCGTGGTAGCCGTGGTCGAAGACCACGACCGCCTGCCGCTTGGTGTACGCCCGCGCGATCTTGACGGCGTTCTCGACGGCCTCGGCACCGCTGTTGAACAGCGCGGACTTCTTGGCGTGGTCGCCCGGGGTCAGCTCGGCGAGCGCCTCGGCGACGGCGACGTAGCCCTCGTACGGCGTGACCATGAAACAGGTGTGGGTGAAGTCGGCGAGCTGCGCGGAGGCACGGCGTACGACGGCCTCGGCGGAGGCGCCGACCGAGGTCACGGCGATACCCGAACCGAAGTCGATCAGGCGGTTGCCGTCGACGTCCTCGATGATGCCGCCGCCCGCGCGGGCGGTGAACACGGGCAGCACGGAGCCCACGCCCTGGGCGACCGCGGCGGTACGGCGGGTCTGCAGTTCCTGCGACTTCGGGCCGGGGATGGCGGTGAGGACGCGGCGCTCCTGCGGAAGTGCGGTCATGCGGGGCTCCTGGGGGGTGTTTTCCGGACGCTTCTCGTTCTTTTCTCGCAGGCTAGGGCGGGGAACGAGGGCTGGGCATGCTCCATGTGGGCGCTGTCGGGGGTTCCGCGTTGTCCGCGATGGACATACCCCAGCCGCGGACAGTCGTGCCGCCGGGGCGGCACGGGTGGGCGCGGCGGCACGGGTGGGCGCGGCGGCACCTCGCGAACACGGGCAAGTGAAACCCGCCGCCGCCCGGCCCCCGGCCGCGTAAACAGTGAACTCGCCCTGTCGGGGCGTTAGATTGGCTCGCTGATGGTGGACGGAGCGGCAGCTCAGGGGGCAGGGCGATGAACGACGACGGTACCCAGGACGCGCGGGGCACACACGCGAACCCCGTTCCGCGCCCGGCCGGCCCCCCGGACGTCCCGAAGACACCTCCACGCCCGCCCCGGGCCCCCGGCACACCGCCACCTCCGCGGCAGTCCCCCGTCACCGCCTGGCTGGACGAGGAGAGGCCGACGGCCCGGCCGGGGATCTGGCGGTTCGGCTACCGCCCCAAGGAGGTCCGCGAACGCATCACCCCGGTGACCGTCGCCGGCATGTTGATCCCGGTCGTCCTGGCGCTCATGGTGTGGTCCCTCTGGAGCAGCGGCTACTTCCCCTACAAGACCACCTTGATGCGGGTGTTCACTCCGGACGACTGGTGGTACGAGCTCTCGCTGGTCCCCCGGCCGGTCGAGGGCCGGACCGTGACACTTCCCGGCGAACACGCCAGGCTGGTCGCCGACGGCATCCTCTTCGGCGCGCTCGTCCTCGGAGTCGGTGTGCTCGGCAGCTGGCGTGCCATCGTCCGCCACTACCTCAACCGCCTGCCCCGCCCGACCAGGCTCCTGATCTCCGCCTGTCTCGCCCTCCTCACCCTCGGTTTCGTCTTCCCCGACGCGTTCGTGGGCCTCGGCTGGTTCGAGCTGCCGGTCCTGGTTCCGCTGCTCTCCCTGACGGCGCTGGTCACGGACAGCTACGAACTGATGGCCTCCCCCTTCTTCACGTACTCGCTGTACACGGTCGTCACCGTGCTCGTGCTGTGGCCGTTCGCCCGCCTCGGGGGCTGGCTGCCGTACGCGAGGGAGCTGTTCGCCCCTCCTCCGGCGGACACCGCTGCCAGGACCGCACCCGACCGCCCCCGCTCCCAGTGGCCCGCCCTTCGCGACGCCGGACAGTACGAGGCCGCGGAGCTGCTCACCACCGAGGTCGCCGGAGGCCGCGTGAACGACGTCGACTGCGCCCGTGTCGAGCACGCCTTCGCCGCCGCCCGGCACGGCGCCACCCTGGCGGCCTTCAGCGACACCGTCCTGCGGGAGGGCGGCGCGGCCTGGACGCATCCTTCCGGCGCCCGGGACCTGCCGCACCGGTCCGCCCGCCACGACCTGCTCGCCGGTCAGGTGCGCATCGGCCGCTGGGTGGCGGCCGAGCGTGCTCCCCAGCCGTACCACGACGCGGGCGCGGCCCTCGGCCCGGACGTGCTCGGCACCTCGCTGCTCGCCGTCGGCCCCTCCGGGTCCGGCAAGACCCGCACCCTCGTCGAGCCGGTCACCGAGGCGCTCGCGCTGCAGGCGCTCACCGGCCGCTGTGCCGTCGTCGCCGTCTCCGCCGCCGGGAGCCGGCTCGGCGCGGACGACAGCTTCGACGTGATCGTGCGGATCGGTGACGCGTCCTCGGTGCACGACCTCGACCCGTACGCCGAATCCGACGATCCGGACGAGGCGGCCGCGATCCTCGCGGAGGCACTGACGGGAGACCTGGACACGGCCGGCACGCGGGGCGCCGTCACCGCGCTGGCCCAGCTGCTCGGCCCGTTCCGGGCGGTACGCGGGCGCTTCCCCACCCTGCCGGAGCTGCGTGAGCTGCTGGAGGGCGGGGAGGGGACCCTGACTCCGCTGCGGGAGCGGCTCGAAGCGGGCGCGAACCACGTCATGCTCCGCGAACTCGACGCGCGGATGCGGCAGACCGGTACGCCGGGCGACCCGGGCCGGGTCCTCGCCGACCGGCTGGCGCTGCTGAACCGGCCGGTGTTCGCGGACTTCCTCGGCGGGGGCGGTCCCGGACGGCCGTTCTCCCTGCGCGCGGTCGCCCACCACCCCCTGCGGGTACGGATCGACCTCCCGGAGCGCGGCCACGAGGAGGCCGGACGGCTGATCACCCGCCTGGTCCTCGCACAGTTCCACGCCGTCGTACGCGAGAGCCGGCGCGGCCACTTCGTCTGCCTGGTCCTGGACGACGCGACGGGCACGATCACGGCGGAGTCGGTGCGCCGCATCCAGCGGCTGCGGTCGCAGAACGCGGGCGTGGTCCTCGCCCTGCGTGCGATCGGTGACGTCCCCGAGGCGCTGCACGGTCCGCTCTACGGCGCGGTGGGCTGCCGTATGGCGTTCTCCGGTGTCACCACCTGGGACGGCAACCGTTTCGCGCAGACCTGGGGCACCGAGTGGGTGGAGACGACGGAGGTCGCCAAGCACACGGTCTTCGCGGACCAGCCGATGACCCGCTTCCTCCACGCGCTGCGCAAGCGGCTGACGGGCAAGGCGGTGACCACGGACGCGGTCACCGTGAAACAGGTCGAGCGCGAGCGCTGGTCCGCCTCCGAGCTGGCCCACTCCGTGCCGCCCGGGCACGCCGTGCTGTCACTGACGACCGTCGAGGGTGATCACGCGCCGCCGCTGCTGGTGGATCTGCGGGGGTGAGCTGTCCGATCGGGCGGCCCGGGACCGTACAGTGAGGCAGAATCGACAGGGGCCGTTCATACGTGGCGGCCAAAAGATCACCGCGTTCTCACACACCCGACGCAGACCCGAAGGCTCAAGGCACCCATGCCCCCGACGCTCGCCTCGCTCGTCCACCACTCCGCGCTCAAGCTGACCGTGCGCGCGGGTGCGGACCGCCTCGACGTGCCGGTCCGCTGGGCGCACGCCAGTGAGCTCACCGACCCCGTGCCGTACATGGAGGGCGGGGAGCTGCTGCTGATCACCGCGCTGAAGCTGGACGCGGAGGACCGGGAGGCGATGCGCCGCTATGTGAAGCGGCTGTCGGGGGCGGGGGTCGTCGGGCTCGGTTTCGCCGTCGGCGTCCACTACGAGGACATCCCCGACGCCCTCGCCGACGCGGCCCGCGCGGAGGGCCTGCCGCTGCTCGAGGTGCCGCGCCGCACCCCGTTCCTCGCGATCAGCAAGGCCGTGTCCGCCGCGATCGCGGCGGACCAGTACCGGGCGGTGACGGCGGGCTTCGCGGCCCAGCGGGAACTGACCAAGCAGGCGCTGACGGAGGGCCCGGAGGGGGTGCTGGCGGCGCTCGCCGCGCAGGTCGACGGGTGGGCGGCGCTGTACGACGCCTCGGGCGCCCTCGTGGCCACGGCACCGGAGTGGGCGGTGCGGCGGGCCGCGCGGCTCACCCCGGACGTGACCCGGCTGCGGGAGCGGCCGGCGCCCGCCTCCTCGGTGGTGGCGGGACCGGAGAACGAGGACCGGGTCGAACTGCACTCCCTCGGCACCGGCCGGCGCCCCCGCGCGGCGCTCGCCGTCGGCACGGCGGCCGCCCTGGGCACCGCCGAGCGGTACGCGGTCCACTCGGCGATCGCCCTGCTCACCCTGACCACGGAGCGCTCCCGCTCGCTGCACGCCGCCGAGCAGCGCATCGGTGCCGCGGTACTGCGCATGCTGCTCGCCGGGGAGCCGGACCACGCCCGCGCGGTGGCCGGGGACCTGTACGGCGGTCTGCTGGACGCGCCGTTCAGGATCATCGTGGCGGCGGGGGGCGAGGGGAACGGTGACGCCCTCGGGGTCCTCGCCGAGGTGGCGGAGTCCGCCGCCGCCCGTTCCGGGGAGGTGGTCCTGGTGGTGCCGGAGGGGGACCGGCTGGTCATCCTGGCGTGCGACGGCGGTGCCGCCGTGGCCGCCTGCTGCGACCACGCCGCGTTGCGGGAGACCTCCCGCAAGACGGACGACGACGAACTGGTCGTCGGACTGTCCGCACCGGCCGGGCCCATCGCGGCGACCGCCGCCTACAAGCAGGCCGGGCAGGCCCTGTCGGTGGCGAGGCGCCGCGGCAGGGTGCTGGTGGAACACGAGCACCTGGCAGCGGGCTCGGTCCTGCCGCTGCTCGCCGACGACGCGGTGAGAGCCTTCGCCGACGGACTGCTGCGGGCCCTGCACGAACACGACGCGACGGGCCGCGGTGACCTCGTCGCCTCCCTCCGCGCCTGGCTCTCCCGCCACGGCCAGTGGGACGCGGCGGCAGCCGACCTGGGCGTCCACCGACACACCCTCCGCTACCGCATGCGCCGAGTCGAGGAGATCCTCGGCCGCTCGCTGGACGACCCGGACACCCGCATGGAGCTGTGGCTCTCCTTGAAGGCCACGACAACGGAGTAGAACCTCCAACTCAGCCCGTCCGACGCTCGAGGACGAGGCCCGAAGGGCCGACAGGGGGTCCGGGGCACAGCCCCAGGGACGGTAGGGGAAGGGGCGGCGGGGGCGAAACGGACCCCGAACCCCACCCCGCCAAACCGTAGAACCCGCCCACCCGCACCACTACGACTCGGCCAAACTCCAGCCCCGACCCCCCGCCCTACCGTGGACCCAGCACCACCCGCCCACACCCGACCCCGCGGAAAGGCCGGTCCCCGCACATGACCCCCACCACCCCCTTCTGGCTCGCCGGCCGCCAGGCCACCGGCGACACCACCCTCGACGTCACCTCTCCCTGGGACGCCCACACCGTAGGCACGGTGGCCATCCCCACACCCGACCAGATCGAAGAGGCCGTAGCCACCGCCCACGCCGTCCGCGAGGACTTCGCCGCCACCCCGGCCCACACCCGCGCCGCCGCCCTCGACCACGTGAGCCGCCGCCTCACCGAGCGCACGGAGGAAATCGCCCGCCTGATCTCGGCCGAGAACGGCAAGCCGATCAAGTGGGCCCGCGGCGAGGTCGGCCGCGCCGTCTCCGTGTTCCGCTTCGCCGCCGAGGAGGCCCGCCGCTTCAACGGCGGCGACGCCCAGCGGCTGGACACCGACGCGGGCGGCCAGGGCCGGCTCGCGTTCACCCGCCGCTTCCCCAAGGGCGTGGTCCTGGGCATCGCGCCCTTCAACTTCCCCCTCAACCTCTGCGCCCACAAGATCGCCCCCGCGATCGCCGCCGGCGCGCCCATCATCCTCAAGCCGGCCCCGGCCACCCCCCTCTCCGGTCTGATCCTCGGCGAACTGCTCGCCGAGACCGAGCTGCCCGCCGGCTCCTGGAGCATCCTCCCGGTCCCCAACGACCGCATGCCGGACCTCGTCCAGGACGAGCGCCTCCCCGTCATCTCCTTCACCGGCTCCGAGACCGTCGGCTACGCGATCATGGACTCGGTGCCGCGCAAGCACTGCACGCTGGAGCTCGGGGGCAACGGCGCGGCCGTCGTCCTCGCCGACTACGCGAGCGACCAGGACCTGGACTGGGCCGCACAGCGCATCGCGACGTTCTCCAACTACCAGGGCGGCCAGTCCTGCATCTCCGTGCAGCGGGTGATCGCGGACGCGTCCGTGTACGACCGTCTGCTGCCGCGCATCGTCGCCGCCGTCGAGGCGCAGGTCACCGGCGACCCGAACGACGACGCGACGGACGTCGGGCCGCTGGTCGGCGAGGCCGCCGCGCAGCGGGTGGAGTCCTGGGTCGAGGAGGCCGTGACGGCCGGCGCGAAGCTGCTCACCGGCGGCGAGCGCGACGGCGCCTCGTACGCGCCGACCGTGCTCACGGACGTACCGGCCGATGCGACGATCTCCCGCGAGGAGGTCTTCGGACCGGTGCTGACCGTGCGGAAGGCGGACGGTGAGGAGGCGGCCTTCGCGGCGGTCAACGACTCCAAGTACGGCCTTCAGGCGGGGGTGTTCACCCACGACCTGCAGACCGCGTTCCGGGCCCACCGTGCTCTGGAGGTCGGTGGCGTGGTCATCGGCGACGTGCCGTCCTACCGTGCCGACCAGATGCCGTACGGCGGTGCCAAGCAGTCCGGGGTGGGACGCGAGGGCGTGAGGTTCGCGATGGACGACTACACGTACGAGCGCGTGATGGTCCTGACGGGCCTCGCGCTCTGACACACCCCGCCCACGGGGTCAGCGGAGGACGGGAGCGGTGACGACCGGGCGATGGGCGCCGTAGTAGTCCTCGTCCTCCCGGTCCTCCCCCTCGTTGATGGCCGCCGTGATGCCGACCGCCAGCAGGATGATCACGGCGATGCCGAGGACAAGGCCGATGATGCCCATGATCAGGCCGGCCTGGGCCTGCCCGTGGTTGTCGGCCAGGCCCCGCTCGGCCTTCTGGCGGCCCTTGACGCCGAAGACGATGGCGAGGATACCGAGGACGACGGAGACGATGCCGTACAGGCAGAACAGGCAGCAGGCGAGGATGCCGAGCACCATGGCGGCGATGCCCATGCCGTTCTCCCGCTGCATCGGCATGCCGGGCCAGCCGTAGCCCTGCGGGTAGCCGGGGTAGCCGTAACCGCCGGGCGTGCCGGGGCCGTTGGGCCCGACGGGCGGCGGAGGCAAGGCGGTGCCGGGGGCTCCGGGCGGTGTCGCCCCGGCCGGCGGGACGAAACCGGCGCCCGGCATTCCGATGACGGTGGGCTGGTCGTGCACGGACGGCGGCCGGGGCGCGGTGAGCCCGTCGGCGACGGTCGGCGTGGCCGGTGCCTGCGGCGGCCGTCCGCCACCCGCCGTACCGTCCTTGTCCAGTGAGGTCCGGTGGTCCGGGGCCGCCCAGGGATCGTCCGCGTTCGTGTCTCCGCCCGGCTGCGTCGCGTCGGTCATCTGGAGTTCCCCCCTGGCCCTCGATCGTCCGGCCATGCTACGGCGCCGTCGGCCCGCCCCGCCCCGCACCCCCGCTGCCACCGCCTACGATGACCCGAGTCACCGATCAGCCGATCACCAGCGTCCCGCCGCGTCCGCGCGGTCGAAGGGGCGCCGTTCCGGGGAGGAACCTTGACCGAACGTCTCATCGACCCGCGCGTCCCGCACGGTCTGCACGCCTTCATCGCCGGGCTGCCGAAGGCCGAACTGCATGTGCACCACGTCGGGTCCGCCTCCCCCCGCATCGTCTCGGAGCTGGCGGCACGCCACACCGACTCCAAGGTTCCCTCCGATCCCGAGGCCCTCGCCGACTACTTCACCTTCACGGACTTCGCCCACTTCATCGAGGTGTATCTGTCCGTCGTCGACCTGATCCGCACCCCCGAGGACGTACGGCTGCTGACCTACGAGGTGGCCCGTGAACTGGCCCGGCAGCAGGTGCGGTACGCCGAGCTGACCATCACCCCGTTCTCCTCCACCCGGCGCGGCATCGACGCGAAGGCCTTCATGGACGCGATCGAGGACGCCCGCAAGGCGGCCGAGACCGAGTTCGGGACCGTGCTGCGCTGGTGCTTCGACATCCCGGGCGAGGCGGGTCTCGAGTCCGCCGAGGAGACCGTACGGCTCGCCACCGACGACCGGCTGCGCCCCGAGGGGCTGGTGTCCTTCGGTCTGGGCGGGCCGGAAATCGGTGTGCCCCGGCCGCAGTTCAAGCCGTACTTCGACCGTGCGATCGCCGCCGGTCTGCACTCCGTGCCGCACGCCGGTGAGACCACGGGCCCGGAGACGGTGTGGGACGCGCTCACCGAGCTGGGCGCGGAGCGCATCGGGCACGGCACCAGCTCCGCCCGCGATCCCAAGCTGCTCCAGCACCTGGCCGAGCGGCGCGTCCCGCTGGAGGTGTGCCCCACCTCCAACATCGCCACCCGCGCGGTGGCGAGCCTCGACGAGCACCCGATAAAGGAGTTCACGCGGGCCGGCGTCCTCGTCACGGTCAACTCCGACGACCCGCCGATGTTCGGCACCGACCTCAACAACGAGTACGCGGTCGCCGCGCGGCTGCTGGAGCTCGACGAGCGGGGTCTGGCCGGCCTGGCGAAGAACGCGGTCGAGGCGTCGTTCATGGACCCGGCCGGCAAGGCGCGGCTGGCCGCCGAGATCGACGCCTACACCTCGGCCTGGCTCACCTCCTGATCACCCGCGAAGGGCCGCCATGCACAACGTGACCGCCGTGGCACACCGCGGCGACCCCTACCGCGTCCGCGAGAACACCCTCGCCTCGCTGCGTTCCGCGCTCCACCTGGGCGCGGACGCGGTCGAGACCGACGTGCGCCTCACCCGGGACGGTGTCCCGGTGCTGCTGCACGACGGCACGCTGAAGCGGCTCTGGGGGCACGACCGTCCGCTGTCGTCCCTGACGTGGGAGGAGGTGCGCGCGCTCACGGACGGCGGGGTGCCCACGCTCCTTGACGCGCTGGCGGCGACGGACGGCGGCCGGATGATGATCGACCTGCCCGGCACGCCGGACGTCCGCGCGGTGCGCCGCGTCGTGGACGTCGTACGCGAGCGGGACGCGCGGGACCGGGTCTACTACTGCGCGGGCGCCGCCGCCATGCTCGCCGTGCGCGCGGCGGACCCGTCCGCCGAGATCGCGCTCACCCGTACGACGGCGGCGCCGGCCCGCGCCGGGCTGCTGGAGGCGATCCGGCCCCGCTGGCTGAACTACCGCTTCGGCCTGGTGGACCGCGCCCTCGCCGACCGCGTGCACGGCGACGGCTGTCTGCTGTCCGTCTGGACCCCGGACACCCGCCGCTCCATGCGCCGGCTGCTGTCCCTGGGCGTCGACTCGATCACCACCAACCGGATCGACGTGCTGTGCGCACTACGGGACGCACGGCGGGCACCGTAGGGGCGATCCCTGACCAACTGCCTGGTCAGCACAGGGCAGTTGGTCAGGGGTACGCCAGGGCGGACCCCCTCCTCGACGACGATCCGGTGACGTCCCGCACGGCCGGAGGATGATCACGTCCCTCCGTCGAACTCCCCAGAGGAGCAGCCGATGCACGCCCGCCGCCGCACCACCCTTCTCGCCGCCTCCGTCGTTCTCGCCCTGGGGGCGGGCCCGTTGTCCGCGTCCGCGGCCCCCGCGCCACGCGCGCCCGTGTGCACCCCCGCGCCGTCCCATCAGGCGCTCTGCGAGGCGATCGGAGGGCTCCCCGACGCGAGCACCACGGCCGCCCTGGTCCGGATGTCCGACAACGAGGGTTCCTGGCAAGGCAGTTCGGGAGTGCGGGACCTGCGAAGCGGCAAGGCTGCCGACCCGGACGCGCGGTTCAGGGCCGGTTCGACGACCAAGGTGGTGACGGCCGCCGCCGTCCTGCGGCTCGCGGCGCGGGGCGACGTCGACCTCGACGCGTCGATCGAGCGCTATCTCCCCGGCCTGCTGGGACCCGAGTTCGAGAAGCCCGTCACCGTACGGAACCTGCTGAACCACACCAGCGGCATCCGGCCCGGGATCAGTTGGGGGAACACCTTCGAGGAACAGTACGCGCACCGCTACGACACGCTCAGCCCTCGGCGGGTCGTGGAGTCGGCCGTCGCCCTGGGGCCGGCGTTCGACGCCGGAGATCAGCAGCAGTACCTCAACATCAACTACACCGTCCTCGGTCTGCTGATCGAGAAGGTGACCGGACGGCCGTACGCCTCCGAGGCGGCCCGGCTCGTGCTGCGCCCCGCCGGAATGCGGGACACGTACTTCCCCGGCACCGACCCCCGCGTCCGGGGACCGCACCACCACGGCTATCAGCAGGTGGAGCGGCCGGACGGGACGACGCGGCTGGTCGACGTCACCGAGTGGAACGTGGCCGACCGCTGGGCGGCCGGAGACATGATCTCGACCACCGCGGACCTGGAACGGCTGATCACCGCCCTCTTCAGCGGAGAGATCGTGCCCGAACCGCAGTTGCGGGAGATGTTCACGGTCCCGGCGGGCATCGAGGGCGCCTCCTACAGCGCGGGCCTGACCCGGCTGGAGCTCCGGGGCACGGTCTACTGGGGCAAGAGCGGAGCCCGCCCCGGCTACAGCACGCTGATCGCCGCGACCGAGGATCTGAGCTTCACCCTCGTGTACGCGCTCTCCGACACCGACGCGAAGGACCAGTCCTCGAACCCGGTCGCCGACCGGATCAGGGAGGCCGCCCTCACATAGCGGCAGCGGGTGCGGGGTCCGGCGTGAGCGCCTCGAGTCGCTTGATCTTCCGGCGTACGGCGTACAGCGGGATCACGCCGAACACGCCGAACGCCATGTCGATGACGCTCCACCAGAAGGGGATGCCCCGGATCGGACCGCAGACGAGGGCGAGCGGAACGATGCCGGCGCAGGCGATCATGCCGAACTCGATGACCCAGATGTTGCGGACGGGGTCGCGGTAGGGGCCGTAGAAGGCGACGGCGATCACGAGATGCGCGAAGGCCAGCCAGTCGGTGCCGTAGAGGAGGAAGGGATGGTCGGCGTCGGCGGTGTCCAGCCCCTGCCGCACGCGCTCGATCCACTCCACGAGGCCGGGCAGATACTCGGCCACCGACAGCGACCGCAGCAACTCCTCGGTCCAGCGCAACTCGTGCACCAGCGGAAACGCCGTCACCCCACTGAGCACCAGACAGACGACGAAGAAGACCAGCCAGCCACGAATGCCCTTGAGCAGGGCAGCTCTGTCGCTCATGACAGCAGCGTACGCCACAGTTGAACACGTTCAAAAACGAGGCACACCTGAAAGGAGACGTTCCCCGCGCCCCTGAGGGGCGCGGGGCCGTATCGGATCTGCGGCTCCGCCGCGTGGGCGCGACCGGCCACGGACGGCCCGCGGCCTCCGAACAAGCGAACCCCCAGCGGCGCCGAGGAGGCCGAGGAACTCGTCCGGCTACCCGAAGCGGAAGATCACGCGTCCAGGGACGTCATCACATGCTTCACACGCGTGTAGTCCTCGAACCCGTACGCCGACAGATCCTTGCCGTAGCCGGACTGCTTGAAGCCCCCGTGCGGCATCTCCGCGACCAGCGGAATGTGCGTGTTGATCCATACACACCCGAAGTCCAGCCTCTTCGACATCCGCATCGCGCGCGAGTGGTCCTTCGTCCACACCGAGGAGGCCAGCGCGTACGCGACCCCGTTGGCGTACTCGACGGCCTGGTCCTCGTCGGTGAAGGACTGGACGGTGATGACCGGACCGAAGACCTCCTTCTGGATGATCTCGTCGTCCTGGCCGAGCCCCGAGACGACGGTCGGGGCGTAGAAGAACCCCTTGTCGCCGACGCGCTTGCCGCCGGCGACCACGCGCGCGTGGGCCGGCAGCCGCTCGATGAAGCCCTCGACCTGCTTGAGCTGGCCCGGGTTGTTGAGCGGTCCGTAGAGCACGTCCTCGTCGTCCGGCATGCCGGTCTTCGTGTCGGCGGCGGCCTGGGCGAGCGCGGTGACGAACTCGTCGTGGATCGACTCGTGCACGAGGACGCGCGTGGCGGCCGTACAGTCCTGGCCCGCGTTGAAGAAGCCGGCGACGGAGATGCCCTCGACGGCCTTGGCGATGTCGGTGTCCTCGAAGACGACGACCGGGGCCTTGCCGCCCAGCTCCAGATGGACCCTCTTGAGGTCCTTGGAAGCGGACTCGGCGACGGACATGCCCGCGCGCACCGACCCGGTGATGGACGCCATCGCCGGGGTCGGGTGCTCGACCATGAGGCGGCCGGTGTCGCGGTCGCCGCAGACGACGTTGAAGACGCCCTTGGGCAGGAGGGAGCCGAGGATCTCGGCGAGCAGGACCGTGGAGGCCGGGGTGGTGTCCGAGGGCTTCAGGACGACCGTGTTGCCCGCGGCGATCGCCGGGGCGAACTTCCATACGGCCATCATCATCGGGTAGTTCCAGGGCGCTACCTGCGCGCACACACCGATCGGCTCACGGCGGACGAAGGAGGTCAGCCCCTCCATGTACTCGCCGGCGCCCTTGCCCTCCAGCATCCGCGCCGCGCCCGCGAAGAAGCGGATCTGGTCCACCATCGGCGGGATCTCCTCGGTGCGGGTGAGCCCGGTGGGCTTGCCCGTGTTCTCCACCTCGGCGGCGATGAGTTCCTCGGCGCGCTCCTCGAAGGCGTCCGCGATCTTCAGCAGGGCCTTCTGGCGCTCGGCCGGGGTGGTGTCGCGCCAGCCGGGGAACGCCTCGGCGGCGGCCGCCATCGCGGCGTCCACATCCGCCCGGCCGGACAGCGGAGCGGTCGCGTACGCCTCGCCCGTCGCGGGGTTGACCACCTCGGTGGTCCGGCCGTCGGCGGCGTCCCGGAACTCCCCGCCGATGTAGTTGCGCAGACGACGCAGCTCGGTGCTCACTGCAGTCCCTCCTGGTGTTCCTTGTGGGTGTCCGAGGTGTCTGGGGTGTCGAGAATGTCGAGTGTCCAGCCTCTGAGACACCCACCCTAGACCGATGGCTGTCGTTTTCAACACCCCCACCCGCTCCGCTCCTGCGAAATCCGCAAACAGAGGCGCCCCAGACAACGAAATTCATTGATCGAGCCTTGCGAAACTGTCGATACGTCGTGCACAGTGGCACCGTGGCCAGTCGAAGCGCAGACCCCAGGGACTCCCGCGAGTCCAAGAACGGCGGCCGTCCCCAGCTGGACGCCGTCTCCCTCGCCATCATCGAGCAGCTCCAGGAGGAGGGCCGCCGGCCGTACGCCGCCATCGGCAAGGCCGTGGGGCTGTCGGAGGCGGCCGTGCGCCAGCGCGTCCAGAAACTGCTGGACCAGGGCGTGATGCAGATCGTCGCCGTCACGGACCCGCTCACCGTGGGCTTCCGCCGCCAGGCGATGGTCGGGGTCAATGTCGAGGGCGACGTGGAGTCCGTGGCCGACGCGCTGACCGCCATGGACGAGTGCGAGTACGTGGTGATGACCGCGGGCTCCTTCGACCTCATGGTCGAGATCGTCTGCGAGGACGACGACCACCTGCTGGAGGTCATCAACAGACGCATCCGGGCCGTGCCCGGAGTGCGCTCCACCGAGAGTTTCGTCTACCTCAAGCTCAAGAAGCAGACCTACATGTGGGGAACCCGATAACCGTGAGCAGCGACCGCACCGAGGACCTCAGCAAGTCCGCGTACGACCACCTGTGGATGCACTTCACCCGCATGTCCTCGTACGAGAACGCCCCCGTCCCCACCATCGTCCGGGGCGAGGGCACCCACATCTACGACGACAGGGGAAGGCGCTACCTCGACGGTCTCGCCGGGCTGTTCGTGGTGCAGGCGGGCCACGGCCGTACGGAGCTCGCTGAGACCGCGTTCAAGCAGGCCCAGGAGCTGGCCTTCTTCCCGGTCTGGTCCTACGCCCACCCCAAGGCCGTGGAACTCGCGGAGCGGCTCGCGCACGAGGCGCCCGGTGACCTCAACAAGGTCTTCTTCACCACCGGTGGCGGCGAGGCGGTCGAGACCGCCTGGAAGCTCGCCAAGCAGTACTTCAAGCTCACCGGCAAGCCGACCAAGTACAAGGTCATATCCCGCGCGGTGGCCTACCACGGCACCCCGCAGGGCGCCCTGTCCATCACCGGCCTGCCGGCCCTCAAGGCCCCGTTCGAGCCGCTGGTCCCGGGCGCGCACAAGGTGCCCAACACCAACATCTACCGGGCGCCGATCCACGGCGACGACCCGGAGGCGTTCGGCCGCTGGGCCGCCGACCAGATCGAGCAGCAGATCCTCTTCGAGGGCCCGGACACGGTCGCCGCCGTCTTCCTGGAGCCGGTGCAGAACGCCGGCGGCTGCTTCCCGCCCCCGCCCGGCTACTTCCGGCGGGTGCGCGAGATCTGCGACCAGTACGACGTACTGCTCGTCTCGGACGAGGTCATCTGCGCGTTCGGCCGGCTCGGTACGACCTTCGCGTGCGACAAGTTCGGCTATGTGCCGGACATGATCACCTGCGCCAAGGGCATGACCTCGGGCTACTCCCCCATCGGCGCCTGCATCGTCTCCGACCGGCTCGCCGAGCCGTTCTACAAGGGCGACAACACCTTCCTGCACGGCTACACCTTCGGCGGACACCCCGTCTCGGCGGCGGTCGGCGTCGCCAACCTCGACCTGTTCGAGCGCGAGGGGCTCAACCAGCACGTCCTCGACAACGAGGGCGCCTTCCGCGCCACCCTGGAGAAGCTGCACGACCTGCCGATCGTCGGCGACGTCCGCGGCAACGGCTTCTTCTACGGCATCGAGCTGGTCAAGGACAAGAACACCAAGGAGTCCTTCGACGCGGAGGAGACCGAGCGCGTCCTGTACGGCTTCCTGTCGAAGAAGCTCTTCGAGAACGGCCTGTACTGCCGGGCCGACGACCGCGGAGACCCGGTCGTCCAGCTCGCCCCGCCGCTGATCTCGAACCAGGACACCTTCGACGAGATCGAGCAGATCCTGCGCGCGACCCTCTCCGAGGCGTGGACCAGGCTGTAACCGCTCCGATCATCCACTTGGATGATCAACACCGGCCCCGGTGCCGCCCGTTCGAGTGAGAAACGGGCCCCCGGGGCCGCGTGCTGTCCTGCGTCCCGCCATGGCCTGCCTAGCGTGCCCAGTGACCGATCGGCCCTGCCTTCGTTCCCCCGGACGGGGGATGACCCGAACCGCGCACGGCATTTCCGATCCGAACCGAGGTGTACGCCATGGTGGCCCCACCGGACAACGACGTGCTCTGGGCACGAGCCCTGCACTACCGGTACGACGACGGCTCGCCCGGCCTGAGCGGGGTCTCGCTCGGTGTCCGGGAGGGCGAGATCCTCGCCGTCGGCGGCCCGCGCGGCAGCGGCAAGACGACCCTGCTGCGCTGTCTGTCCGGCCTGGTGGCCGCGCGGAGCGGCGAGGTCTGGTTCAACAGCGTGCCCGTGCACACCATGAGCCCCGTCGTCCGGGAACGGCTGCGCCGGGACCGCTTCGGCTGGATCGACCCGGAGCCGGTGCTGGTGCCCGAACTCACCGTCTGGGAGAACGCCGCCCTGCCGCTGATGCTGCGCGGCACCGGCCGGCGCCGGTCCAGGACGGCGGCCATGGAGTGGCTGGAACGCCTCGACGTCGGCGACAGCGCCCGCAGACACCCCGACCGGCTGACGCAGGCGGAGCGGCAGCGGGTGTGCATCGCCCGGGCCCTCGCCCCGGCGCCCGCGGTGCTGTTCGCCGACGAGCCGACCGCCCCGCTGCACCGCGCCGACCGCGCCCATGTGCTGCGCACGCTCACCACGGCGGCCCGCTCGCACGGCATCACCGTCGTCCTCGGCACCCACGACGCGCAGACGGCCGCCCTCGCCGACCGCACGGTGTCGCTGCTCGACGGGCGCAGCGTACGCACTGTCCATCTGCCGCCGGTCCCCGGGGCGGCCGAGTCGGAAGGCCGGGCGGCGTGCTCGCTCTCCGTCTGACCCGAGGCGCCCACCCCGCCGTCCAGCTGCGCCGTCTCCTCGTCGCGGCCGCGTCCGCGGGCACGGGCTTCCTGCTGCTCAGCGCCCTCGGCCACGCCATGGGCAACCCGGACGCCGCCGCCTCGGCGCTCCGGCTCGCCTGGTGCGCGGTGCCGCTGGCGGCCACCGTGTACTTCGCGGTCGCGGTCGCCCGTACCGATCCGGGCACCCGGCCCCGGCCCGGACTGTCGGCGATCGGGCTCGGTCCGGCCCGGCTGATGGCGGTCTCGGCGGCCACCACGGCGCTCTCCTGCGCGCTGGGCTCCCTGCTCGCCCTGCTGGTCTTCCTCCAGCTGCGCGGCGACCTCGCGGGGACGTCGTCCGGCGCCGCGACGGACTTCCTCGCCGCGGGCCGGCCGCTGCCGCTCCCGGCGGCCCTGACCCTGCTGGCCCTGGTGCCGCTGAGCGCGTCGGCGGCGGTCGCGGTGGCGTTGCGGCCACGTGAGCCGGTGACGGGCGCGGCCCGCGCGGTGCCGGCGTACGGCAGGTTCGGCGCGTACCGGCGTACGCCGGTACGGGAGTCGTTCGGGGCGTACGGGCGGTTCGGGAGACAACTGGGGGCGGCCGGGCGGAGCAGGCCCGCCACCCCCACGGTGGAGTCGGCCGAGGACGCTCCCGGGACGCCCGTCGAGGCCCCGCCCGCCGTGCCGCTCGCGCCGCCGTCCGGGCTGCCGTGGGGCATCGCGGTGCTGGCGGTGGGTCTGGCCGTGGAGGCGTTCGCGAGCCGGACGGGCGTACCGGGTGACCGGCCGTCCGCGCTGCTGGGGCTCGCCCTGACCGCCGTCGGTCTCGCCCTGGCCGGTCCCGGCCTCACCCATCTGTGCGGCAGGCTGCTGCAGACGGTACGGCCGGGTGCGCTGCGGCTGCTGGCGGGGCGGGTCCTCATGACCGAGGCCACCCGTATCGGGCGACCGCTGGGCGTGGTCTGCGCGGTGATGTCGGCCGCGTACTCCCTCGCCTCGCTGCACGAGCGCGAGGACACCGCCGCCGGCCCGCTGGTCGCGCTCGGGGTGCTGCTGGTGGCCGGCTGCACGGTGGCGACGCTGCTGACGGCCGCCGTGGAGGCCCGGCAGACCCGCGCCGCCACCACGGCCGCGCTGCAGCGCCTGGGGGCGGCCACGGGGACGCTGCGCAGGGCCGCCGCCCTTCGCGCGGGCGCGCTGCTCGCCCTGTTCGGACCGCTCACGCTGATCGTGGCCGAGCTGTCGGCGTGGCCGCTGGCCCGCTGAGCAGGTCCGGGAAAAAGATCTCCGCGGACCGATGAGTTCCGTACGGGCCCCCGGTCTACCCCTCGAACGACACGGAACCGAACGGGAGAGGCCCCGCCATGTACCAGCAGATGATCTTCGTGAACCTGGCCGTCGAAGACCTCGAGGCCTCGAGGAGGTTCTTCACGGAGCTCGGCTACTCGATCAACGAGCAGTTCAGCGACGAGACCGCCGCGTCGGTCGTGATCAGCGACACCATCTTCGCGATGCTGCTCACCCGGCCGAAGTACGCGGAGTTCACCAAGAAGGAGCTCGTGGACGCCACCAGGAGCAGCGAGGTGCTGCTCGCGCTGAGCGCCGAGAGCCGCGAGAAGGTGGACGAGCTGGTGGACAGGGCCCTCGCGGCGGGCGGCTCGATCGCCGGTGAGCCCATGGACCACGGCTTCATGTACGGCCGCTCCTTCGACGACCTCGACGGCCACACCTGGGAGGTCGTCTGGATGGACCCGGCGGCGGTGGAGGGCTGAGCGGAACGCGGGCCTAGCATGGGCGGGTGCAGACGAGTCCCGCCCATGCCGTCCATCACGGAGACCGCGAGATAGAGACGCTCGAGGAGTTCGACGCGACCGTCTCGTCCCGCGGCACACTCTCCGGATTCCGTGTCCAGTCCGTCGATCTGACCGACCGGACACGGGAGTTGCTCACCACCGACACCGCCGGAGCCGTCTTCCTCGGCTGCCGGATGCGTCCCGACGCGACGGAGAAGCTCCGCGCCGACGGCGCCTTCCTCCTCCCGCCCGTTCCGGGCCTGCCCTTCGACCCGTACCGGGGTCATCTCTACGCGCCCGGCGACCTGTTCGCCTCGCTCGACGAGGGCTACGAGGCGACACCCGACGCGCTGGCCTACGGCTGGTTCCAGCGGACCAAGGCGGACGGCGACATCTTCGGCTCCATGCTGCGCGCGGTCCACGACGACTCCATGTCCGACGCCCTCGACGAACTCCTGCGAGGAGCGCGGGTCGTGGGCGTGATGGGGGGTCACGCGATGGCCCGCGGCAGCGAGGAGTTCCGGGGCGCCGCCCGGCTCGGACGGGCGCTGACCCACGCCGGCTTCACTGTGGCGACGGGCGGCGGTCCCGGCGCGATGGAGGCGGCGAACCTCGGCGCCTACGCGGCCCCGTACGACGACGCCATGCTGGACGGGGCCTGCGAACTCCTGGCGTCCGCCCCCTCGTTCACCCCGTCGATCACCGACTGGGCGCGTGCCGCCTTCGAGGTGCGCGGCCGCTGGCCGAAGGGCAACCACTCGATCGGCATCCCGACGTGGTTCTACGGTCACGAGCCGCCGAACGCGTTCGCGTCGCACATCGCCAAGTACTTCGCCAACGCCACCCGCGAGGACGGGCTGCTGGCCCGCTGCAACGCGGGCGTGGTCTTCCTGCCGGGCGCCGCCGGGACCGTACAGGAGATCTTCGACAACGCGACGCCGAACTACTACGAGTCGCGCGGTGAACCCACTCCCATGGTGCTGGTGAACCGGGCGCACTGGACGGAACGGCTGCCGGCCTGGCCGTTGCTGACGTCACTCGCGCGGGAGCGGTCGATGGAGGCCCGGATCGCCCTGGTTGACCGGATCGAGGAGGCTCCGGAGGCCTTGAAACGTCTGGCTGGTTAATAAGAAGGCAAAGCCCGGGCTCGCAGTAGGCATATGCGTTGACACTACTTATGCGCCGCTTATAGACCTGAGAGTCACATGGGAGTGCTGATGCTTCATCAACACTTCCTCAACCCCCCGCATTTGCGCTTCCCCGTAAAGGACAAACGTGGCAGTTCTGTCCGTATCCCGCCGCACCGTCGCGCGCTCCGTGCGCGCCCTCGGTGTCGTCTCCGCGTCCGCCGCGCTCGCGATCGGCGTCGCCGGTAACGCCGCGGCCTGCAACATCAGTGAGTTCACGGCCGAGGCCAAGTGTGACGGTGACAAGGGCATCATCACCGTCACCGACAAGGACCCGGCCGGCGTCCCCGCCACCATCACGGTGTTCCTGCAGGACAAGCAGGTCGGCCAGCAGGTGGTCAAGGGCACCCGTGAGGGCACCACCATCACCTTCGAGGAGGACTGGAAGCCGAACGCCGAGTACCGCGTCCACGTCGAGGCGAAGCCCTACGTCAACGAGGACATCAAGGGGAACCTGACGACCCCCGACACGGGCTGCAAGAAGGACGAGGAGCAGCCGCCGGCCGAAGAGCCGGAGCCGACCCCGTCGCAGTCCTCGACCACCCCGGCCGAGGAGCCCGAGCAGCCGGCCCCGTCGGCCTCGGAGAGCGAGAGCACCGCTCCGGCGACGGAGACCTCGAACAACGCTCCCTCCCCGGCCGGTGAGTCGAACCTCGCCGAGACCGGTGCCGACTCCAACACCGGTCTGATCGCCGGTGTCGCGGCCGCCCTGGTCGTGGTCGGCGGTGGCGCGGTCTTCTTCGGCATGCGCCGCCGCGGGGCGAACAGCCAGAGCTGACGCCTCACGGAGACATCCGGTGGCCCGTCCCCTTCCCGGGGGCGGGCCACTGCCGTTGCCGGGCCGCTCAGCCGAACGTCGCCCGCTCCAGCCAGAGTTCCAGCAGCTCCCGGTCGCCGTGCACCTCGAGGCCGGGTGCGTCCAGCGGCAGCCTGCGATAGAAGGCGAGCAGTACGGAGGTGAGCGGGCCGCGCAGGGCGACGGTCGCCTTCTCGTGGCCGCGCCGCCAGGAGACGCCCTCCTCGCCCAGCTCGATCACCCACTCCGAGCGGACCTCCGGCCGGGTCTCCGTGGCGTGCAGATGGATGGTGCGCCGGGGCCCGCGCAACTCGTGCACCGCGTCGTCCGGGAGCGTCCGCTGCGCCCACTCCACGATCTCCAGCCACTCGTCGACCGCGTCCGCGGCGATCTCGGGCGCGACCTCGTACGGCAGCCCCGCGGCCAGGGTGGCGTCCGCGCGGTGGACGGTCACCTCGTGCGTCATACGGCGGGCCCAGAACCCGGCGTTGTCGATCCCGGCCCAGCTCCACACCTTCGCGTCCGGGCCGGCCTTGCGCAGCGCGCCGACGACCAGCTCGCCCGACTCCGCCAGCCAGGCGTCCAGGGCCGCGGGATCGCCCCGCTCCCCGGGCCCGTCGGACCCCGGCACCTGGTCCTCGGGTACGTCGGCCTCGGCCCCGGTGCGGACTATGACCTCCACCCAGCGCAGCGCTCCGCCGACGTGCCGTACGAGCTGTTCCAGGGTCCAGTCGGGGGTGGTGGGCACGGTGCGGGACAGATCGGCGCCGGAGGTCACGACCGTCCGCAGCTGCCCCACCTGGTGTGCGATCTCGTCGCAGTAACGGGCATGCGTGAGGGGTGTCATAGCGCTCACCCTAGGCAGCCGCCCTCACCCCAGCACAACGATTTCCGCCGCGTCGAACTCCACACCGGCCTCGTCCCCGACCTCCGGCGCGGCACGGAGCGCGCAGGCCGCCTCCAGACGGGGGGCGTCCCCGGGCTGGAGGCGGACGGCGACGTGCGTGCCGCGGAAGGTGCGCGCGGCCACCGTGCAGCGCAGCCCCTCACCGGCCGGGACCAGCCGGACACCCGCGGGCCGGACCAGCAGCGTCCGCGTGCCCTGCAAGGACCCCTCCGGCACGGGAACCTTGCCCCAGGGGGTCAGGGCGACACCGTCGGCGACCGTCGCCCCGACGACGTTCTCGAAGCCGAGGAACCGGGCCACGAAGGCGTCTGCGGGACGCTGCCACACCTCAAGTGGCGTACCGGACTGGGCGATCCGCCCGTCCCGCATCACCACCACCCGGTCGGCCAGCGCGAACGCCTCGCCCTGGTCGTGGGTCACGGCGAGCACGGTGGTGCCCAGCCGCCCGAACAGCTCGCGCAGTTCGACGACCAGCCGCTCCCGGAGCGAACGGTCGAGCTGTCCGAGCGGCTCGTCGAGCATCAGCAGCCGCGGGCTGGGCGCGAGGGCGCGGGCGAGCGCGACGCGCTGCTGCTCACCGCCGGACAGCGCGGCGACAGCCCGCCCGGCCGCGTCCGGCAGACCCACCAGGGCCAGCAACTCCCGTACACGGTCCGCCTGCTCGCCACGCGTGGCGCCGTGCATCCGCAGGCCGAAGGCCACGTTGCCGCCCACGTCCCGCTGTGGGAAGAGCTGGTGGTCCTGGAACATCAGTCCGACGCCGCGCCGGTGCGCGGGCACGCCCGACTGGTCGTGTCCGTCCAGCGACACCCGCCCGGAGTCGAGGGGCTGCAGTCCGGCCACCGCCCGCAGCAGCGTGGACTTGCCGCTGCCGCTGGGGCCGAGCACACAGACGATCTCGTGCGCGGCGACCGCCAGGTCGACGGCGTCCAGCACGGCCCGCCCGCCGAAGCGGACGGTAGCGGCCTGAAGGCTCAGCAGCATCTAGAACTCCCCGGTCCGGTCGGTCCGCAGCCGCTCCAGCACAAGCAGCGCCACCGCGCACACGATCATCAGAATCGTCGACAGGGCCATCGCCTGACCGTAGTTGAGCTCCCCGGGCCGCCCCAGCAGCCGTGCCACGGCGACCGGCAGCGTGGGGTTCTCCGGCCGCGCGATGAACACGGTCGCCCCGAACTCCCCCAGTGACACCGCGAAGGCGAACCCGGCCGCGATCAGCAGCGCCCGCCGCACCAGCGGCAGGTCGACCTCCCGCCACGCCCGCCAGGGCGACGCCCCGAGCACCGCCGCCGCCTCCCGCAGCCGTACGTCCACGGCCCGCAGCACCGGCAGCATCGTCCGTACGACGAAGGGGACGCCGACCAGCGCCTGCGCGAGCGGGACCAGGATCCAGGAGGCGCGCAGATCCAGCGGCGGCTCGTCGAGGGCGATCAGGAAGCCGAAGCCGACGGTCACCGCGGACACCCCGAGCGGCAGCATCAGCAGCGCGTCGAAGCCGCGCACCAGCCGTCCCGCGTCCCGCCGGGTCAGCGCGAAGGCGGCGAGAGCGCCGATCACCACAGCGATGGCGGTGGCGGCGACCGCGTACCGCAGCGAGTTGCCGACCGCCTCGATCGGCGCGACCAGGAACACTCCCCCGTCGTCGTGGGTCAGCTCCCGGTAGTGGCCGAGGCCGGCGGTGCCGAACGACCGCTGCACCAGCACCGCGAGCGGCAGCAGAAGCAGCACGGTCACGGTGGCGACGACCCCGCCGAGCAGCGCCCACTGCCCGGCCCCGCGCGGCCGGCGTGCGGTCAGCGAGGCGTCCACCAGCCGCAGCGCGGTCTCCCGGCGCCGTACGGTCCAGGCGTGCAGGGCGAGGATCACGCCCACGGCGACAAACTGGATCATGGTGAGCACGGCGGCCGTGGACAGGTCGAAGATCTCGGAGGTCTGCCGGTAGATCTCCACTTCGAGGGTGGAGAAGGTGGGCCCGCCGAGGATCTGCACCACACCGAAGGAGGTGAAGGTGAACATGAAGACCATCAGTGCGGCCGCCGCCACGGCCGGCGCGAGCGCGGGCAGGGTGACGGTCCGCCAGGCCGCGAACCGGGAGGCACCGAGCATCCGCGCCGCCTCCTCCTGCCGTGGGTCGAGCTGCGCCCACAGTCCGCCCACGGTGCGGACGACGACGGCGTAGTTGAAGAAGACATGCGCCAGCAGGATCGCCCACACGGTGGTGTCCAGACGCAGACCCCACAGCTCGTCGAGGAGTCCGCCGCGGCCGACCAGCGCCATGAACGCCGTACCGACGACGACCGTCGGCAGCACGAACGGCACGGTGATCACGGCCCGCAGCACCTGCTTGCCGGGGAAGTCGAAGCGGGCGAAGACATAGGCGCCGGGCAGGGCGATCAGCAGGGTGAGGACGGTGGAGACGAGCGCCTGCCAGGTGGTGAACCACAGCACCTGGCGCACATCGGACTGCGCCAGTACGTCCCCGATCCGCCCGAGGTGCCAGGTTCCGCCCGCCTTCAGTCCGCGCGCGACGATCGCGGTGACGGGGTAGGCGAAGAAGACGGCGAAGAACGCGACGGGCACGGCCATCAGGCCGAGCCGCGCCGCGCTGCCCCGCCGCCGCGCCGCGGTGTGCGTCACTTCAGTACGAGCGAGGTCCACGACTTGACCCACTGGTCACGGTTGGCGGCGATCCTCGCCGGGTCCATGGTCAGCGGGTCCTTCGCCTGCGGCCCGAACTCCACGAACTCCTGGGGCACCTGGGCGGCCTCCCGCACCGGATACACGAACATGTTGAGCGGCATGTCGTCCTGGAACGTCTTGCTGATCAGGAAGTCGAGCAGAGCCCTGCCGCCCTCGGGGTTCTTCGCGTTGCTCAGCAGCCCCGCGTACTCGACCTGGCGGAAGCAGGTGCCCTCGGCGACACCGGTGGGCGCCGTCTGCGGCCTCGGGTCGGCGTAGATGACCTCGGCGGGCGGCGAGGAGGCGTAGGACACCACCAGCGGCCGGTCGGCCTTGGCCTTCTTGCCGCCGGCCGAGCCGGAGAACTCCTCGTTGTAGGCCTGCTCCCAGCCGTCGACCACCTTCACGCCGTTGGCCTTGAGCTTCTTCCAGTAGTCCGCCCAGCCGTCATCGCCGTACTTGGCGGCCGTGCCGAGCAGGAAGCCGAGGCCGGGCGAGGATGTGGAGGCGTTCTCGACGACGAGAAGGTCCTTGTACTCGGGCTCGACCAGGTCGTCGAGGGTCTTCGGCGGGGTCAGGTCGTGCTCGGCGAACCAGGCCTTGTCGTAGTTGACACAGACGTCGCCGCTGTCGACGGGGGTGACCCGGTGCTTGTCCTGATCGACGCGGTACTCGTCGAGGATCAGGTCGGAGCCCTCGGCCTCGTACGACTGGAACAGGCCGTTGTCGAGGGCGCGGGACAGCAGGGTGTTGTCGACGCCGAAGAGGACGTCGCCCTGGGGGTTGTCCTTGGTCAGGATCGCCTTGTTCACGGCCTGCCCGGCGTCGCCGTCCTCGAGGACCTTCAGCTGGTAGCCGGACTGCTTCTCGAAGGCGGCGACGACGTCCTTCGACACGGCCCACGAGTTGTGACTGACGAGGGTCACGGTCTTGGACGCGCCGCCGCTGCCGTCGGCGTCGCCGTCGGACGACCCGCACGCGGACAGCGTGACCATGCCCAGCCCGAGGGCCAGGACCGTGACCTTCTTGGTGATGCCCACTTGATTCCTCCTGGAGGGACCAGGAAGAGACGCGGCCCTGCCCGGGACCCCTGGGCGGAGTCCCGGGCAGGGCGCAACAGCTCGAGTGATGACCGATCTCCCTACCCAGAATGACCTGGGCGAGGTTCGGAGGGTCTGCGGCCGGTGCCGCACTCTCAGCGCTGTGGCGCTCCCCTGTCGGAATATGAAGATGTGCTTACGCGAGTCACATTACCTCTCGCTCGCGGCGAGCTGACCACACGCCCCGTCGATCTCCTGTCCACGGGTGTCCCGGATCGTCACCGGCACACCGTGCGCGGCGATCGCCTCGACGAACGCCTTCTCGTCCTCGGGACGGGAGGCGGTCCACTTGGAGCCGGGGGTGGGGTTGAGCGGGATGAGGTTGACGTGCACGGGACGGCCCTTGAGCATCCGGCCGAGACGGTCACCGCGCCAGGCCTGGTCGTTGATGTCCCGGATCAGCGCGTACTCGATGGACAGGCGGCGCCCGGACGTGGCCGCGTACTCGAACCCGGCGTCGAGCACCTCGCGCACCTTCCACCGCGTGTTCACGGGGACGAGGGTGTCGCGCAGTTCGTCGTCGGGGGCGTGCAGCGAGATCGCGAGCCGGCACTTGAAGCCCTCGCCGGTGAACCGGTGGATGGCCGGGACGAGACCGACGGTGGACACGGTGATCCCGCGCTGGGACAGACCCAGCCCGTCCGGCTCCGGGTCGGTGAGACGGCGGATGGCGCCCACGACCCGGTTGTAGTTGGCGAGCGGCTCGCCCATGCCCATGAACACGATGTTGCTCAGCCGCGCCGGGCCGCCGGGGACCTCGCCGTCCCTGAGCGCGCGCATCCCGTCCACGATCTGGTGCACGATCTCGGCGGTCGACAGGTTCCGGTCGAGGCCGGCCTGCCCGGTGGCGCAGAACGGGCAGTTCATGCCGCAGCCCGCCTGGGAGCTGATGCACATGGTCACCCTGTCCGGGTAACGCATCAGCACGGACTCGACGAGCGTCCCGTCGAACAGCTTCCACAGCGTCTTGCGGGTGGTGCCCTCGTCGGTCGACAGATGCCGTACGACCGTCATCAGCTCCGGAAGCAGCGCCTCCTGGAGCTTGCCGCGGGAACCGGCGGGGATGTCCGTCCACTGCTCGGGGGCGTCCGCGTAGCGCGCGAAGTAGTGCTGCGAAAGCTGCTTCGCGCGAAACGGCTTCTCACCCGCCGCGGCGACCGCCTCCTTGCGCTCGGCGGGCGTGAGGTCGGCGAGATGCCGCGGTGGCTTCTTGGCTCCGCGGGGGGCGGCGAAGGTGAGCTCACCGGGAACGGGACGGGCCACGGTCGGGCAACTCCTCAGAGAGACGGGGGCCGGCCACCCCGAGGGGGCGGGGACGACGGCGACGCCGTGCCGGAGCCGGACAACCCCCGCAAGGGCGGGGACGTACGAAAGGGCCCACGGCCGGACACCGCGAGCCCTTCCAGAGTACCTGTTCCCCGTCAACCCGATCCGACGAAGATCACCAGCAACAGCCACACCACCGGCGCCGTCGGCAACAAGGAGTCCAGACGGTCCATGATGCCGCCGTGCCCCGGGAGCAGGGAGCCCATGTCCTTGATGCCCAGGTCGCGCTTGATCATGGATTCGCCGAGGTCGCCCAGGGTGGCGCTGGCCGCGACCGCGAGGCCCAGGAGCAGGCCCTGCCACCAGCTGCCGTCGTCGATCAGGTACTGCATGCACAGCGCGCCGGCGACCATGGCGAAGGCCACCGCGCCCAGCAGGCCCTCGCGGGTCTTGCCGGGGCTGATGCGCGGGGCGAGCTTCCTCTTGCCGAAGCGCCAGCCGACGGCGTACGCGCCGGTGTCGCTGACCACCGTCAGCAGCAGGAACGTCAGGACGCGCCAGGCGCCGTCGTCGGCGGTGAGCATCATCGCGACGAACGTCGCCAGGAACGGCACGTAGAACGCCGCGAAGACACCCGCCGTGACGTCCTTGAGGTAGCCCTCGGGCGGCGCCGCCATACGCCAGACCAGCACCGCCAGCGCGGTGAGGGCCATGGCGGTCCACGCGCCCTCGGCTCCCCAGGCGTACCCGGCGACGACCATGGCCGCACCGCCGAGCGCGAGCGGGACGAGGGGCGCGTCGATGCCCTTGCGCTCCCGCAGCCGCGAGGTCAGCTCCCACAGGCCCACCACGACGGCGACGGCGACGACACCGACGAAGACCGCCTTGACCACGAACAGCGACGCGACGATCACCACGCCGAGTCCGACGCCGACACCTATCGCGGCACCGAGATCGCGGCCCGCGCTCTTCTTCTGCGGTGCGGGTGCCGGCTGCGGGGCGTCGGGCATGGGCTCCGGATTCTGCGGCACCTCCCCCGGGAAGGGTCGGGCCCGCGTCGGTTCGTCTCGGAACAGGGGGCCGCTCGGCCGAGCGGCCCCCCGGTCCACATCCTGGTCTCCGCCGTGTTCGGGTACGTCGGGCACGACGGGCTTGGGGCGGGTCTGCTGCGCGTAAGGCGCATCGTACGCGGGCCCCGCCGGGGCAGCCCCCTGGCCGGGCCCGTGGTCGGACGGTCCCCAGTACCCGGTCTGCGGCGTCCCCCAGGAAGAGTCGTTCATCAGACTTCGAGCAGCTCAGCTTCCTTGTGCTTCAGGAGCTCGTCCACCTGGGCGACGTACTTCGCGGTGGTGTCGTCGAGCTCCTTCTCCGCACGGCGGCCCTCGTCCTCGCCGACCTCGCCGTCCTTGACCATCTTGTCGATGGCGTCCTTGGCCTTGCGGCGCACGGCGCGGATGGAGACCTTGGCGTCCTCGGCCTTGGTCCTGGCGACCTTGATGTAGTCGCGGCGGCGCTCCTCGGTGAGCTCGGGGAACGTCACCCGGATGATATTGCCGTCGTTGCTCGGGTTGACGCCCAGGTCGGAGTCGCGGATCGCCTGCTCGATGTTGCGCAGGGCGGTCTTGTCGAACGGCGTCACCACGGCCATGCGCGGCTCGGGCACGGAGAACGAGGCCAACTGGTTGATCGGCGTCGGCGCGCCGTAGTAGTCGGCCACGATCTTGTTGAACATCGCCGGGTGCGCACGGCCGGTACGGATCGCGGCGAAGTCCTCCTTGGCGACCACGACGGCCTTCTCCATCTTCTCCTCGGCCTCGAGGAGGGTCTCTTCGATCACCACTTGCTCCTGCGTGTCTTGAGTAGGCCCGGCTGCGGTTCCCTGTCAGGAGCTGCGGCCGGCTGCGTCGCGTCTTCTTCCTGCACGGTTCCCGACCGGCAGGACATTGTCCATCCCCCGGTCAGTTGCGGCCGGCTTGGTCGCCCACCAGCGTGCCGATCTTCTCACCCTTGACGGCGCGGGCGATATTGCCCTCCTTCAGAAGCTCGAAGACGACGATCGGAAGGCTGTTGTCACGGCAGAGCGTGACGGCCGTGGCGTCGGCGACCTTGAGATCCCGGGTGATGACCTCGCCGTAGCCGAGCGCGTCGAACTTCACCGCGTCCGGGTTGGTCTTCGGGTCGGAGTCGTAGACCCCGTCCACACCGTTCTTGCCCATGAGCAGCGCCTCGGCGTCGATCTCCAGGGCGCGCTGGGCGGCGGTGGTGTCGGTGGAGAAGTACGGCATGCCCATCCCGGCGCCGAAGATGACCACACGGCCCTTCTCCAGGTGCCGTACGGCGCGCAGCGGGATGTAGGGTTCGGCGACCTGCCCCATGGTGATGGCGGTCTGCACGCGGCAGTCGACGCCCTCCTTCTCCAGGAAGTCCTGGAGGGCGAGGCAGTTCATCACGGTGCCGAGCATGCCCATGTAGTCGGAGCGGGCACGGTCCATGCCGCGCACCTGGAGCTCGGCGCCGCGGAAGAAGTTGCCGCCGCCGATGACGATCGCGATCTCCGCGCCGTCCCGGACGACGGCCGCGATCTCACGCGCTATGGCGTGCACCACGTCGGGGTCGACGCCCAGCCCTCCGCCACCGGAGAAGGCCTCTCCGGACAGCTTCAGCAGAAACCGGCCGCGCACTTTGCCGTCGTCGCTCTTCTCAGCCTTGGTGGTCATCGGGATCCCGCCTCTTTCACGTGTTGCACATACGAAGAAGGCCATTGCCGGTGGGGTGTGCTTCGCATCCCATGCGGCAATGGCCTCCTCGTCAGATCTGCTGTCGTCCGGCACGCGCGCGTGCGTGGACGCGTATCCGAACGGCTGCTGTCGACCCTATCGGGGTCGCGCGCCCGTCGCGGTACGGACTCAGATGCCGACCTTGATGCGCGTGAAGCGCTTCAGGGTGACACCGGCCTCGTCCAGGACCTTCTGGACGGACTTCTTGTTGTCCAGCGCGTAGGGCTGGCCGAGCAGCGTGGCGTCCTTGAAGAAGCCGTTGAGACGACCCTCGACGATCTTGCCGATCGCGGCCTCGGGCTTGCCCTCGGCGCGGGTGGTCTCCTCGGCGACGCGGCGCTCGGACTCGACGACCTCGGCCGGGACGTCGTCCTTGGAGAGGTACTTCGGCGCGAAGGCGGCGATGTGCTGGGCGATGCCCTTGGCGACGTCGGCGTTCGGCTTGTCGAACTCGACCAGGACACCGATCTGCGGCGGCAGGTCGGGCATCGTGCGGTGCATGTACGCCGCCACGAAGCCGTCGGCGAACTGCGCGAAGCGGTCCAGGACGATCTTCTCGCCGAGGTTGGCGTTGGCCTCGTCCACGAACGCCTGGACGGTCTTGCCGGCCTCGATCTCGGAGGCGAGCAGCGCCTCGAGGTCGGCCGGGGAGGTCTTGACGACGTGCTCGGCGATGGCGGTGGCCACGCCCTGGAACTTCTCGCCCTTGGCGACGAAGTCCGTCTCGCACTTCAGCTCGACGAGGACGCCGGAGGAGTTGTCGTCGGCGATGATCGAGACCACGGCGCCGTTCTCGGCGGAGCGGCCCTCGCGCTTGGCGACGCCCTTCTGGCCCTTGATACGGAGCGCCTCGACGGCCTTCTCGACGTTGCCCTCGGCCTCGTCCAGCGCCTTCTTGCAGTCCATCATGCCGGCGCCGGTGAGCTCCCGGAGCTTCTTGACGTCGGCGGCGGTGTAGTTCGCCATGAGTCTGTGAGTCTTTCTCGAAGTCTGGAGGTGCGGAGGTCCGCGGGTCAGGACCTACCCGAGGGCAGTCCCCCGACGCGCCGCTGACCTACGGGTGAACGGCGGGAGCGATGCACTTGTCACCGCTCCCGCCGTCATCGGCTCTGACGGAGCGGTCAGGCCTGCTCGGCCTCGGCGGCCGGGGCGGCCTCGGCAGCGGGGGCCTCGGCGGCGTCGGCGGCAGGGGCCTCGGCGGCGTCGGCGGCGTCGGCGGCGTCGGCGGCGGGAGCCTCGGCAACGTCGGCGGCGGGGGCCTCGGCCTCAGCCGGCTTCTCCGCCTCGGCGGCGGCCGGGGCGGCCTCCTCGGCCTTCTTCTCGCCCGAGAGCAGGTCGCGCTCCCACTCGGCCAGCGGCTCGCCGGCGGCCTTCTCGCCCTTGCCGGCCTCGGCGGCACCGGAGCGGGACATCAGGCCCTCGGCGACGGCGTCGGCGATCACGCGGGTGAGCAGGGTGACGGAGCGGATCGCGTCGTCGTTGCCCGGGATCTTGTAGTCGACCTCGTCGGGGTCGCAGTTGGTGTCGAGGATGGCGACGACCGGGATGTTGAGCTTCCGGGCCTCACCGACCGCGATGTGCTCCTTCTTGGTGTCCACGATCCAGACGGCGCTGGGCACCTTGGACATCTCGCGGATACCGCCGAGGGTCTTCTCCAGCTTGGCCTTCTCGCGGGAGAGGACCAGCAGCTCCTTCTTGGTGAGGCCGGAGGCGGCCACGTCCTCGAAGTCGATCTGCTCGAGCTCCTTCAGGCGCTGCAGGCGCTTGTAGACGGTCGAGAAGTTGGTGAGCATGCCGCCCAGCCAGCGCTGGTTGACGAAGGGCATGCCGACGCGGGTGGCCTGCTCCGCGATGGCCTCCTGCGCCTGCTTCTTCGTACCGACGAACATGACCGTGCCGCCGTGGGCGACGGTCTCCTTGACGAACTCGTAGGCGCGGTCGATGTACGACAGCGACTGGAGCAGGTCGATGATGTAGATGCCGTTGCGCTCCGTGAAGATGAAGCGCTTCATCTTCGGGTTCCAACGACGGGTCTGGTGACCGAAGTGGACGCCGCTTTCCAGCAGCTCCCGCATCGTGACGACGGCCATGGCCGTATCTCCTTGATTTTTCTCGGTTGTGCCGCGGATGCCGGACGGCTCCCGCGCCTGACGCCCGCGACGCGCCGTTGCCACGAAGGACCGAGGGGCGCTGACATCGGGGTCCGGCCGTGACCGGGTCCTGATGTCGGGGCGTGCGAAGTCGACCCAGTGACCCGGGTCGCCACCAGAAGTGTACGGGACCCGGGAGGTGCCGGGTGACGCCGTTGTCCACAAACCGGATGGCGGTCCACAGGTCCGGGCGGTGACCGCGGATGTCCGGAAGGCTCTGCGGCATGCGAACGAGTGCATTCACGAGGGTGTGTACGCGACTGGTCCTGCTGGTGGCCCTGACCCTGGCGGCGGTGTCTGCCCCGCAGCCGTCACGGCTGGTGGCGGCGGGTGCGGACACGGCCGGGGTACCGGCGGTCGGCCGGGTGTGGCCGGTGGGGGCACGACCGCGGGTCCTGCGCGGCTGGGATCCGCCGGCGACGCCGTACGGGCGGGGCCACCGGGGCGTGGACCTGGCGGCCGCGCCGGGCGCTCAGGTACGGGCTGTGGCGGCGGGCAGGGTGTCGTTCGTGGGCCGCGTGGCCGGCAGGGGCGTCGTCTCACTGGAACTCGACGCCACGGGCGACCCCCCACTGCGGACCACCTACGAACCGGTCCACGCCTCGGTCACCAAGGGCACCGAGGTCACGGCAGGCGAGCCCCTCGGCACGGTGGAACCAGCGGGCTCCCACTGCGCGCCCTCCTGCCTCCACTGGGGCCTGCGCCGCGCGGACACCTACCTGAACCCCCTGGCCCTGCTCCCCCCGGCCCTCCTGAACCGGGCCCCGCCGAGACTCCTCCCGGTCCCCGGCCCATAGGCCGAGGCCTCGGCCCGCAGCCCACAGCCGCGGGCGCCGGGCTCACAGCCGGCGCCCCCGGCCCGTAGCCGCGAACCCCGTCCCGCGGCTGCGGGCAGTCGTGCCTCCCCCGGAGCCCGAAGCCCGAAAGGGCGCGGGGAGGTACCCCCAGGGCGGCACGGGTGGGCGGTGGGGGTACCTCCCCCGCTCGAGCGAGGCCGAGAGTGGGGGAGGCGCCCCGCGGACGCGGGCAAGCACGGCCCACCCCCGCCCGGCAGCAGCCCACGCAGGCAGACACCGGGGCCCGAGGCTCAGCCCCGTACGCCCCGCAGCGCCATGGAGACCGCCGCTTCCGTGATGGCGTCCGGCTCCTCCGCGGCCCCCAGCTCGAGCCGTCGCACAGCCGCGTCGACCACCCCCTGCAGCAGCATCGCCGCGAGCCGGGGCTCCCCGTGCCCGAGATCGGCCAGCGCGTCGACGACCATCGCGACGAGCCCCCCGTGCGCCGCACGGATCTTCTCCCGAGCCCCCGCGTCCAGCTCACTCGCGGAGATCGCGACCACGGCCCGGTGCCGCCGGTCCCCGACCAGTTCCAGTTGCCTGCGGACATACGCCTCGATCTTCGCGTCCGCTCCACCCGCCGCGGCCATCGCCGCCTCGACCTCCGCCGCCCACACGGGGATGTCGACCTCGCACAGCTCCTCGACCACGGCGGCCCGTGAGCGGAAGTACTCGTACACGGACGAACGCGCGAGGCCGGTGCGCTCGGCGAGGGCCGGGAAGGTCAGCGCCTCCGTACCGCCCTCTGACAGCAGGGAGCGTGCCGCGTCCAGCAGGGCGGCTCGCTGCATCGACCGGTGCTCGGCCACGGAGGCCGCTCGAATCCTTGGCACGACGTCCACTTTACGGACGCCCGGCCCATGGCGGCCAGGGGACGGCCATGCCCGGCACCGGCCGGCTCAGCGGCCGAAGGCCGCCAGCTTGGCCCGCAGCTGCAGCACGGACTTGGTGTGGATCTGGCTGACCCGGCTCTCGGTCACGCCCAGCACGTTGCCGATCTCGGCGAGGGTGAGCCCCTCGTAGTAGTACAGCGTGACCACGGTCTTCTCCCGCTCCGGCAGGGTGTTGATGGCCCTCGCCAGGAACCTCCGCAGCTCCCGGTCCTCGGCCACTTCCACCGGGTTGTCGGCGGCGGTGTCCTCCAGGGTGTCCATCAGGCTCAGCCGGTCGCCGCTCTCGCCCCCGACGTGCAGCAGCTCCTCCAGGGCGACGACGTTCGCGAGCGACAACTGGCTGAAAACCGCGTGCAGCTCGTCCACCGCGATGCCCAGCTCGCCGGCGACCTCACGCTCCGACGGTGTGCGCCGCAGCCGCGCCTCCAGCGTGGCGTAGGCACGCTCCACATTGCGTGCCTTCTGCCGCACCGAGCGCGGGATCCAGTCCAGAGCGCGCAGTTCGTCGATCATCGCGCCCCGGATGCGGGTGATCGCGTAGGTCTCGAACTTGATCTCCCGGTCGACGTCGAACTTCTCGATCGCGTCGATCAGCCCGAAGACCCCGGAGGAGACGAAGTCCGCCTGCTCCACGTTGGGCGGCAGGCCCACACTGACCCGGCCGGCGACGTACTTCACCAGGGGCGAGTAGTGCAGGATCAGCTGCTCCCGCAGCCTTTCGTCCCCCGTCGCCTTGTACGACCGCCACAGCTCGTCGAGCGTCGAGGGAGCTGGCGGCCGCACGCTGCCACCGTCGCGGGCGGCTGGGGGGATCGCCGCCCGGTCGGACCCGGAGGTGTGCTGGGGCATTCCTCGCCTAGTGCCGTTCTGCCGTGGACCGGTGCTGCCTGGGTGCGCTGTCTGTCCGATGTCTGGATGCCTGTCCTCGCGTGCCTGTCCTTGCGTGTCCTTGCCTGTCCGTGCCGGGATCCTCGTGAGCGTAGCGTGACTGCGGCGTCGCGGTGTGCGAAGAAGCGAGGTCGGACCGTGCGCAGATTCGTTCCGGGTGCCGCACCGGCGAGGCACATCCGTCGCTCTGAGTGATCGACGAGTAGCCCAACTGACGTCATTTCCCTGGGGTGTCGGGGTTCCCCCGGACGGCCGAACACGCTGCGTCAGCGAGGTTCGGGGCCGTCCTGGACCGAGATCATCGCCTGGCGCGTCAACTTCCAGCCGTCGCCGTGTCGTTCGACGTAACCAAGTGCTCGTAGTTCGTACAGTCTCGCGATCGCGTCGTCCGGGGTGGTCTGTGCCGCGAGCGCGATCTCGTCCGGCCGGGCCGTGCCGCGCCCGGGCAGTGCGGCGAGGACCTGCCGTCCGTCCGGGTCGAGCAGGTCGCGGGGCAGCACCGGTCCCCGTCGTTCCGGAGCGAGTTCGCCCATGTCGCCGACGAGTTCGACGACCTCGGCGGCATCGGTGACCAGCACGGCGTCCTGCCGGAGCAGTTCGTGCACCCCGGCGGAGAGCCCACTGGTGGCCGGTCCGGGTACTCCTATCGTGTGGCGTCCCAGCCGGCGGGCCGCCCGGGCGGTCACCAGTGAGCCGCTGCGGTGGGCGGCCTCGACGACGACCGTGCCCCGGGTGAGCGCGGCGTTCTCCGGGGGTTCTGTGGCTGTGGTGTGACGCTGCAACTCCCCTTCTCGTTGGTGAGGTTGCAGCGGTACTCGGAGGGTGTGGCTCTGCGGCGGATCGTTGCAATCGTCTCGTGAAGTGGGGCTACAAGTGCGGGCCTTCCCTGTACGGATGCCGTCGGGCACCAGGTACTGGACCGTGGTGGATGACGACCTGGTGGTGGTGGAGAGCGCTGATCGGTTCCTGCGGGAGCTGAGACTCGCTCGGGACCGGGCGGAAAGTACGACGAAGTCGTACGCGGAAGGGGTGTCTCTGTTCCTCCGCTGGTGCGTACGTACGGGACGCGACTGGCGGACGGCTGCCCGGGATATGGGGCTGTTCATGCTCTGGCTCAAGTGGACGCCCGGCGACGGCGGACAACACGTGACCGTAGTGCCGGGGCCGGGCTCGAAGCCGGTCCGGGGCGAGAGCCGGATCAACAAGGTGCTGACCGCGGTCCGGATGTTCCTGGCCCACGCCGTGGTGAACAAGGCGGTGCCGGCCTGGGTGCTGGAACAGCTCTACGAACTCGGCGACGACCGGGATCTGCCATACGAGGCACGCGGAGAGAACGGCGGGCTGCGCTACCGGCTGCGCGCCCGCCACCGGCTCCAGGAACCGGAGACCGACGTCGACCGGGCCAGCGACGAGGAGATCGTCGCGATGTTCCTCGCCTGCCGCTCAGCTCGTGACCGGCTGATCCTGCTGCTGCTCGCCCGGGTCGGTCTCCGGCGCGGTCAGACCGCGGGCCTTCACCGCACCGACCTCCACCTGCTGATGGACTCGCGGTCCCTGGGCTGCGACATCGAGGGCGCCCACCTGCACGTCGTCCGGCGACAGAACGAGAACAACGCCTGGTCCAAGCGCCGGGCCTCCGTCTGGTTCCCCGTCGACTTCCTGGTGGTCCAGGCTTTCGATCAGTACGCGCTGGAGCGCTTCGAACTGCTCGGGGCCGGCGGCAGCGACTTCCTCCTGGTCAACCTCTTCCGCCCGCCCTACGGCTCCCCCGTCACCCCGGACGCGATCGGTGAGCTCGTGGAGTCGCTGGCCAGGCGGGCCGGGCTGGACCGGCCGATCTCCCCGCACATGTGTCGCCACGCCATGGCCAGCAACGTCGCGGACGCGGGCGGCAGCCTCGACGAGGTCCAGGCCCTGCTGGGTCAGAAGAACCCCGCCTCGGCCCGGCCCTATCTGCACCCCAAGGCGGCACGGCTGCGTGAGGCGGTCGAGCGGGTTCCCTCGCCGCGGCAGCTGAGCGAGGGAGAGTCCTGGTGACCCTGGCCCTTGCTCCGGCTCGCCCGTTCGAAGACCCGCTCACCGCTGAGCTCCTGGCGGCGCTGAAGCCGGACTTCCTCAGCACGATGAGCTGGGATTCCAGTGTCCGGGTGCTGACCTTTCCTGCGGGTCACCCGCTGCTGGGAGGGCCTCAGTGCCTCGTGGTCGGCTGCGAACAGATGGCCTTCAAGAAGGCTCACCGCGGGATCTGCGTCGCCTGCTGGCAGCAGATGGAACGGCGGGGCCAGGAGTTCGAGGAGTTCGTCGCGAACACCGTGAGGTCCTGGCGCGGGATCGGGATCTCCAACTGCCGGGTCCCGGACTGCGCGAGGCCCTGGATGACGTCGACCAGAACGTTGTGCACCACTCACGGCCACCAGCAGGAGAACATCTTCTGCCTGCCGGTGGAGGAGTTCATCCGTCATCCGGACGTCCGGCCGCTGCCGGGCTTCGGGCCGTGTCAGGTCGCGGCCTGCGCGAGGGACCGGCACGGGCGGGGACCCTACTGCCATGCCCATACGAACCGGTGGAAGATCGTTCGCCGGAATGGGTACACACACGACGAGGAGACGTGGCGGCGGACAGCGACCGGAATCGCCGAGTCGGGGAAGGTCAGCCTGCGCGGCCTTCCTGACCGGGTCGTCGCCGAACTCCTCTACGGCCTGCAACAGCGTTACGCCGAAGGAATCCGACAGCTCGACGTGGACACCCGAGGCATCGCCGATCTCGTCCGGGCCCGGCAACTCGGCTCACTGAGCGAACTCGACCCGAGCCCGCTGCCCAAGAACCTCCAGCGGCTTGTGAGGGGCATCCTCAAGCACTGCGACCGTTCCCAGCTGTCGCCGGAGACCGAGCGTCACAAGGACACCTGGGACGGCGCCGCCTTCGGCTTCACCGGGAACTTGTACTTCAACGAGATCAGCCAGCCCTGGCTGCGTGAGGCCGCCAAGAGCTGGGCCGTCGATGACGTTCCCGGACGCCGCGGCCACAAGATCAGGAACACCGTCCAGAGTCAGATCACCTCCCTGGCGCATCTGTCGGACAGCCTCCGGCTCAACCGGGCCGACAAGGGCACCACTCCGCAGCTGCTCGGCCGCGAGGACGTGCTGCACTTCCTCAACCGGCTCCGGTTCCTGCACGAACGAGAGGAGATCAGCGCGGTGCGCCGCTGCCGGATCGGCCGGGACGTCAGACGGCTGCTGACCAGGATGAGAACGCTCGGCCTGGACCAGCCAGGTCACCCGCTGCACGGCCTGAGCAGCGACTTCTGCCTGCGCTGGGAGGACGTCCCCGACGATCCGGAGGACACGGAGGCCGGCCACGACCTTCCGCCGGAGGTGATGCGCCAGCTCTGCGACCACCTGAACTCGCTGGGCTCCGGCGAGGACCCGGTGATCCGCACCGTCGTCGAGCTGCTCATGGACACCGGACGGCGCCCCGGCGAGATCCGCACGCTGGGCTGGGACTGCCTCGAACGCGACAGCGACGGCAAACCCGTGCTGGTCTACGACAACCACAAGGCACTCAGGAACGGGCGGCGGCTGCCCATCCCCGAGGCGACCGCAACGGTCATCCTCGATCAGCAGAAACGTGCGCGGGCCCGGTTCCCGGACACCCCGGTCAAGGACCTCAAGCTGCTTCCCTCGATCCGGATGAACCCGGACGGCACGAAGCCGGTCAGCGACGGGTGGATCAGCGACGCCCATCGGAACTGGGTCAACTCGCTGCCCGACTTCCTCGTCCCCACCGTGGTTCTGCGCGACGGCGAACGCGTCACCGAGATGCTCCCCTACGACAAGGCGAACATCTTCCCCTACGCCTACCGGCACACCTACGCACAACGACATGCCGACGCGGGCGTCCCCATCGACGTCCTCAGAGGGCTTATGGATCATCGCCAACTCGACACCACTCAACGCTATTACCGCGTTGGCGAGACCCGCCGCCGAGAGGCCATCGACCGCGTCACCGCCATGCAGTTCGACCGGCACGGCAACCGCGTCTGGCGCCAGGCCAAGAACCTACTCGACTCCGAACACGCCCGCCGAGCCGTCGGCGAAGTCGCCGTTCCCTACGGCGTTTGCTCCGAGCCGTCGAACGTCGCGGCCGGCGGCCATGACTGCCCGGTGCGGTTCCGCTGCGTCGGCTGCGGACACTTCCGCACCGACGTGTCATATCTGCCGGACCTGGAGGCATACCTGGCCGATCTGCTGCGGAACCGGGAACGGCTCGCGGCCTTCGCGGACGCCGATTCATGGGCCAAGGGCGAGGCAATGCCCTCGGACGAGGAGATCACCCGGGTGAGGCGCCTGGTCCGCCGTGTCCGCGAGGACCTCGACGGCCTCACCGACGAAGACCGGACCCAGATCGAGCAGGCCGTCGGACTGGTCCACAACAGCCGCCACGTCGTCTCGCTCGGAATGCCAAAGATCCGCCAGCCGCTGCCCGACCTCCGTCCTGGAAGAGCCTCATGACCGCCCCCATGATCGAAGGAAAGCGGGCCGACTCGGCCCGTCGGCGCGAACGCGTCCTCAAGGCCATCGACGCAGCCCTGCGAAGCGGCGAGGACATCACCGTGTCCGGGCTCGCTCGCGCGGCGCGAGTCGATCGCACCTTCCTCTATCGGCACCGAGACCTGCTCGAACGCGTCCACACCGCCGCGGCCAGCCCCCCGTCTGAAGGGCGGCAGGCAGCCGTGACCAGGGCCTCGCTCCAGGCGGACCTGGCCAACGCGCTGGAGCGCAACACGCGGCTCGCCCAGCGGGTCCGGCAACTGGAGAGACGCCTCTCCGAATCGCTCGGCGATTCCGCATGGGCCGACTCCGGACTCGGCGCCCCGACCGACGTCGACCAGCTACAGCGGCGCATCGCGCTCTTTGAGCAAGAACTCGCGGAAGTACGCGGTCAGCTCGACGAACGGACCGAGGAGCTCGCGGCGGCACGAGGCGCCAACCGCGAGCTGACCCGGACCCTCAACCAACGAAATTGATCACGCTTGCCGCTGAAGCGCCAACCGTTGGGCAGGCCGCCCCTGGCCAGCGGCTGGCGCACGCAGCGTCACTAATCGTTGTGCATCGAGGGCACCGGCAACGGCATGATGACAATGCGAGACCGGCAGCGTCCGCAGCCGGCGGGAAAGGGGACTCGAAGGACATGCCTCTGGATCTGAGCAGGCTGGGCAAGGGCGATCGTGCACCGCTCATCCGCCCGCGCGACATCTTCAACGGACTGCCGAACCGCCCCTTCCCGTACCTCCGCCAGGAACAGGGCGAGGTATTCGAATCATGGTTCGACATCAGAGACAACCATGACGTCGTGATCAAGCAGAACACGGGGGGCGGCAAGACGGTCGTCGGCCTGCTGATCGCGCAAAGCACCCTGAACGAGGGCATCGGCAAGGCCGTCTATCTCACGCCCGACAACTACCTGGCATCCCAGGCCCGAGCCGAGGCCCACCGGCTGGGACTCGCGACAGCCAGCGACCCGGACGACATGGAGTTCCGCGCCGAGCGGGCAATCCTGATCACCACTTTCCACACCCTCGTCAACGGCCTGTCCCGCTTCGGAGTGATCGGCGGATCACACCCGCCCATGGATCTGGGCGTCGTGATCGTTGACGACGCCCACGCTGCGCTGGCGGCCACAGAGGCTCAGTTCACGCTCAACATCGCCCGCGGGCACGCCGCCTATCAGCCGCTCCTGGACATGTTCGAGGGCGACCTGCGCCGACAGTCCGCGAAGGCATGGGCAGACATCAGCACAGCGGAGTACACGGCGGCCATCCGAGTCCCGTTCTGGGCATGGGCGGACCGGGCCCAGGACGTCATGGAGCTGCTGCACCCACACCGGGAAAGCAACGACAAGTTCCGGTTCACGTGGCCCCTGATCGCGGACGTCCTCCCGCTGTGCGCCGCGACCGCGACCAGCCAAGGCTTCGAGATCCGTCCGCCGTGCCCGCCCATCCACATGATCCCGTCCTTCGCGAAGGCCCGCCGCCGCGTCTACCTCACCGCCACTCTCGCAGACGACAGCGTGCTCGTGACCTCGCTCGATGCCGACCCGGAACTCCTGGTCAAACCCGTCACTCCAGGAAGCGCGGCGGACCTCGGCGACCGGTTGATCCTTTCTCCGCTGGCGCTCAACCCGAACCTCGACGCCGGGGCCATCAGATGGCTTGCCCGGCAATTCGCCACCGGTGACCGGAACGGTGACGGTGCCCCCGACTCAGAGCCGATCAACGTCGTCGTCATCGTGCCCAGTGGGCCGGCCGCAGAGCCGTGGAAGCCGTTCGCGGACGCCGTACTCAGAGTCAATGACCTCGCGGCCGGAGTGGAATCCCTCAAGTCCACACGCGGCCGCCTCGTGGTCTTGATCAACAAGTACGACGGGGTCGACCTGCCCGGCGACGCCTGTCGCCTCCTGATTCTCGATGGCGTCCCCACTCCGATGAGCGGCGCCGACCGTCGCGAAGCGGATGCCCTGACCGGCAGCCCGACGGTCACAGCCCGTGAGATCCAGAGGATCGAGCAGGGCATGGGCCGAGGCGTGCGTGATCGGGACGACCACTGCGCAGTTCTACTTCTCGGAGCCAACCTCGCCCGAGCCACGACGGAGCCGAACCGCCTGTCGATGTTCTCCAACGCGACCCAGGCCCAGCTTGGGCTCAGCCAGGAACTGGCCCTCCAGATCAAAGGTGAGGGAATCGGCTCGATTCGGGAGGCTCTCTCCGTTTTCCTCAGCCGAGATCCGGCCTGGGTTGAGGAGAGCCGGCGCCGCACGGCCACGGTCCGCTACTCCGAGTACACGAGAATCCGCCCCGAGGCCATCGCGAGTCGGAAGGCATTCGACCTGGCCGTCGTCGGCCAGACCAGCAATGCAGCTGAACGTTTTGTGCAGGTGATCAACCAGACGGATGATCCAGCCTTGCGGGGATGGCTGCTGGAGCAGCGGGCTGGATACCTTCACTTCACCGACTCGCACCGGGCCCAGCAGGTGCTCGTGAACGCTACGGGACTCAACCACGCGGTATTGCGACCAGCTGCCGGAATCGCCCCCGCCAAGGCCAAGGCCGGGGCCGTTCAAGCCCGAGAAGCAGCCGCGTTCCTGGCCGCAACATACGACAATCCAACTCAACTCGTCCTCGGAGTCAAGGCCCTGCTGGAGGATGTCGCCTGGGACGAGGAGCGCACAAACCAGGCCGAAGCCGCCTGGCAGCAGCTGGGACGGCACCTCGGGTTCGCCAGCAGCCGCCCCGACAAGGAGAGCGGCGGCGAAGGTCCAGACAACCTCTGGATTCTCAGCTCGACTCGGCATGCCGTCACAGAACTCAAGACGGGCTGCACCACCAACACCATCTCGAAGCACGATCTGGACCAGCTCGGCGGCAGCGTCCGATGGGATCGCCGCGAGTATCCGGAAGCCACTCCCCTGCCGGTCATGCTCCACCCCAGCAATATTTGCGACTCGCTGGGCACCCCGGAGCCGGGCATGGTCGTCATCACGCCTGACAAGCTCGACGCCCTCAAAGCTGCCGTGACCAGGTACACGATTGCCCTGGCCGACGGACTGGGCCTGTGGCGCGACGAGGGCACCGTTGCTACCCATCTCGTGGCAAACCGCCTGAACGGCGATCAACTTTTCAATACCTACGCCATCCCGGCACGCAAGGTCTGAGTCGATCTCAATCGGCAAGTGACTTGGGGTCGCCGACCTGTGGTCCGCGACCCCAAGTAGTGAATGACCGTCAGTTTCCCTTCTTGGGATATTGGAACCTGACGGATTCAACGGAACCTGCAAAGTAACGGTGGTTGGGCTCAATGGCCTCTGTAGATTTGTTCGTCTACGGGCGGTTCGTTGTCGATGTAGTCGTAAAGGTCGCCATCTAAGAAGATGCCCTGGGCCAGGTCACCCAAGTGCAAGAGAAGCTTGGTGCCCACTTCGAGGTCGCACGCTGCGCAGTGAAACCCATGGGGGTCGAGGTAGAGCTCTTTCGGGTGGGCGCCGCCGCCGTGGTGGTGAACGACACTCACGTCGCCGGCCACCCACCCCTGAGAGCCGCAGGCCGGGCACTCCCTCGGCGCTTCCCGGCTCATGGTGATCATCGGCTTGCTGGTGATTGCGGCCAGCACTACGTCACGCTCTTTGCGGGACATGTGCCCGAAGCGCTGTTCGAACAACGAACGGGCCTTGATCAGCAGAGCTTCCACCGCGACGCGCTCCTGCCGTACCTGCTCATCGACCAGTTTGTCGTGCAGGACTAGGTATGGGCCCCAGTAGCTGTTCGGATCAACTTTGAGTTCTTCGAGAACCGGGTCGACAAGGCGTAGGCAAATTGTGAACACTGCTTCGGCTTGCGCTGAGTCGTGTATCGCACTGTGGGCAACTCCATTGCGGGCATCCGACAGGGGTTCAAGAGCCTTCTTGTCGATCGGGATCTTCTTGGGAAGGAGTTTGACCACTCGTTCATGTGCGTCAGCAAGGCCGATGGTCTTGATCTTGGTCAGTGGGCCTGCGTAGGAGCCAAGGCCCGTGGCATGGAGCAACGAGTCGAAGTGCCGGCCGTCGACAATCAGAGCTGGATGAATCCCAGCGAGGTACGCCTTGAGTAGATGCTCAGTAGCGACTCCAGCGTGGTGGACGGCGAAATCGTAGCCCTCGGGGCCCTCAACGAAGGCTGCCAGTGCGGCATTCATCCATCTCTGGGATGAACCCTTCAACTGCTCTGCATCCATGGCCGAAACGATAGGGCCGCTGGACCGTCAAGCGCTCGGAGTTTCACAAGCGCCCGCTGTGGGCTCACCAAAGCATGGGGGCAGTCGTTGCGCGGCGTATCGAGCCTTCGGACTGGGCCCAGGCGGTGGCGGTTTCCCGGCTGTTCCCAACAGCTCGGTGAGAACCGCCGCCGGCAGTCCGGGGGAGAGAGCTTCATCAGACCTGGAGCGGTTCAGTCACTGCCCCTGTCGCAGCTGTCGAAGACTCCGAGGAGCGTGGAGGGCTCGGCCTGCAAGCCGCGGGCAAGCTTGATCAAGGTGGTCAAGCTTGGGTTGCGACGACCGTGCTCGATGTAGACCACTCCGCGGAAGCTCATGCCACTTCTGCTGGCGAGCTCCTCAAGGGTGAGCCCACGAGCCTCACGCAACCGACGCACATGCATGCCGAAGGTGTGGAGTTGAGGATCAGGCGGATCAAGGTGAGGCACGAACTTGACTTGACATCTGCGCCCATTTGACTGCCATGAACAGTTGTGCATAATCGGCGCTGAATGCTGCGCTTCAAGGCTTGTCGAGTCAAGGTGTGACCGTCGACGAAGCTAGATTTCTTAGAGAGGACCTCTATGCCGACCCCGAGGAAGTACCCAGCAGAGTTGATGGAGCGGGCGGTTCGGATGGTCATTGAGATGAGGTCGACCAACCCTGGACGCTCGGGCATCGTGCGGCAGGTGGGAGAACTGCTAGGGGTCCATCCAGAGGTGCTTCGGCATTGGGTCAAAAAAGCTGATGCGGAAGCTGGTCGAAATGCAGAAACTACTGCGAGCGCCACGGACCGAGTTCGTCAGCTTGAGAAGGAGAACGCTGACCTGCGCCGCCTTAACGGAATCCTCAAGGCGGCTGCCGTTCTGTTCGCGGCGGAACTTGAACCTAGACAGTGAAAGCCAGCAAGCTCGCGCACGAACGCCTCTGGCCCTGTCCGCAGCGCCGGTTGAGCTCACACCCGCCCCAAGGGTCCCACTCCACCACATGCGCGTCGGCGACCTACCGTCGGCCGTCCGGTCCCGCACGAGGGGCAGCACCACAAACCGGGCGGCCGCCGACTGGCTGTGCAGTGCGGACCGGTTCGTCCCGGCAGTCGTGACGAGCGCCTCCAGGCGGGCCGATATGGCCGCCGCTTTGGCGTGCACCGTGCGACCGCCCTGTCCCGTCCTGGTCAGGTCTGTAAAGTTCTGTCAACTAGCGTTCACGAGTGTCTGACGGGTGCGATGGTGATCTCAGGATTAAGCCATGAGCACCTCCCAGAAGAAGACGTTCGAGCCGAACCCCGAGCGCGAGTCGGCGTCTGTGAACTCGCAAAGCGAAGCAGAGGAACGAACCGGGCTACGAGTTGGCCTGGCGTTGGCTTCGGCTGCTATTGGAGGCGCAATGAAGGCAGTAGTTGAGCACTTCCTTAACGATAACCAGTGAACGCCACCAGTGGGGGGATAGTGACAGGAGTGAGGTTGAGCCTGATTGCTCTGCCATCCGAATCAGAGATCTCGCCGGGGCCGCACCGAAATCTGTTGACAGCGCTGCACGACCTCTATCGGCTAGCCGGATTCCCGAGCACCCGGGTAATAAGCAAGGCAATCACGCGATCAGAGTTTGCCAGGGACTCCATGTCTCATCAGACCGTCGCCAATATCCTGACAGGCCGCCGCGTACCGCGATGGCTCAAAGTGGAAGCACTGGTGGACGCATTGCTCACGCTCGCGAGACGTGAGACAGCACTGTCCGAGATTGACCGCTTCCGATCACTCTGGGAGTCAATCCAAACTCCTGCGGGAGAACAGTCAGAGTCGCCCCCTGAGCCCACCCCTCCACCGCTCTCCCCACCAGAAGCGACCGGAGCACCTGAGGTCACTGAGGTGGCAAGACCTGAACCTGAGTGGGTCAGTTCGCCGACTTCCGAATTGGAACCGGAAGAGTGGCAGACGCTGATGGATGCGCCAGCCAATGAAGGGAATTCCCTTCACACAAGAATTGTCGCGGCCGGCTGGAATGGCCCCGAGATGTTTAAGGTCACCTTCCTCCCTGGAACGTGTCAAGTCGAGTTGAACCTTCGACACCCCATGGGAAATGAAATCTGGAAGATTATGGACGGAGAAGATTCGCAGGCGGCAACGACACTCGCCCTCCTTCTTATCTCCTGGGCCCGCATGGAAGACGAAATGCCTTCTGGGCGAGCTGTGGAAAGAATAAGGAAAGCTCGAATCGACTGGGGTCGATATGCGCGCCTTTTCGTCGAGCAACTCCGGAATTAGCCACACCTGATCACTACATAGGGAATAGGCGGCTTCGGTACTGCAGCGCAGCCACTGCAGATCATGGAATCGACGGGGCTCACGGGAAGAAGCCAGGGCGGCCGTCGGCGGCAGTGAAATGATAGGTGGTGGCCTCGGAGAGGACGCCGAGGGGCGGATCGCCATTCTCGATGATCACAGCCTGGCCAGGGAAGGCAAGCATGTCCTCGTAGAAGCTGTCCACGACGGTGGATGTGATGCGCACGTCGGGTAGGTCGGGGTCTTGTGGAATGTTCTTCTTCACTGGCTGGCGGTAGGTGACCACGGGGGAGTCTAGGACGACGAAGCCGAGGTGGGGGAGGTCTCGCTCGATGCAGAAGCGGGCCAGGGAGGTAGTGAAGGCCGAATGCAGCACGGATCGCACGCCCTTGCCACGACCGGCGCGCGGACGGCCCCCGGCCCGGATCTCGGCGTTGTACTGGTCGTAACCGGAGTTGTCGACCGCCGGTACGTCCCAGCTGCCCAGGGTATGTTGGAGGACCGAGTCGAAGTCGTTGACGACCCGCGCCACGATGTACTCCGCAGGCCGGGTAGCTGGCACCGCTCCCTCCCCGTACAGACGAGAGCGCTTGTCCTCAAGTTCCGCTATCCGCGCATGAAGTTCCAGGCCCCGCTCGACTTCAGATCGTGCCTCCAGCAGCTCCTGAAGGCCCTCTCTGAGCGGTGCGAGCTGGCTCTCAGCTTCGGCGATGAGTTCGTCCAGTGACTCCAGGTCGTTCTTGACGGCCCGCCAGGTCCGGGCGCCTTCTTCCTGTTCGCTCGCGAGGTCGGCGATGGTCGGTAGGAGGTCGTTGAGCAGGGCGGTGGTCTTCGCGGCCTCCGCCTGCACCGCGATGTGGAGCTGAGTGGCCTCCTGCTGGCTGTGGCCGGGGTGCTGGTGCTCGGGATCCGCCCCGCAAAAGACGCAGGTTCCGACGCGGAAGTAGCCAAGGATGCTGCCAGCCTCGTTGACCATGACCAAACGCTCCAGATCGGAGCGGTACTGGTCCTCAAGCAGGCGAAACCGTCCCAGCAGATCGCTGACCTCAGCCAGCCGCTCATCTAGCGCAGCAAGTCGTCGGGCGTGGGACATACGGTCGCGTACCGCTTCGCGGTGCCCTTCATCAGCCGCGCGCAGGGCATAGCTCTGCGCGTCGATCGCGGATTTGACCCGCGCCAGGCGGTCCCTGAGGTCCCGCTCAGACTCGTTCGACTCAAGCTTCGCCGACAAGTCGAGCACGAGCTGGTCCAGAAGACTGATCTTTCCCCTGTTCACACGCCGCTGTCCCGCGTTGGGCCCGGTATCGACGGAAGGGTCTCCCTCCCCAGTCAGGAGGAACCGCATGACCGATGTCTCCGCAGTGCGGGTGCTGGCGGTGCCGGTACGCAGGACCGGGGAGCGCATTGCGATCATGCGATCCTCCGTAACCACGGACAGGTGCACCAGATCGGTCAGAGCCAGAGAGCGGGTGCCACCAGCTTCGTTCTTCCGGATGAGGACCTCGTCTAAGCCCATGGCGCGCATCAAGTGGACCGAGAGGCTGTTCTTGCTGCGGGCATTGTGCACCGAGCTCACGACGGCGTCCGCCGGCCGGTGGACCAGGTCGCGGAGGTCCTCGTAGTGCAGGTGCGTGGAGTTGGTGCCGGGGCGCCGGACGAGGGTTAGCGGGCTGCCGTCGGGCAGCAGCAGCCCGAGAAGGATCTGGGTGTATCCCTCGGCATGCGGGGTCATGGTCAGTTGGGCGCCGCCGAGCATGTACTCGATAGACCTGACGATGAAGGTCTTTCCGGTGTCGGAGGCGCCGTAGATCGCGGTCAGTTCGGGCCCGAAGACGATTTGCGCTGATGGCTTGCCCGAGCCAGCGTAAGTGAGGTGGACCAGCTGGAGACTACCCACGAGGGCCCTCGAAAGGACGGGTGGTCACGGGGGCAGAGGGAGTCGTCAGCAAGGACCCGGTGGTGGCACGTACGTCGGTGTCCGGAGCCCATTGGTGGACGGCCCACTCAGCGCGCTCGCGGAGCCGCAGGATGTAGGGGGCTTCAAGAACGTCCACGAAGGCCGGGCCGCGTTCCGTGGCCCGGTAGACCAGGCCAGTGCCGTCAGCTTCGAGTTCGGCCAGGCCGGCGCGGATGAGCACCAGGAGGGCCTGTTCGAGGACCGTGCGCTTCAGACCGAGCTCACCCGAACGAGCTGGCAGATCCGGGTGCAGGCTGGGCGGTCCGTCGAACTCGGCGCTGTGCAGCACGGCATGGTCTAAGAGCGCGAGCTGGGCCAGGTCCAGAGCATCGGGATGGCTCTCCGAGAGCAGCACCAGTGCCCGCACGCCGATCTCCAGCGGACTGTTCAGCGGCTTCATGTCCCTTCTCCCTCACACCACGTGAGCTCGTTCTCGTTCGCCAGGTGGTGACATACCCCTTTGCGGTCCAGAGTTCTCACGTGCTGAGCGAGAATCGTCTGCGTCAGACCGGCACTGATGGCCTGTGAGGTGACAGCCTGCAGACGCTTCCACCCCGTGGGGTGGTCGTCTCTCGCCACGTCGACCACGGCGTCGTAGATGTCCTTGACGATGGCTTCGAAATGACCCGCAGGGTAAGCCTCCTCCCCGAAGCGGCGCAGGGACATGGCACTGAAGAACGCCTCACGCTGGTGGCGCAAGTGTGGTCCAGCCGTGGGATGTTGCACAATCTGGGCCATGGTGCTGGCACCACTGGGCCAGCGCTCGGCGTAGACCTGGACGAGCTGCTGCATGTAGCGGGCCTCGTGCGGCTCCGGCTCCTCGGGCGGCTCCTTGACGACCGGGCGGGGCGGGGACTCCGGCGGGAATCGTTTCACCCAGAAGTCAGTAGTCTTGTGCTGTTCGAGCATCTTCTTCATGTTGACGGTCTCAAAGATCTCGAACGACGTTTCCGCCGCCAACTCCTCAACCTCGCGCCTCAACCGCGGGCTCAGGTCTGTGATGACCCTGTCCGTGGTCTCGCGCAGCGCCTCCACGAACTCCTTGCGGGTACGGAGCGGGCGTTGCAGGGCCTGCTGCAGACTGGGACCGATGGACGGGGCGACGAAGGTGTACTGCTCCGGCACGATGAACTGATCGGTGACCACGCCCGCGAACATCTTGCGGATCTCACCCGCAGCGGTGCTCCAGGCCAACGTTCCCTTGTAACGCTTGCACTGGTAGTTGTGCCACGGACCTTCCAAGCCCTGACGAGTAAGGAATGCGGCCACGTCGATGCCGTGGTCGCCAGCGCCTCCCTGGCGCTCTACCCGCACGTACAGGCTGTCCAGCGCAGGCACCCACTCCTCGACGAATTTCTCAAACTCGTCGGGATCGTAGCCGAAAACTATCTTCTCAGGCGACGGCATGGCCGGAAACTGCATGGCCGTCGGATAGTTGAGGATGAGCGACCGGGCACCTTCCCCACTTGCTGCCCCCCGTGCGCCCTGACTCGGATCCAACATCTCCCCCTGAACGCCGCCGCCAATTTCTGCGAAAGACTCACTAGAGGTACCACCGGCAGGTCGTTTACGAAAAGACCATAGCCGCGTGAAGAAGAGCCACGGGCCAGGGTGACCAGCGGCCAACATATGTGACGGGTGTGGGCCGGTGTCTCGTGGGCTGGCCGGACCAGCAGATCCCGGGCCCCAGGTGTCGGAATACCCTCGCGGACGCAGAGCGGCATCGGTCCCTGAGATCCGACTACCAGTGGAAGCCTGACGGGTGGCTGACGTATCAAGATCAAACTAGGCGGCGAGTCCGCGCAAGGTCTGAGTCGATCTCGACTGGGGGCCGCCGATCTACATCGGCGGCCCCCAGTGGCGAGCCTTCTGACTCACCCTATCCAGTGATAGCGCCACACCTGTTGCACTCGTTACTGTCGTCGTCACCGGCTCTGAGCTGCGCGAAGTGCCCTCGACAAGCTTCACGACGCATGTCACCCCCAGAGAAAGGACCATCACCCGGTTACGGAGGATGAATCTGCTCGGTGTCGGATGATCGCCGGGCGGCAACTCGCCGACGACCAGGCCCTGTTCCGCGATACGGCCGATCAGCCCGGCATGGCCGCGCGGATAGGGCCGGTCGACCCCGCAGGCGAGTACGGCGACGGTGGCGCCGCCCGAGCCGAGCGCGCCGCGGTGGGCGGCGCCGTCGACCCCGTAGGCGCCGCCGGAGACGACGATCCAGCCGCGTTCGGCGAGGCCGGCCGCGAGGGTGGCGGCCATGTGTGCCCCGTACCCGGTGCAGGCGCGGGCGCCGACGACGGCGACCGAGCGCAGCGCCCACATCCTCAGGTCCGCTCCCCCGCGCACCCACAGCCCGAGGGGCCGGGCGTCGCCCAGGTCGTCGAGCTGCCCGGGCCATTGCGCGCTGCCGGGGACCACGAAGCGCACCCCGGCGTCCCGCGCGACGGCGAGGTCCTTGCGGGGTTCGGCCCGCCCGGCCCGGGCCAGCAGCCCTGCCCACCGTTTCGCGCTCGCGCCCGGCAGTGGATCCCCGCGTTCCCGCAGCCGTCGTACCACGGTGTCCACGCCGAGTTCCCGCACCCACCGTCCGCCGGTCTCGTCGCCGGGCTCGATGACCCGGGTGAGGAGGATCCGGCCGAGCAGCGCCTCCTCGGGGCCGTCCACGGCGTTCACACCCCCGCCCCGATGGCCATGGGCACGCCGCGCGGGACGCCGGTGCGCAGTTGCAGGGCGAGGGCGACGTCCGTGACGTCGGGCCGGTCGTGACCGGCCAGGTCGGCGACGGTCCAGGCGACGCGCAGCACCCGGTCGAGCCCCCGGGCGGTGAGCACCCCCCGCTCCAGGCTCCGCTCGGCGTCGTCCATGGCCCCTGGGACGGCGTGCCAGCGGCTGCGCAGCTCCCGGCCTGGGACCTCGCTGTTGTTGCGCCACGGGGTGCCGGCGAGCCGCGCCGCGGCACGGTCCCGGGCCGCGCGTACCCGGTCCGCGACCGCGGCGGTGGTCTCGCCCCGGGCGCCCGCCGCCGTCAGCTGGTCGCGGGTGACACGGTCGACCTCGACCCGCAGGTCGACCCGGTCGAGCAGCGGCCCGGAGAGCCGGGCCTGGTAGCGGCGGATCGCGGAGGGCGGGCACTCGCACTGGTCGTTGGTCTGCGAGAACCGCCCGCAGGGGCAGGGGTTGGCGGCGAGCACCATCAGGAAACGCGCGGGGAAGCGCACTACGCCCGCGCTGCGCGCGATGACCACGTGCCCGGCCTCCAGCGGCTGCCGCAGGGCGTCCAGGGCCTTGCTGCTGAACTCCGGAGTCTCGTCCAGGAACAGAACGCCTCGATGGGAGAGGGACACCGCTCCGGGCCGTGCGGTGCCGGGGCCGCCGCCGACGAGTGCCTGCATGGTGGCCGAGTGGTGCGGGGCGCAGTAGGGGGCCGTGTCGATCAGGGGTTTGCCGAGGGGCAGCAGTCCCGCCACGGAGTGCACGGCCGTCACCTCGAGCGAGGCCTGCCGGTCCAGGGACGGCAGGATCGACGGCAGCCGTTCCGCGAGCATCGTCTTGCCGGCGCCCGGCGGCCCTTCGAGGAAGAGGTGGTGTCCGCCGGCGGCGGCGACCTCCACCGCCGTCCGCGCCGACCGCTGGCCCACCACGTCCGCGAGGTCGTGGCCCTGGTCCTGCGCCGCCGAGCCGGAGCCGTGCATGCCGGTGTCCGCCCCGGTGCCGGGGGCCCGCAGCGCCGCCAGCAGCGGGTCGGGCCCCGTCTGCTCCTCGGTCTCCTCGGGCACGGGCTCGTCGGCGAGTACGGCGATCAGCTGGCGCAGGCTGCGGACACCCAGGACGGACACCCCCGGCACCAGTGAGGCCTCGGCGGCGGCGCACTCGGGCACCACCACCTGCTCGTATCCCGCGTCGGCCGCCGCCAGGACGGCCGGGAGGATGCCGCGTACCGGCCGCACCCGGCCGTCCAGCCCCAGCTCGCCGATCATGACGATGTCGCCGAGCACCCGTGGGTCGATCCGTTCGGCGGCGCCGAGCACCGCGCAGGCGACAGCCAGGTCGAACCCGCTGCCGGACTTCGGGACGGACGCCGGGCTGAGGCCCACGGTGAGCTTCTTCTGCGGCCACTCGCCGCCGGAGTTCACCACGGCCGCCCTGACCCGGTCCCTGCTCTCCGTCAGGCTCTTGTCCGGCAGCCCCACCAGCGTGAAGGCGGCGACTCCTGGCTCCAGATCGGCCTGGACCTCCACGACCACGCCCTCGACGCCCACCAGCGTCACCGAGCACGTACGCGCGAACCCCATGTCAGGCCACCCCCCGGACATGCTCGACGAGGGGCGCCCCGCGGGCCGGCAGCAGCACGCCGACCAGGTCGATGCGGACCCCGCCGGGCGGCGCTCCCCCGTGTTCCTGGAGCCATCGTTCGGCGAGGCCCCTCAGGCGGTCGGCCTTGGCCGCGGTGACGGCTTCCATGGGGTGCTGGAAGGGCCCTGCCCTGCGGGTCTTCACCTCGCAGACGACCAGTGCGTCCCCGTCCCGGGCCACGATGTCGATCTCACCGGTCCTGCCACAGCGCCAGTTGCGCTCCAGGACCGTCATCCCGGCCTGGGCCAGCCGCCGTGCGGCCAGGCTCTCGCCGTATGCGCCGAGTGCGCTGCGTGCGCGATGTGCGTTCATGTCGGCACCACCTCCGGCGCCAACCGTCACGCATCCCGCCCCATGAAGTGGATCTTGGTGCAGAACCCCGCGGCTGTGGATAAACCGGTCACCCGCCGGGGAGCTCGAGGTCGCTCTTGTTGAGCTCCTCGATATTCACGTCCTTGAACGTCAGTACCCGTACCTGCTTCACGAACCGGGCCGGCCGATACATGTCCCACACCCAGGCGTCCGCCATCGTGACCTCGAAGAACACCTCACCCTGGACCGAGTGCACCTGCATCTCGTAGTCGTTGGTCAGATAGAAGCGGCGCTCGGTCTCGATCACGAATTTGAACAGACCGACGACATCGCGGTACTCCCGGTAGAGCTTGAGCTCCATCTCGGTCTCGTACTTCTCGAGGTCCTCGGCGCTCATGGCATGTTCCCCTTCACCCGTGCGATCCCACCATTGTGCGCCAGTCCCGGGAATCACCGGACGATTTCGGTGTCCAGGGTCACGGGTCGGGCCGGGGGACCATCGTCGAGCAGTGTGCGCAGCAGCCCGGCAAGTCTGGTCGGATACACCGTCTCATGTGCCCGGGCGAGTTCCGTCCACGTCCACCAGCGGGCTCCGTCGACACTGCGCCGCTCCAGTTCGGTCAGCGCCGTGGGCGCGGTCGCCGTCCGGGCGGTGCGGGCGAGGTAGTACCACTCGTCCTGGTCCCAGCGGCGCCCGGCGAACGGGAAGGAGCACCGCCGCCGCCACAGCACGGGCCCGAGGTCGACCTCGGTGATTCCGGTCTCCTCGGCGAGTTCCCGCAGGGCGGCCTGTTCACGGGTCTCGTCGCCCTCCAGGCCGCCCCCGGGCGTGAACCACCAGTCGTCGGCGGGGTCGTCCGGTTCATGGCCGTGCAGCAGCAGGATGCGGTCCCGCGGGTCGAGCAGGACGACCCGGGCGACCCTGCGCAGTCCGCCCGGGAGGGCGTCCCCGGCCGGCTCAGCGGGCACCGGCGGTCCCCGCGTCCGTCCGGGCGCGGGACGCCGCCGCCCGCTTGGCGAGAGGACCGTAGGCGGCCCCGCCGAGGATGAGCACGACACCGCCGATCACCAGCGCGACCACGGTCCGCAGCGGGCCCGGCGAGGACAGCGCGCCGACCTCCTCGAAGCCGGCGGGCGCCTTCAGCATGCCGTTCATCGGCCAGACCACGGCCTCGACCCTCGCCTGGACCGAGCCGCGGGAGACGGTGCCTCTCGCCGCGTCCGTCAGATGGGCCGTGGAGTCCAGCGACCCGGAGCGCTCGTCACCGAGCAGGAACAGACGCCCCTTCGGCACGGTCACCTCGGGGATCCTGCCGAACTCGGCCGCCTTGCCCTCGGCGAGATAGGGCTCGTCGATCTCCTCACCGTTGACCTTCAGCTTTCCGTCCTGGCAGCAGGAGACGGTGTCGCCGCCGACGGCGACCACCCGCTTCACCAGAGGAAGGTCCGACCAGGCCGTGTCGGTGAAGACGACCACGTCACCGCGGTGGACGTCACCGCCGTCGACTCGCTGGGCCAGCACCCGGTCACCGGCGCCGATCGTCGGCGCCATGGACGGAGTGGGCACGGTGTACGGCCGGTAGAGCACCGCGCCCCAGGCGAACCCGCCGAGGAACAGCACCAGTCCGAGCGCCACGGCCAGCCCGGACAGCCGCTGCCCGGTCCGCCCGCCACCCGCCCGGGCGGTGCCGCCGGGGACCGTACGCGTCGTGCTCCGACCACTCATGGGCGGCACCCTACCCGGCGGTACCGGACCGGGTCAGCCCTGTCTGCGGCCCTCACCGACGCCGTACCGCCGGCGCCGCCAGAGCACCAGCGGCACCGCGCCGACGAGCGCGACGCCCTGGGGCGCCGCCGTCAGCACGGCTGCGGACGTCGATCCGGCGGCCAGGCCGGGCTGGTCGAAGGTGTCCGGGACGGGCAGGTTGTTCCAGCGGTTGATCGGCCAGGCGATGACGACGGCACGGCCGACGACCTTGTCCACCGGGACGAAACCGTCGTTCCTGTCGGCCTGGTTGTAGCGCGAGTCCCGGGAGTTCTGCCGGTGGTCGCCCATCACCCAGATGAACCCGTCGGGGACCTTGACCTTGAACTGGCCTCCCTGGTCGTCCTGGCTGCACGGGGTGTTGCCCGGGTACACATACGGCTCGTTCAGCGCCACGCCGTTGACCGTCAGCGGGCCGGTGCCCTTGCACTCGATCGTGTCTCCGCCGACCCCGACGACCCGCTTGATCAGGTCCTTCTCCTCGGCGGACGGCATCAGACCGATCCAGCTGAGCACCTTCTGCAGGGGGTTCGGGTTGGGCGTCGGCTCGCCCGCCAGCCAGTTGTCGGGGTCGTGGAAGACGACGACCTCACCGCGCTCGGGCTCGGAACCGAACCAGGGGGTGAGCTTGTCGACCAGGACGCGGTCACCCTGCTGGAGGGTGTTCTGCATCGAGTCGGAGGGGATGGAGAACGCCTGCACCAGGAACGTCTTGATCAGCAGCGCGAGGACCAGCGCGATACCGATCAGGATCGGCAGCTCCTTCCAGAAGGAGCGGGGCGGCTTCGGCTGCGCCTTGGGCTTGTCGCCCTGGCCGTCGGGTGCCGTACGGTCCTCGCTCACCCTGCCGTCCTCGCCCGCCTGTTCCTCACTCCCCGAGGGTACGGCGCTGTCCGGGGCCTGGTCGGCCGACTCCGCGGGGCGTCCGCGGTGCTCCTCGCCGCCCTGACCGGACCGTGCGCCAACCGCCACATCCCCCACGCCGACTCCTCACTCTCTGCCGCCGCCCGCGCCATGCCCGGCGCAGGCCCACCACTCCCATAACGAGCGGGAGTTCCGCAGGGCTCGGGAGTTGGACCATTCCATTGGGACCGTCCGGGGCAACCCTATGCGACAGCGGGGCCGCGGCGGTCGACCCGGACGCCGAGTCCGACACGGAGGCGTAGGTCGTCGGCTCCTCCAGCGTGCTCCAGTGACCGAACGGCCAGGCGATGACCATGGCCCGGCCCACCACCTCGTCCTCCGAGACCGTGCCGCCGTAGTCGGTGTCCTGGTGGTAGCGGGAGTCGGCGGAGTTCGACCGGTGATCGCCCATCACCCACAGCCGCCCCTCGGGCACGGTGATGTCGAACGGCGTCAGGGACGGCACGTTGCCCGGGTACAGGTAGTCCTCGTTCAGGGGGACGCCGTTGACGGTGACCCGGCCCTGTTTGTCACAGCACTGGACACGGTCGCCGCCCACGCCGACGACCCGCTTGATCAGGTCCTTCTCGTTCTCGGACGGCAGCAGTCCGATGAAGGTCAGGCCCTCCTTGATCTGCTTGATCCCGACGGGGTCGTCCTTCTTCGGCGTCGTCTGCTCGTCCTGCAGCCAGCCGCCGGGGTCCTTGAACACGACGACGTCCCCGCGCTGCGGCCTGGAGCCGAACCAGGGCGTGAGCTTGTCGACCAGCACCCGGTCGCCGATCCGGATCGTCTGCTCCATGGAACCGGACGGGATGACGAAGGCCTGGACGAGGAACGTCTTCAGCACCAGTGCTATGACGACGGCGACGCCCACCAGGAGGGGGATCTCCTTGACCGCGCCGCGCCGGCGGCGCCGCTTGACCTTGCGCTGGAGCTTGCGCCGGTCGACCCGGCTGCGTCCGGGACCCGGTCCGGCCGCCCGGCGGGATCCGGTCGGAAGCAGGTTCTCCGCGGCGCTCTCCGGGACGCCACGGGGCCTGCCACGGTTACCCATGGCCGCCCTCCGACGCGTTCGTCCCCGTGGCGGGCACGCGCGCGTAGGCGTCGGGCCGGTGCAGCCGGGTGGCGTGACCGAGGGGCCATACGATCCCGTCGGCGCGGCCGATGACGTCGTCGGCCGGGATCATGCCGCCGCCGGGCGAGCCGAGGTGGTCGCGGGAGTCGCTGGAGCGGCTGCGGTGGTCCCCGAGGACGAAGAGACGCCCGTCGGGCACCCGGACGTCGAAGGGCACCGTGGAGGGGCTGTCTCCGGGGAACAGGAAGCCCGACTCGTCGACCGACCGGCCGTTCACCCGGATCCTCCCGTCCCCGTCGCAGCAGACCACATGGTCCCCGCCCACCCCGATGACCCGTTTGATGTAGTCGGCCTCACCGAAATACCCGGTGCCGTCGAACACAATCACGTCACCACGCCGCGGCTCGGCACCGAAGCGGTATGCCAACTTATTTACGAGCACGCGGTCCCCGACCCTCAATCCGTGTTCCATCGATCCGCTGGGGATCTGGAACGGCCGCGCCACGAACGTGTTCAACGCCAGCACGAACAGCAGGCAGAGCAGCAGGGTCAGGGTAATCCGCCCGCCGGGCAGCCCTGCCGTGAGGTGCGACAGCAACGCGGAACGCGACCGCCCCTCCGGCCCCGACGTCCCCGAGGTGTGCTCGGGTCCGGCCGGGGGGAGGGAGCGGTCGCGCTCCGTCGGCTGTGCTTCGGTGTCCATCGGGGCCAGATGCTATCCGGCCGCGATATGACGCCGGTAAAGCGCTCAGTTCTCGCGCTTCTCCTTGATCTTCGCCGCCTTGCCGCGCAGCTCGCGCAGGTAGTACAGCTTGGCGCGGCGGACATCACCCTTGGTGACGAGCTCGATCTTCTCCACGATCGGGGTGTGCACGGGGAAGGTGCGCTCGACGCCGACGGAGAAGGAGACCTTGCGGACCGTGAAGGTCTCGCGCACGCCGGCGCCCTGGCGGCGGATGACCACGCCCTTGAACTGCTGCACACGGGAGCGGTTGCCCTCGATGACGCGCACGTGGACGTTCACGGTGTCACCGGGACGGAAGGCGGGGACGTCGCTGCGCAGCGACGCGGAGTCGACGGTGTCGAGCAGGTGAGACATTTCGTCTGCTTTCTTCGTTGATGCCGCAGGTCATCAACGGCACTAGAGGCTGGGGATGTGAGCTGTGCGGTTCGGGGCGGGCGTCGTGTCCCCCTGCGGCAGGGGCGCACGCCGGACGACGCACAGCAGCGGCCTATTCTTCCATGCCGTCGGTCCTGCGCCAAAATCGGCCGTACGGCCGACCGGCGGGATCCGGCTCCCAGCCCAGGATGGACAGCATCTCGCGGTCCTTCTTGTCGAAGGCCGCCGGGTCGCAGCGCTCGATCAGATCGGGCCGGTTGGCGGTGGTACGGCGCAGCGCCTCGTCGCGCCGCCAGCGGGCGATCTTCCCGTGGTGGCCGCTGAGCAGCACGTCCGGGATGCCGCGCCCACGCCACTGCGGCGGCTTGGTGTGGACGGGCCCTTCCAGGAGGCTCGCCATGGCCCCCGGTGCGAAGGAGTCGTCGCGGTGGGACTCGGCGTTGCCGAGGACGCCGGGCAGCAGCCGGGCCACCGCCTCGGTCACGACGAGGACGGCCGCCTCGCCGCCGGCCAGTACGTAGTCGCCGATGGACACCTCGTACACGGGCATCCGGGTGGCGTACTCGTCGACGACCCGGCGGTCGATGCCCTCGTAACGGGCCGGGGTGAAGACCAGCCAGGGGCGCTCGGAGAGTTCGACGGCGAGTTCCTGGGTGAAGGGACGGCCGCTGGGGGTGGGAACGATCAGTGCGGGCTCGCGGGAACCGGTCTCGTAGCCGTCCGCCAGGACCGAGTCCAGCGCGTCCCCCCACGGCTCGGTCTTCATCACCATGCCGGGGCCGCCACCGTACGGGGTGTCGTCGACGGTGTTGTGCCGGTCGTAGGTCCAGTCGCGCAGATCGTGCACGTGGACGTTCAGCTGACCCCGCGCGCGTGCCTTGCCGACGAGGGAGACGTTCAGCGGTTCGAGATACTCGGGGAAGATCGTGACGACGTCGAGCCGCATTACGCCTCTTCCCCGGAGTCCCGGGACGAAGCGACCTCCGCGCGGTCGTCGATCAGTCCGGGCGGCGGGTCGATGACGACGCGCTGCTCCTCCAGGTCGATCTCGGTGACGATCTCCTCGACGAACGGCACGTACACCTCGGTGCCGTCGGGGCGCTCGACCACGAAGAGGTCCTGGCTGGGCAGGTGGGAGATCTCGGTGATCCGGCCGACCTCGGTGCCGTCGGCGGTCACCACGTCGAGGTCGATCAGCTGATGGTCGTAGTACTCGTCCTCGTCCTCGGGCCGCTCGTCCGGGTCGATGTCGGCGATGAGGAGGGTGTTGCGCAGGGCCTCGGCGCCGTTGCGGTCGCGGACGCCCTCGAAGCGCAGCAGCAGGCGGCCGCTGTGGACGCGGCCGGTCTCGATGGTGAGCGGCCCGGCGGAGGCGGGGTCGGTGGTCAGTACGGCACCGGGCCCGAGCCTCAGCTCCGGTTCGTCGGTGCGGACCTCCACGGTGACCTCGCCCTTGATGCCGTGGGCGCGGCCGATGCGAGCGACTACCAGCTGCACTGTGCTTGATCTCCTGTCGAACTGCGACGAGCCGGTCACGGCTCATACGACTGCGGGCCGGGGACGGCCCAGTGGCCCTCCCCGGCCCGAGCCGGTGCTGCGTTTGGCGTCAGCGGACGTGGTCCACGTCGACGAGGTCGACACGGACACCACGGCCGCCGATGGCGCCCACGACGGTACGCAGAGCGCGCGCGGTGCGGCCATTGCGCCCGATCACCTTGCCGAGGTCGTCCGGGTGGACCCGGACCTCGAGCACCCGCCCGCGACGCAGGTCGCGCGAGGCGACCTGCACATCGTCAGGGTTGTCGACGATGCCCTTCACGAGGTGCTCGAGAGCCTCCTCGAGCATGCTCAGGCCTCGGTCGGCGCAGACGCAGAGGACGCAGCGGCAGCCTCGTCCTTCTTCTCGGCCTTCTTCTTCTGGGTGATGGCCTCACCCTTGCCCTCGTCGTCACCGTCGAGCGCCTCGAAGGACGGACGGGCCGGCTTCTCGGCCGCCTGCAGCAGCGGGGCCGGGGCGGGCTCGCCCTTGAACTTCTGCCAGTCGCCGGTCTTCTTCAGGATGGCGAGCACGGGCTCGGTCGGCTGAGCGCCGACGCCGAGCCAGTACGCCACGCGGTCGCCGTCGACCTCGATGACGGAGGGGTTGTACGTCGGGTGGTACTTGCCGATCTCCTCGATGGCCCGGCCGTCACGGCGGGTACGGGAGTCGGCGACGACGATGCGGTAGTGAGGCGAACGGATCTTGCCCAGACGCTTCAGCTTGATCTTGACTGCCACGGGAGTGGGTTCTCCTGGATTGACGTGGTTGGGCACGGCCAGAGTTGCCGCGTGGGGTTGCGGTACCCGAGTGCCCGACGGACGCGTCAGCCGGAGGAGAGAGGGGTCCTGTGCGACTGTCGAGTACAGCTAGCCATTGTGCCACACCCCGCGGGGCGGTGGACCGGGGGGAGTGGCACGCGGGGCACGCCTGGGAGTCACCCGGCGTTGGTGCGGGCCGGGCGTGGGTGGCACCGCTCGGCGCTTGCGCGGTGCCGCCGCCCACCCGTGCCACCCCGGGGGTACCTCCCGGGCCCTGCCGGGCTCTGGGGGAGGCACGGCCCGCGGGAGCGGCCGGGCGAGGGGACGGCCCCCGGCATCCACGAGATGCCGGGGGTCAGCTTGCGGTGGCTACTACCTCCGGGATCTGGAAGGGCTTTCCGCAGCCGCCACAGACGATGGGGGCCTGGGCGAGGACCGAGGGGACCACCCGGACGTTGCGGCCGCAGTCGCAGACGGCCTTGACGCGGACGCCTCCCCCGGAGGAGCCGTGCCGTGCGGCCGGGCCGCGGAAGCTGCGGGCGGTGTCGCCCGCGGTCGCCGCGGTGTGGGCCTTCAGGGCACGCTGCAGGCGTTCCGTCGTCGGACGGTAGCGGCGCTTCGCCTCGGGCGTGAGCGTCACCAGTGAGAAACCGCTGCTCGGATGCGGCTCCTCGGGGTGGTCCAGCCCCAGCTCCTCGGCGATCGCCAGGAACCTGCGGTTGTGGTAGCGGCCGGCTCGGGATGTGTCGCGTACGCCGCGCGCGGCGGCGACGCCGTGGACTGCCTCGTGCAGCAGTCGCTCGAAGGAGAGTTCGTGACCGCACGCGGACGACGACTCCCCGATCAGTGACTCGGGCGCGGCAAGATCGGGCAGCTCGGGGTGGTACCGCTGAATGTCGGCCCACGCCTGCGCCAGCTCTGCGGCGAGAACAGGTGGTGTCTGTGTCGTGCTCACGTAATGACAACGAGCCGGGGTGCCTCTGTGTTCCGATTCCGGGGCATCCCAAATAATTTGCACGTACCCGTCAGTTGTCACTGATGCGTCCTGACGAGTACGGGTGCGCTGATCTGCGGAGAAGCCTCGCAGCTCACCTCAAGGTGGTGCGTAGGCTGACGTACGCCCCCACGTGTAAGCGGTCTCCGCGCGCCGGTGCGCGTGGGATCCGCGGATGCGCAAGAGACGTTTCGGCCGCTCTCGCGGACCTATGGCACGCGGCCGACGGCCACGCCACGGGCGCGACGTTACCGGGTCCGTCCCCGGCACCGCGCACCGCCCCGGCCCCGGCCGCTCGCGGGGTCGTCGACCTTGGCCGGAACCGGCGTACGGGCGCCCTCGGCAGGGCGGAGCGGACGGTCCGGGATTACCGGAATGTGAATTCTTGCCACTGGCACAACCAACTACCAAGCAACCGCCGCTTTCCACTGGACGACACGTCGAGTGCGGAGTTTCCTGGCATACGGGGGGTGTGCGGGCGCACTGCACGGGGGCCAGGGAATCGGGCACTGCGGCAACTTCTCGGCTGATTGGGGCGCTTACCTATGACACCTACGCTCGTGCGGCAGCACCCGCCTCGCACGGGGGCCGCCCCCCGCGTGGACCCGCGCGCACGCGCGCGCGACTGGTCCGAGATCCAGGAGCGGATGCTCGTGCCGCTCTACGAGGCCGTCTACGAGCGACTGGACGTGGGACCCGCGACACGCGTGCTCGGCCTCGGCTGCGGCTCCGGACTGGCCCTGCTGATGGCGGCCTCGCGCGGTGCGCAGGTCACCGGTGTCGACACCTGTGCCGACCGGCTGGACCTCGCACGCGAGCGCCTGCTGCCCGAGGACCGGGACGCACACACGCGTGACGCCGCGCGCATCGTGCACGGCGCGCTCGCACAGGCCGCGCGCGCGGACGCCTACACCGTGGTGACGGCCTTCGAGCCGATCGGCTGTCTGGCCGGCGACGCGGAGGGGCTCGGCGATCTCCTCGCCGAGGCGGTCCCGCTGGCCGGGCGCGGAGCGGCCGTGGTGCTGTCCGGCTGGGGGCCGCCCGAGCGGTGCGCCACGACGTCCGTGCTCCGGGTGGCCGCCAAGCTGGCGGAGCCGCTGCGCGGCACCGGCACCTGGCGTCCTACGGACCGCGACGACCTGGAGCGGGTCGCCGCGCGCGCGGGACTGAGGCCGGACGGCTCCGGGCGGGTGGCCTGCCCGTTCGGCTACGCGGACGCGGACAGCGCGGTACGGGGCCTCAAGTCGACGGGGCTGTTCGACCCGGCGGTCTCCGCCACGGACCAGGCGCAGGTCGACAAGGAACTGGCGGAGGCCCTGCATCCGTACCAGCGGCCGGACGGGACCGTGTGGATGCCGAACGTGTTCCGCTACCTCGTGGCACGCACCCCCTGAGACACGAAACCGGGGCGCCCCTCACGCGAGGGGCGCCCCGAAGACGTACCGGTGTGGGCGTCAGCCCATGAACTTCTTGAACTCGTCGGGCAGTTCGAAGTCCTGGCCGCCCTGCTGCGGCAGCCCGAAGGCGTTCCCGCCCTCCGCGGCGGCGGCGCGGCGCGCGGCCTCCTCCTGCTCCTGCTGCTTGCGCTTCATCGGGTTGCCGGAGCGCTGCTTGCCCTTGGCCTGCTTCTGCTTCTTCTTCGTCCGGCCCGGACCGCCGCCCATGCCCGGCATCCCGGGCATCCCGGGCATGCCACCGCCCTGCGCCATGCGGGACATCATCTTCCGGGCCTCGAAGAACCGCTCGACCAGGCCCTTCACGGCGCTGACCTCGACACCGGAACCCTTGGCGATACGGGCACGGCGCGAGCCGTTGATGATCGTCGGCTCCTGGCGCTCGGCCGGGGTCATCGACTTGATGATCGCCGCGGTGCGGTCGACGTCCCGCTCGTCCAGGTTGTTGATCTGATCCTTGATCTGGCCCATGCCGGGCAGCATGCCGAGCAGCTTCGAGATGCTGCCCATCTTCCTGACCTGCTCCATCTGGGCCAGGAAGTCGTCCAGGGTGAAGTCCTGGCCCTTCTTCGACGCCAGCTTGGAGGCCATTTTCTCGGCCTCTTCCTGACTGAACGTCTTCTCCGCCTGCTCGATCAGGGTGAGCAGGTCACCCATGTCGAGAATGCGGGAGGCCATCCGGTCCGGGTGGAAGGCGTCGAAGTCGCCGAGCTTCTCACCGTTGGACGCGAACATGATCGGCTTGCCGGTGATCTGCCGGATCGACAGGGCGGCACCACCGCGCGCGTCACCGTCGAGCTTGGAGAGCACCACGCCGTCGAAGCCGACGCCGTCGCGGAACGCCTCGGCGGTGTTGACGGCGTCCTGGCCGATCATCGCGTCGACGACGAAGAGGATCTCGTCCGGGGAGACGGCGTCGCGGATGTCCGCGGCCTGCCGCATCATCTCCTGGTCGATGCCCAGGCGGCCGGCGGTGTCCACGATCACGATGTCGTGGACCTTGGTCTTCGCGAACTCGATGGAGTTCTTGGCGACCTTGACCGGGTCACCCACACCGTTGCCCGGCTCGGGCGCGTAGACGGCGACACCGGCGCGCTCGGCGACGACGCTCAGCTGGTTGACGGCGTTGGGGCGCTGGAGGTCGGCGGCGACCAGCACCGGCGAGTGGCCCTGCTCCTTCAGCCAGTGGCCGAGCTTGCCCGCGAGGGTGGTCTTACCGGCACCCTGCAGACCGGCGAGCATGATCACGGTGGGGGGCTGCTTGGCGAAGCGCAGCCGGCGGGTCTCGCCGCCCAGGATCGTGACGAGCTCGTCGTTGACGATCTTGAGGACCTGCTGAGCAGGGTTCAGCGCCTTGGAGACGTCGGCGCCGAGCGCACGCTCCTTGACGTTCTTGATGAACGTGCGGACGACGGGCAGGGCCACGTCCGCTTCCAGCAGAGCGATACGGATCTCACGCGCCGTGGCGTCGATGTCCGCTTCGCTCAGCCGGCCTTTTCCGCGGAGGTTTTTGAAAGTCGCGCTGAGGCGGTCGGAGAGAGTATCGAACACGGCGGCGTCGGTCCTCGGAGTCGGAGACAGGCTGGGGAATCGCCCTCAAGGGTATCCCGGCGCGACGGGACACCGGAGTGTCCTCACCCACGCAACGTCTCCTCCAGTTTCCGGGCCACCGCCACCGCCTCCTCCGTGGGCAGGGGTGTGCCGTCGAAGCCCGTGACGTAGAAGGCGTCCACGGCGTTCGCGCCGAGCGTGCTCACGTGTGCGCTGCGGACCCGTACCGCCGCGTCCTCCAGTGCGCGCCCGATGCGGAACAGCAGGCCGGGGGCGTCCTGCGCGCGGACCTCCATCACCGTCGCGTGCCGGGAGGCGGACGGGGCGACCGTCACGCGCGGGGGCGGTGCGACCACGCCCCGGCGGCGCGGGTAGGCGGCGTCGCGTTCGGTGAGGCGGGCGGCGATGTCGAGGGTGCCGTCCAGGGCGCGTACGAGATCCGCGCGGAGCCGGGTGGCCTGGGGCAGGGAGCCGTACTCGGCGGCGACCCGCCAGTCGAGCAGCAGCACGGAGCCGTCCACGCCGTCCGGGAGCTCCAGGGCCCGCAGTTCCGCGGTGCGTACGGTCAGCCGGTGCATGGCGAGCACCCCGGCCACGGCGGGCAGCACGCCCTCCTGGTCGGGTACGGCGATGCGCAGTTCCACGCCGAGCGGCTCGGGGTCGCCGGAGGGTTCGGTGGACGGTTCGGGCCGGGCCCGCAGGGACAGCACCGGCGCGCCGGTGGCGACGGCCTCGATCGCGAGGCGTTCCTGTTCGGCGGTGGGCGCGGCTTCCTCGGGCGCGTCCGGGGCGTCGCCGGAGAGTACGCCGGAGACCCTGGCGACGAGGTCCGCGACGAGTGAGGCCCGCCAGGTCGACCAGGCCGCCGGTCCGGTGGCGAGGGCATCCGCCTCGGTGAGGGCGTGCAGCAGTTCGAGGGTGCCCTGGGCGCCGACGGCGTCGGCGACCGCGCGGACGGTCGCCGGGTCGTCCAGGTCACGGCGGGTGGCGGTGTCGACGAGCAGCAGATGGTGGCGTACGACAGTGGCGATCACGGTGACGTCGTGCTGGTCGAAGCCGATGCGGGCGGCCACGTCGCGGGCGATGGTCTCGCCGGCCACCGAGTGGTCGCCGGGCCAGCCCTTGCCGATGTCGTGCAGCAGTGCGGCGACCAGCAGCAGGTCGGGGCGGCTGACGCGGCGGGTGAAGGCGGAGGCGCGGACGGCGGTCTCGATGAGGTGCCGGTCGACGGTCCACAGGTGCACGGCGTTGCGCTGCGGGCGGCAGCGGACCCGGTCCCAGTCCGGCAGCAGCAGGCTGACCAGGCCTTCCGCCTCCAGCGCCTCCCAGACGTCGACGGTGGGACGGCCGGAGCCCAGCAGGGTGACGAGCTGCTCGCGGGCCTCGGCCGGCCAGGGCGCGGGCAGGGGGCGGGCGGCGGCCGCCATGCGCCGTACGGCGTGCAGGGAGAGCGGGAGCCCGGCCTGGGCGGCGGCGGCCGCGGCGCGCAGCGGGAGCACGGGGTCGCGTTCGGGGCGCGCGGTGCGGGCGAGCACCACTTCGCCGTCCTGCTCCACGACGCCTTCGGCGAGCGGGGACCGCTCGGCTGCCGGTTTTCCGCCGCTCAGCATGGCGCGCAGCCGGGGCCGTACCGCGCGGGAGCGCAGGACGCGTCCCACTTCGCGCCAGGTGACGTCACCGGCGTAGGCGATGACGCGCGCGGCCTCGTAGACCTGCCGCAGCAGCGCGTCCGCGTCGAGCAGGCCCAGTTCGGCCGCGACCTGGTCCTGTTCCTGGAGGGCGAGCCGGTCGGTGGCGCGCCCTGTGGTGAGGTGGAGTGCGTCCCGTACGTCGAGGAGGCGGCGGCGGGCGGCGGCGAGGCCCTCGCGCGGGGCGTCGGCGAGCCAGGAGGCGGCGACCGCGCGCAGGGCGGTGGCGTCGCGCAGTCCGCCGCGGGCCTCCTTGAGGTCGGGTTCGAGGAGGTACTGCAGTTCGCCGTGGCGTTCGGCGCGTTCCTCGCAGAGTTCCCGCAGGGCGGGGAGGCGTTTGGGTGCCTGGTTGCGCCAGTCGGCGAGCACCGTGGTGCGCAGGGCGGTGGTGAGGCCGAGGTCGCCGGCGATGTGCCGGGCGTCCAGCAGCCCGAGCTGGGCCTTGAGATCCTCGGCCGCCGTCTTCCGGGCTTCGGCGGGGGTACGGACGGAGTGGTCGAGGGCGAGGCCCAGGTCCCAGACGGGGTACCAGAGGCGGTCCGCGAGGACGGCGACCGCGCCTGGGTCGGAGCCGTCGTGCAGCAGGAGCAGGTCGAGGTCGCTGCGCGGGGAGAGTTCCGCGCGCCCGTAGCCGCCCACGGCGATCAGGGACACTCCGCGCGCCCCCTCGGCGCCGGCGGCGAACAGTCCGCCGAGCCAGCGGTCGGTGAGGTCCGCCAGGGCGGTACGGCGCGGCGGCCCGGACCGCGCCCCCTCGGTGAGGAGGCGCAGCCGGGCCGCCGCGTAGCCGCCGGGTCCCGGGTCCTCTGCTTCTTTCGTCACGTTCGTACTGGTCACCCGGCGACTCCGTTCTCGTGTGTCAGAGCGCGTCCGGGCCGCGCTCGCCGGTGCGTACCCGTACGGCGGTCTCGACCGGGACCGACCAGACCTTGCCGTCACCGATCTTGCCGGTGCGTGCGGCCTTGACCACGACGTCGATGAGCTGTTCGGCGTCGTCGTCCTCGACCAGTACCTCGATGCGGATCTTGGGCACCAGGTCGACGGTGTACTCGGCACCACGGTAGACCTCGGTGTGGCCGCGCTGACGTCCGTAGCCGCTGGCCTCGGTGACCGTCAGTCCGTGCACTCCGAAGGCCTGGAGGGCCTCCTTGATCTCGTCGAGCCGGTGCGGCTTGACGACGGCGGTGATGAGCTTCATGCGTCCACCTTCTTGCTCTCGGCCGGGGCGACGGGAGCGGTGACGGCGGTGCGGGCCGCGCCGCCGCCGGCGCCGCTGAAGTCGTATGCGGTCTCGGCGTGCTGGGCCTGGTCGATGCCGGCCACCTCGTCGTCCTCGGAGACTCGCATACCGATGGTCTTGTCGAGAAGGAAGGCGAGGACCGCGGAGACGGCCAGGGAGTAGGCGAGGACGCCGAAGACTCCGGCGCACTGCTTCCAGAACTGGTCGAGGCCGCCGCCGTAGAAGAGGCCCTGGACGTCGGACTGGCCCTTGCCGCTGGCGAAGAGGCCGATGAGCAGCGAGCCGAGGATGCCGCCGACGAGGTGGACGCCGACGACGTCGAGGGAGTCGTCGTACCCGAAGCGGTACTTCAGGCCGACGGCCATGGCGCACAGCACACCGGCGATGAGGCCGACGGCGATCGCGCCGAGCGGGGAGACGGCGCCGCCGGCCGGGGTGATGGCGACCAGGCCCGAGACCGCGCCGGAGGCGGCGCCGAGCGTGGTGAAGGCGCCGTGGCGGATCTTCTCGTAGGCGAGCCAGCCGAGGACGGCGGCGCCGGTGGCGACCTGGGTGTTGACGAACATCAGCGCGCCGACGCCGTCGTCGTTGCCGAGCCAGGAGCCGGCGTTGAAGCCGAACCAGCCGAACCAGAGCAGACCGGCGCCGAGCATGACCAGCGGGAGGCTGTGCGGGCGCATCGGGTCCTTCTTGAAGCCGACGCGCTTGCCGATCACCAGGATCACACCGAGTGCGGCGGCACCGGCGTTGATGTGGACGGCGGTGCCGCCGGCGAAGTCGATGACGCCGAGTTCGAAGGCCCAGCCGCCGGCGCCCCAGACCCAGTGGGCGACCGGGAAGTAGACGACGGTGGCCCACAGCGCGATGAACAGGGCCCACGCGGTGAACTTCACGCGGTCGGCGAGGGCGCCGCTGATCAGGGCGGGGGTGAGGACGGCGAACATCAGCTGGAAGACCAGGAAGACGAAGACCGGGATGGTGTAGCCGTCCCAGAGTTCGGTGAGGCCGATGTCGCTGAGGCCGACCCAGTCGGAGTTCCAGCCGACGATGCCCCCGGAGTCGGTGCCGAACGCCATGGAGAAGCCGTACAGCACCCACAGGACGGTGACGATCCCGAGGCTGATGAAGCTCATCATCAGCATGTTCAGTGTGCTCTTGACGCGGACCATGCCTCCGTAGAAGAAGGCGAGTCCCGGGGTCATGAGCATCACCAGGGCGGAACAGATGAGCATGAACCCTGTGTTGGCGGCGGACAGCGTGGGCGCGTCTGCGGCCAGGGTGATGGCTGGTGCCATCGGCGTCTCCTCGTCGTTGGTACGGCCCCGTGCGGGCGAAGCCTTGAGCGGATTGAGGGGTGGGCCGGTTATGCGCCATGAGATTGGCGCAGCGCGGTTTCGGTGGAAGCCCCTCGTTGTTTCGCCGCCGTGACGAAGACGCCCGGTGTGTTACGGGTCGGTGAACCGCCGGGGCCGGGGTGCGCCGGTCGTCATCGTGGCGCAGCCTTCGGTGTACGGCGGTGAGCCGTGGCCGGGGAGACACACGACCGGCCGCGGCCGGCCTCCGAATGACCTGGCATGGGGGAGCCGAGTCGGGCGGTTCGGGAGGGCCGGCCGCGGCCGGGGCCTGGCGGTTTCTCGGTGGATCAGACCGCGTCCGCGGTCTCGGGCAGTTCGATGGCGAGCCGCTCGGTGAGTTCGACGACGTCGGCGATGTCGCCGAAGTCGCGTACGGCGGTGTCGACCGTCTTTCGGATACGAGTGTTGACGCGCTCGGAGCGGACCTTCTTGGCCGCCGTGATGGCCTCGGTGGCGAGAACCGCGCTCTGCTCGGGTTCGCGCTGGAGGAGGTGGACGGTGGCCATGCCGACCAGGTTGAGGGCGTAGGAGCGCTGGTGTGCGCCGGCCTCCTGGCCGAACAGCTCGACGGCGCGCCGCATCAGCGGCTCGGCGAGGGAGGCGTAGGTGGGGCTGCGGCCGGCGACATAGGCGAGGTCGCGGTAGGAGTGGGAGTTCTCCGCGTAGAGCTCGGCCTCGGAGAAGAAGCGGATCCAGTCGGGGTCCGGCTCGTCCCACTCGTCGGCCTCGGAGAAGGTGTCCTCGGCCATCCGGACGGCCCGCTTGCAGCGGCCGGGCTGGCCCATGTTGGCGTAGGCGCGGGCCTCCATCGCATACAGCATGGACTGGGTACGCGGGCCGGCACAGTCGCGGCTGCCGTACTGCGCGAGGTGGATCAGCTCCAGGGCGTCCTCGGGCCGGCCGAGGTGGATCATCTGGCGGCTCATGCTGGACAGCACGTACGATCCGAGCGGCCGGTCGCCGGCCTCCTTCGCGGAGTGCAGGGCCAGCACGAAGTACTTCTGCGCCGTGGGCTGGAGTCCGACGTCGTACGACATCCAGCCGGCCAGTTCCGCGAGTTCGGCGGCGACCTTGAACAGGCGTCGGGTGGTGGCCTCGGGCTGGGGTTCCTGGAGCAGGTCGGTCACCTCGTGCAGCTGGCCGACGACGGCCTTGCGGCGCAGGCCGCCGCCGCACTGGGCGTCCCACTGCCGGAACATCATGGTGGTGGTCTCCAGCAGGTCCAGCTCCGGCTTGGAGAGCCGGCCGCGGGCCCGCGCGGCGGAGGACGCCGGGTCGGCCTCGGGCCGGGCCGGCACGGCGGACGGGGAGGGGACCAGCCAGCGCTGCATGGGCTCGATGAGGGACGGGCCCGCGGAGAGGGCCAGCGAGCTCCCGAGGAAGCCGCGCCGCGCCAGCATCAGGTCGCTGCGTGAGAACTCGCTGAGCAGCGCCACGGTCTGCGGGCCCGTCCAGGGCAGGTCGACACCGGTCGCGGAGGGCGCGGGGCGGGTGGTGCGCAGGCCCAGGTCCTCGACGGAGACGACGACGCCGAAGCGTTCGGAGAACAGCTCGGAGAGGATTCTGGGGATCGGCTCGCGCGGGTTCTCGCCGTCCAGCCAGCGGCGTACGCGTGAGGTGTCGGTGGAGATGTGGTTGGCGCCCAACTGGCGTGCCCTGCGGTTGACCTGTCGGGCGAGCTCGCCCTTGGACCAGCCGCTGCGGACGAACCATGACGCGAGCAGCTCGTTCGGGCGTTTCTCCGCGCCCGCAGCATTCGTCCCGCCACCGCCGTTGCCGCTCACTGGAACGCCCCCATCCCTGAAGACCACTTGTCGCCGAGTGCGCCAAGCCCTATCAGAATGCCGGTTGTCGGGGCCGCCCGTCCGACGGTTGTCACCCTTCGAACGGAAAGCCGAGTTGCCTCCGGCATACCCACGAGTGCACGTGCCCCAAGAAGCCGTGTACACACAGTAACCCTACGATCACCCGCCCCACCATGGCGGAACCGCAATCGCCACCATTCGCCACCCCTTCGAATGAACTCACCGTCGCCATCTCGCGATTCACTTGACACTGAACAGCCAAAAGCGGGTGCGGCGATGCACTGGGGGGCGCGCGGCATCGGACGCACCACCCCGCACGCTTCCAAGCGCCGGTTGGGCGGGGCGGCGCCGGGCAGTCCGAAACAGAGAGTCATGGAGCGCGTTCGCTACGTAACCACCGGAACGTCGGACCCGTTGGAGGGGGCATGGGCTTCACGATCGGTATCAGTCGGGGTATCCGCGACATCCGGTCCGGTTCGCGTCGCCGGAGCCGCTCCTCGGACGCCACCGTGGTGGCGGAGTACACCGGGCTGTGGGGCTGGGACGTGGTGCCGGGGGTACGGGCCGCGGCGGGTGCGTGCTCCTGTGGTGACGCAGGGTGTCCGGCACCGGGCGCGCATCCGCTGGCCCTCGCGCCGGTGATCCGTGCCGGGGCGCCGCTGGACGAGGTGACGGCGGTCTGGTCGGAGTTCCCGGGGGCCGCGCTGATGCTGCCGGTGGGGCGGGCGTTCGACGTGATCGACGTCGCGGAACCCGTGGGACGTCATGCGCTGGCCCGGCTGGAGCGCATGGGCCTGCCGGTCGGCCCGGTCGCCGTCACCCCGGACGGCCGCGCCCACTTCTTCGTCGCGCCGGGGGCCGCCGACGCGCTCCCCGAACTGCTCTACCGCACGGGCTGGGACGACCCGGCCGCCCTGGACCTGCACGGCCTCGGCTCCGGCACCCACATCACGGCCCCGCCCTCCGACCGAGCCGGCCTCGGCCCGGTCCACTGGCTCCGCTCCCCCGCCCTGGACTCCCCCGCCCACCCCCCGGAATCCCGCCTCCTCCTGGGCACCTTGGCCTACGTGGCCCACCGCTCAGCCACGTAACCCGCCCCTCCCGCCGCGCCCGCCGCGCCCCTCCACTCCCCCGCGGCTCCCGCCGCGCCCGCCGCTCCCGCCGCTCCCGCCGCTCCCGCGGGCAATCGTGCCGCAGGGCGGCACGGGTGGACGCGACGGCACCCCGCAAGCGCCGGGCCGCGCAACCTCCCCCGGCCCGCTCCCCACGCACGGCACCCGCACCGCCCGCCCCGTACGGAACCCCGTACACGGCGAAGCGCCCGCCCCCCGAAGGGCCGGGCGCTTCCGCACGTCCACCGACTCCGACGACGCCGGAGTCAGAACCTCACTCCCCGATGAGCGCGTCCACGAACGCCCCCGCCTCGAACGGCGCCAGATCGTCCGCCCCCTCCCCGAGCCCGATCAGTTTCACCGGCACCCCCAGCTCCCGCTGCACAGCGACCACGATGCCCCCCTTCGCCGTACCGTCCAGCTTCGTCAGCACGATGCCCGTGATGTCGACGACCTCCGCGAACACCCGCGCCTGCACCAGCCCGTTCTGCCCGGTCGTGGCATCGAGCACCAGCAGCACCTCGTCCAGCGGCGCCTGCTTCTCCACGACCCGCTTGACCTTGCCGAGCTCGTCCATCAGCCCGGTCTTGGTGTGCAGCCGCCCCGCCGTGTCGATGAGCACCGCGTCGGCGGCCATCTCCTTGCCCTCCTTGACCGCGTCGAACGCGACGGAGGCGGGGTCACCGCCCTCCGGCCCGCGCACGGTGTGGGCCCCGACCCGCTCACCCCAGGTCTGCAGCTGATCGGCGGCGGCGGCACGGAACGTATCCGCCGCGCCGAGCACGACCGTGTTGCCGTCGGCGACCAGGACCCGGGCGAGCTTGCCGGTGGTGGTGGTCTTGCCGGTGCCGTTGACCCCGACGACCATGACGATGCCGGGCCCGCCGGCCGCGTTCTCGGTGTGCACGGTGCGGTCCATCTCGGGACCGACCAGCGTGACCAGCTCCTCGCGGAGCAGCCCGCGCAGCTCCGCCGGCGTCCGCGTACCGAGCACCTTCACGCGCTCGCGCAGCCGCTCGACCAGTTCCTGGGTGGGTTGCACACCGACGTCCGCGGTGAGCAGGGTGTCCTCGATCTCCTCCCAGGTGTCCTCGTCGAGGTGCTCGCGGGACAGCAGGGTGAGCAGGCCCTTGCCCAGGGCGTTCTGCGAGCGGGAGAGACGGGCGCGCAGCCGGACCAGCCGGCCGGCGGTGGGCTCCGGGATCTCGATCTCGGGAGCCTCGGCGGCGGGCGGTTCCTCGATGACGACGGGACCGGCGCCCGCCGGAAGATCAACCTCCTCGATGGTGCGCCGCGGTTCCTCCCGCGGCGTCTCGGCCTCTTCGCCGACGTGCGGCTCGGCCGGAGGGGCGGTGATGTCGGGCGCGGCGGGCGGCGGCGGGGGCAGCGGCTTCTTGCGCCGGCTGCCGACGATGAGCCCGCCAAGCGCGCCGAGCACGACCACGGCGATGACTACAGCAAGGATGACGATGTCCATAACAGCCCCAGTATGGCGTGGCCTCCTGCGAGGCCGTTCGTTGTACGCGCGGGGCCCCCGGCCCCGTCGGGCCGGGCCGGCCCGCCGCTCTGCCCTGTGCCGGCCGGGAAGCCCTCAGGAGTGGGGTCACAACGCGTCCGGGAGCGGGCGTGCGGGGGGCCTCGAAGGCGAGGTCGGATGCCTTGCCCCCGGAACACACCGCCGCCCGGCCCGGAAGTGGCCCGGCCGGGCGGCGGTAGAGGTACGAGGAGAGGGGCGGCGGGGGACTCGAGCCCTTCTCCCCGGACTGTGGGGGCCGGCGGCTCAGCCCATCTCCTCCAGCGCCTTGCCCTTCGTCTCCTTCACGAACTTCAGGACGAACGGGATCGAGAGCGCGGCGAAGACCGTGTAGATCACGTAGGTGGCCGACAGGTTCCAGTCGGCGAGCGAGGGGAAGCTCGCGGTGATGGCCCAGTTGGCGATCCACTGCGCGGCGGCGGCGACACCGAGGGCGGCGGCGCGGATCCGGTTGGGGAACATCTCGCCGAGCATGACCCAGACGACGACGCCCCACGACAGGGCGAAGAAGAGGACGAAGACGTGCGCGGCGATCAGGGCGACCCAGCCCTGGGTGGCGGGCAGCTGCCCGTCGACGAGGTCGGAGGAGAAGGCCCAGGCCTCCAGGGCGAGGCCGATCACCATGCCGACGGAGCCGATGATCGCGAGCGGCTTGCGGCCGATGCGGTCGACGAAGATCATCGCGATGACGGTGCCGACGATGTTGATGATCGACGTGGTGAACGAGTAGAGGAACGAGTCCGTCGGGTCGACGCCGACCGACTGCCACAGCGTCGAGGAGTAGTAGAACGCGACGTTGATGCCGACGAACTGCTGGAACACCGACAGGCCGATACCGATCCAGACGATCGGCTTGAAGAAGAAGCTGCCGCCGAGCAGGTCCTTGAAGCTGGACTTCTCCTCGCTGTGCATCGCCGACTCGATCTCGGTGACGCGGGCGGTGAGGTCGATGTTCTTGCCCTCGACCTCTTCGAGGATCTGCCGGGCGCGCTCGTGCTTGCCGACGGAGATCAGGTAGCGCGGGGACTCGGGGATGGCGAAGGAGAGCAGGCCGTACAGGACGGCGGGTACGACCATGACGCCGAGCATGACCTGCCAGGCCTCCAGGCCCATCAGCTCACCGCGCTGGTCGCCGTCGGCGGCGTTCAGGATGCTCCAGTTGACCAGCTGTGAGACGGCGATGCCGACGACGATCGCGGCCTGCTGGAAGGAGCCGAGCCGGCCGCGGTAGGCGGGCGGGGCGACCTCGGCGATGTAGGCGGGGCCGATGACGGAGGCCATGCCGATGGCGAAGCCTCCGACGACCCGCCAGAAGGCGAGGTCCCACAGTGCGAAGGGCAGCGCGGAGCCGATGGCGCTGACGGTGAACAGGACCGCGGCGATCTGCATGCACCGGATGCGGCCGATGCGGTCGGCTATGCGGCCGGCGGTCGCGGCACCGATGGCGCAGCCGATCAGGGCGACGGCGATGACCTGTGCGAGTGCGGCGGAGCCGATGTCGTAGCGGTCGCGGATGGCCTCGACGGCACCGTTGATCACGGAGCTGTCGTAGCCGAAGAGGAAACCGCCCATCGCGGCCGCGGCCGCGATGAAGATGACGTGCCCGAGATGCTCGGGGTGAGCCGTTCTGGCTCCTGACTGCGGTGCCTGCGGTGTGCTGGTCACGTGTACTCCTCGGGCCACCGGCAACATCGCCGGGTGGGGGGTCAGCCCTTCGAGGTCCAGCGGTGGGTACCTGAAGGTAAGAACAACATTGCAGAGACTATGTCTTCAATTGTTGAAGTCAACAGTCGCTTCGCTGTGAGATTCAAGACGCACGAGGGGAGGGTTCGTTCAGGACTTGAAGATTCGGTGCCGGTCTAGCGCAGGCGCTGACTGATGACCTTGGACACGCCGTCGCCCTGCATGGAGACGCCGTAGAGCGCGTCGGCGACCTCCATGGTGCGTTTCTGGTGCGTGATCACGATCAGCTGCGAGGCCTCCTGCAGCTCCTGCATGATCCGGATCAGCCGCTGGAGGTTGGTGTCGTCGAGGGCGGCCTCGACCTCGTCCATGACGTAGAACGGGCTGGGCCGCGCCTTGAAGATCGACACGAGCATCGCCACGGCGGTCAGCGACCGTTCACCGCCCGACAGCAGGGAGAGCCGCTTGACCTTCTTGCCCGGCGGGCGCGCCTCGACGTCCACGCCCGTGGTGAGCATGTTGTCGGGGTCGGTCAGCACCAGGCGCCCCTCTCCGCCCGGGAACAGCCGGGAGAAGACGCCCTCGAACTCGCGCGCCGTGTCGCGGTAGGCCTCGGTGAAGACCTGCTCGACGCGTTCGTCGACCTCCTTGACGACCTGGAGCAGATCCACGCGGGTCTTCTTCAGGTCCTCCAGCTGTTCGCTGAGGAACTGGTGGCGTTCCTCCAGCGCCGCGAACTCCTCCAGGGCGAGCGGGTTGACCTTGCCGAGCTGCTGGTAGGCGCGTTCGGCGGCCTTCAGCCGCTTCTCCTGCTCGGCGCGCACGAAAGGGCGGGGCCGGTTGCGCGGGTGCTCCCCCGCGGCCGAGCCGCCAGGGGAATCAGTGTCCGGCGGCTCTTCGCCCTCGGCGGGGGGCGAGGCCGGCACCGGCTGGTGCGGGCCGTACTCCGACACCAGTCCGGCCGGTTCCACACCCAGTTCCTCCAGCGCCCTCGTCTCCAGCTGCTCCATCCGCAGCCGCTTCTCGGCGCCGAGTACCTCGCCCCGGTGAACTGAATCCGTCAACTTGTCGAGCTCCGCCTTGAGATCGCGCCCCTCGGTGCGGGCACGGGCGAGTTCCTGCTCGCGGCGGGCCTTGGCTGCGTCGGCCGCGGCGCGCTCCTCATCGGCACGCGTGAGCGAGATCTCCACGTGGGCGAGGAGGGTGCGGGCGCCGTCGGCGACGGCCGCGGCGACGTCCGCCTCGTGGCGCAGCCGGGACCGGCGCTGTTCGGCACGCGCGCGTGCGTCGCGTTCCGCGCGGGCGGCACGGTCGAGGGAGTCGGCCCGTCCGGCGAGCCCCTTGACCCGTTCCTCGTGCGTACGGACCTGGAGGCGGGCCTCCATCTCGGTCTGCCGGGCATTGGCCCCGTCGGCGGCGAGCCGGTCGCGTACGAACGTGTCCGGCTCCTCCTCGTACGGCGTCTCCTCGGCGACCTCGAGCCGCTCGGCGAGTTCCTCGGCGTCGGCGAGGGCCTTGTCGAGGGCCTCCTGGGCGCGGGCCGCGGCGGCGGAGGCGCGTTCGGCCTCGCCGGCGGCGCCGCGCGCCTGGCCGGCGAGGCGGCCGAGCCGCTGGGCGACGGAGGACTTCTCGCGGTCCGCGGCGCGGCGGTGCTCGCCGAGTTCCTCGACGCGGGCGGCGTACTCCCGGCGGCGGGCAGCCGCGGCGTCCTGTGCGGCGGCGAGCCCGTCGCAGCGGACGGCCAGTTCCTTCAGCTCCGCGGCTGCCTCGTCCACGGACGCCTGTACTTCCAGCAGGCTGGGGGCGCCTGCGGAGCCGCCCTGGGCGAAGTGTGCGCCGAGGAGGTCGCCCTCTGCGGTCACGGCGGTGAGGTGGGGGTGGGTGTGGACGAGGTCCACGGCGTCTTCGAGGGTGCCGACGATCACGATGTCGTGCAGCAGCCGTCGCACGGCGGGCATCAGGTCGGGGGGTCCGCTCACAAGGTTCGCGGCGGGGCGCACTCCGGGAAGGGAGGAGGGGGCCGCGTCGGCGGGCGCGGGGTCGTGGGGGCTTGGCGCGCGGTTTTCCGCGGTCCTCTCCGGAGGTTGCGGGGTGTTGGTGAGGAGGAGGGTGGCTCGGCCCGCGTCCTGTTTGCGGAGGAGGCGGATGGCGTCGGCCGCGGCTGAGGGGGAGGTGGCCGCCACCGCGTCCGCGGCTGCGCCGAAAGCTGCCGCCAGGGGGGTCTCGTAGCCGGGGTCGACCGTCAGGAGTTCCGCGGCCGGGCCCAGCAGGCCCGCGAGGGTGTCGCGTGCGTCCAGCAGGGCGCCGGTGCCGTCCTTTCGGCGCAGGCCGAGGGCCAGAACCTCGTGGCGGGCCTGGGTCGCGGCGCGCTGCCGTTCCGCGCCGGTGACCGCATCCCGCGCGGTGGTGAGAGCGGTTTCCGCCTCGGCGAGCTGCCGCTTGGCCTCCTCGTGCCGCTCGGCGAGTTCCGCGTCGCCCGCGTCGAGGCCGTCGACCTCGGCCTGGAGGACCTCGTACTCCTCCTGGGCGGTGACGGCCCGCTCCTGGGCCGCGTCGCGGGCGGCGGCCAGCCGCTCGATCTCCGCCTGGGCCGCTGCCGCCCGTGAACGGGCCGCGCCGGCCTGTCCCTTGAGCCGGGCGAGCCCTTCGCGCCGGTCCGCGAGGGCGCGCGCGGCGTCCTTGAGCCGCCGTTCCTCCTGGGCGAGTGCGTTCTCGAGCTCCGCGCGGTGGGCGACCGTGTCCTCCAGGGCGCGTTCGGCAGCCTCCAGGGCGGCCTCCAGTTCGGCCTCCTGCTCGCGGACGCGGGCGGCCTCGCGCTCCATGTCCTCGGGGTCCCGGCCGCGCCGCTCCTCGGGGGGCGCGGAGGTCGCGCTCTTCACGCGCGCGTCGGCGAGGGAGATCGTGCCGCGCACCCGTTCGGCGAGCTGGGAGAGCTCGTACCAGGTCTGCTGGGCGTTCTGGAGCCGGGGAGCGAGCCGGCGTACCTCGTCCTCCAGCTGTCCCTCGCGCTGGACGGCCTTCCTCAGCTCGGCCTCGGCCGTTTCCTTGCGCTCCCTGAGGGCCGCCTCGTCGGCGATCTCGGCCCGCAGCGCCTCCCGCAGCCGTACGAGATCGTCGGCGAGGAGGCGCAGCCGGGCGTCGCGGAGGTCGGCCTGGATGACGGCGGCCCGCCGGGCGACGGCGGCCTGCCGGCCGAGCGGCTTGAGCTGACGGCGCAGCTCGTCGGTCAGGTCCTGCACGCGTGCGAGGTTGGCCCGCATCGCGTCCAGTTTCCGCAGCGCCTTCTCCTTGCGCTTGCGGTGCTTGAGGACGCCGGCGGCCTCCTCGATGAAGGCGCGGCGGCCCATGGGATCGGCGTGCAGTACGGAGTCGAGCTGGCCCTGGCCGACGATGACGTGCATCTCCCGGCCGATGCCGGAGTCGGAGAGCAGTTCCTGGATGTCGAGGAGCCGGCAGGTGTCACCGTTGATCTGGTACTCGCTGCCGCCGTTGCGGAACATGATCCGCGTGATGGTGACCTCGGCGTACTCGATGGGGAGGGCGCCGTCGGAGTTGTCGATGGTGAGGGACACCTCGGCGCGGCCCAGCGGGGGGCGGCCGGTGGTGCCGGCGAAGATGACGTCCTCCATCTTGCCGCCGCGCAGCGACTTGGCGCCCTGCTCGCCCATGACCCAGCTGAGCGCGTCCACGACGTTGGACTTGCCCGAGCCGTTCGGACCCACGACGCAGGTGATCCCCGGTTCGAACCGGAGCGTGGTCGCGGAGGCGAACGACTTGAAGCCGCGGAGCGTCAGGGCCTTGAGGTGCACGCCGCCGGACTCTACCCGCCGGGCATGTCTCACTCCATGAACGAACGGTTTCGCGGGTGAACGCGAAGGGCACACCAGACGTTGAAGACGGTGAAAGGATGCGCGGGGCAGCGAGTGCCGGAGGCGGCGCGCGGGGGCGCGGACGCCGGGGTGAGGACGCGAGTCGCGGAGGCGGGGAAGAAAGAAGGGACGCCGGGGCGTCCCTTGCCGTTCTGACCGCGTGGCGGTGGTGACGGGCAGGCCCGAACCACTGCTGTGCGGCGGGTGCGGCGGTGAAATGACTCTGCGATGAATGAAACAGCGGTGACTGAAACAGCGGATGCAGTGATCAGGTGAGCGCGGGCTCCGCCTGGTGTGCGTCAACGCTCTCCATGATCCTGTCGTGAGAAGCGGCAGCCGTCAGCTCGTCGTTCTCCGCCTGGATCCGTCCGAGCTCGGATTCCAGGTCCTGGACGCGCTGCTGGAGCCGTCGCATCTCGGCGAGGAGTCGCGGGTCGGAGCCGCCGACGTAACCGAGAAGCGCCTTTGCCATGATGGATGGTCCTCCACAATGAGTGACCGACCGATGCGGTGTGGGTCGTGAGGGATTCGCACCCGCGATGCTTGGCAGGCTGGGGTTGTGCTGCCGTTCAGCCATGCCAAACAGCTAAGGTGCGCGGGGCTTTCAGCGTCTCACCAAAAAGTTTGAGGGTCAACACGATCACGCCCCGTATCGGCGGACAACCGGCTGCGCACGACCTGTGTACGACGGCGGCGCGAGCTCCCGGGCCCTCGGGGCGTGACGATCATCCTGGTGTCCGGCGCCCCCGACGGCAAGCCCTTCTCGCCGATCACCAGGACTTTTTCGTCGGCGGGGACACGTGTCGCGCGCCGGCCGGGGCGTGCCGGGCGGCCGGAGCGGGCGGGATCAGCGGATGGCGAAGCCCTCGTAGCCGCCGCGCGGTGTGTCCCATATCTCGGTGACTCCGTCCACGTGTCCGGGCGTGTCGCCGGTCTGGAGCCAGTCGAGCAGCCCCTCGCAGCGTTCCCGGGCGCCCTCGGCGACCACCTGGACCCTGCCGTCGCCGAGATTGAGAGCAAAACCACTCAGCTCGCCGATCTCCAGCGCCTTGGCCCGGGTGAACCAGCGGAAACCCACACCTTGTACCCGGCCCCGCACCCAGGCGACCAGTCGCACATCGTCACTCATGGCTGCAACCTAACCGGACAAAGTCACCGGGGACACACCCGACCCAGGCGCCATGCGGTAGCGTCCCGAGCCATGAATCTCATATGAAACTCACTCGTTGGTGTGAGTTTCGTGATCATCGAGTTTCGGGTTGGTCGCGAGGACGAGTCGACCGACGGACGAGGAAGGCCAGGGACATGGGACGCCACCGACGCTCCGCCGCCGGCCGCGCCGCCACGGGCCGCGCCACCGGGGTCACCCACGACGACCTCTACGACGGCGGCCCCTATCCGGGGGGTGACCGGGGGGACGGCCCGCCCACGATGGGCACGGCACCGTATCTGAACCCGGAGGCGTACGCCGAGACGTACGCGCGGAGCGCGGAGTACCTCTACGCGACGGCCGACACCGCGACCCCCGCCGGGGGCACCGACTTCGCCGCCCCCGCCGCCGGCTTCCCGCAGGCCGGTTTCAGCGCCCCCTCCGCCGACTTCTCCCAGGCCGACCTCACCACCACCATCCCCGCCCCCGCTCACGGCGGCTTCCCGGAGGCCGGTTTCTCCGCGCGCCGGGACCGGATCGGCCCCGCCTTCCCCGGCGACGACCCCGAGGCCGGCCCCGACGGGCCGCGCCCGGACCGGCACCGGCGCCGCAAGAAGAAGGCCGCGACCCCGGTCCGTACCGGACTGCTCGGTGTCTCCGCCGCGGTGGCCCTCGGCACGGTGGCGGTCGCCACCGGGGCGGTCCCCGGGCTGGAGAACTACAAGCTCGGCGGCGACCGCACCCCCGGCGACAGCGTGCAGGCCGGTGGGGCGGCGACCAACGCGCCCACCGAGCAGGGCGGTACCGCTGGCAGCCTGGAGAACCCGGGCCGTGACGCCGGCACCCCGGCGAGCCGTGGCGGCGAGCGCTCCGCCTCCCCGGAGCCGTCCGCGCCGAGCTCGCCGACGAAGACGCCGGAGAAGAAGGAAAGCGCGGAGAAGACGAGGACTCCGGAGCAGAAGGAGACCGCGGCGGCTCCCGAGAAGACCGCCGAGGAGGCCCCGGCCCGCACGGCCGAGCCCGAGCCGGAGAAGCAGAAGACGACCGCTCCGGTCGCCGGCTCCGCGGAGGCCGTCGCCGGTGCCGAGGTGCTCCGGCTGGTCAACGTGGAGCGGGCCAAGGTGGGCTGCAGCCCCGTCACCTCGAGCGACGGGCTGACCGACCTGGCCACGGCGTTCAGCGACGACATGGCCAAGCGGGACTTCTTCGACCACACGGACCCCGACGGCGACACCCCGTGGGACAGGGCCGAGACGGCCGGCATAGCCAACCTCGGCGGCGAGAACATCGCCCGGGGCCAGGCCGACGCCGAGGCCGTGATGCAGGCCTGGATGGACAGCCCCGGTCACAAGGCGAACATACTGAACTGCGACTTCAAGACGCTCGGAGTGGGCGTCCACATGGGTTCGGGCGGCCCCTGGTGGACCCAGAACTTCGGCTACTGAGCCCAGGGCGGGGGGGGGGGGGGGGGGGGGGGGGGCCGCCCCGCCCGCGGGGGGGGGGGGGGGGGGGGGGGGGGGGGGGGGGGCGGCGGGGGGGGGGGGGGCCGCCGGCCCC
>NZ_JBICWF010000012.1:148907-254042 GCF_043199595.1 Streptomyces sp. NPDC048584
GCACAACAAACTCCTCGCTCATACCATCGCGGGGGTGGGGGGCCACATGGGGGGGGGGCCCCCCGGGGGGGCCCCCCCCCGCCCCCCCCCCCCCGCGGGGGGGGCCCCCCCCGGGGGGCCCCCCCCGCCCTGGCGTAATCTTGGGTTCATGACGACCGTGCCGCGACCGGAGGAGCGGGAGCTCCCCTTCAACGTGTTCGCCAAGGCGTGCCCGTCCCGCGGCACGCTGGAGCATGTGACCGGGCGCTGGGGCGCGCTGACGCTCGGCGCGCTCCACGAGGGCTCCCTGCGGTTCAACGAGCTGCGCCGCCGGGTCGACGGGGTGAGCGAGAAGATGCTCTCCCAGACGCTGCAGGCGCTGGAGCGCGACGGGCTGGTGCACCGCGAGGCCCAGCCGACCAATCCGCCCCGCGTGGACTACGAACTGACGCCGCTGGGCCATGAGGTCGCCGGGCGCCTGCTGGCCCTCATCCAGTATGTCGAGGGCAGCATGGACGCCGTACTGGAGGCGCGTGAGCGCTACGACGAGACGCGCGGCGCCCGCTGACACGCCGGGCAGAAGTAGCTGGACCGGTTCATCCACGCCTTCCGGCGCATCGGTGTGCCGCAGCGACGGCAGGGCAGGCCCTCACGGCCGTACGCGTCCAGGGACCGGTCGAAGTAGCCGGACTCCCCGTTGACGTTGACGTAGAGGCTGTCGAAGCTGGTGCCGCCCACGGCGAGGGCCGCGTTCATGACGTCCCGGACATGGCCCAGCAGGAGCAGGGTGCGCGGGCGGGTGAAGCCGGCCGTCGGGCGCTCGTAGTGGACACGGGCCCGCCACAGCGCCTCGTCGGCGTAGATGTTGCCGACGCCGCTGATCAGTGACTGGTCGAGCAGGGCGCGCTTGACGGTGGTGCGCTTGCGGCGCAGTGCCTGGTGGAACGCCTCCTCGTCGAAGAGCGGGTCGAGGGGGTCCCGGGCGATGTGGGCGATGACGTCGGGCAGTCCGTCGGGGGTGGTGTCGTGCAGCGACAGACCGCCGAAGGTGCGCTGGTCGACGAAGCGGAGTTCGGTGTCCAGGGCGTCGGTGAAGCGGACCCGGACGCGCAGATGCCGCTCGTCTGCCGCCGCGTGCGGCTGAACCAGCAACTGGCCGCTCATGCCGAGGTGGGCGAGGACGGCCTGGCCGGTGTCCTCGAGGGGCAGCCACAGATACTTGCCGCGGCGGCTGGGCACGCCGACGCGGTGACCCTCGAGGCGGTGCGCGAAGTCGTCGGGGCCCGCGAGGTGACGGCGTACGGCGCGCGGGTGCAGCACCTCGGCGCCGGCGACGGTCCGGTGGGCGACCCACCGTTCCAGTCCGCGCCGTACGACCTCGACCTCGGGCAGCTCGGGCATGCTCTCCCCTTCACGGGCGGGTGTACGACCGCCGAGCGCCCGCCCCGGTACGGGGGCGGGCGCTCGGGTCGTCCGGTGGTCAGGCGGAGGCCGACGGGGTGTCGGCGCTCGTGCCGGAGGCGTCGGCTTCGGCGGCCCGGACGGCCTCCTCCGCTTCCGTCGCGGCCTTGGCGCGCTCGTCCGCCGCGGCCCGGATGGACCGCCAGGCGGACTCGGCGGCCTGCTGCTCCGCCTCCTTCTTGCTGCGGCCGGTGCCGGTGCCGTACGAGACGCCTCCGACGCGGGCGGCAGCAGTGAAGGTCTTCTCGTGGTCGGGGCCGGTCTCCGTGACGAGGTACTCGGGTACGCCGAGCCCTTCGGTCGCGGTGAGCTCCTGGAGACTGGTCTTCCAGTCCAGGCCGGCACCGAGGTTCGAGGACTTCTCGATCAGCGGGTCGAACAGGCGGTGCACCAGTTCGGAGGCCGCGTCGAGCCCCTGGTCGAGATAGACGGCGCCGATCACCGCTTCGAGGGTGTCGGCGAGGATGGATGCCTTGTCCCGCCCGCCCGTGCCCTCTTCACCGCGGCCCAGCCGGATGAAGGAGCCCAGTTCGAGCCCGCGGCCCACTTCCGCCAGCGCACGCGAGTTGACCACCGCGGCCCGAAGCTTGGCCAGCTGGCCTTCGGGCAGATCGGGGTGGGTGTTGTACAGCGTGTCCGTGACGACGAGGCCGAGCACGGAGTCCCCGAGGAACTCCAGCCGCTCGTTCGTCGGCAGGCCGCCGTTCTCGTACGCGTAGGAACGGTGGGTCAGCGCACGCACCAGAAGGGCGGACTCGAGCTGATAGCCGAGCCGCCCTTCCAGAAGCGTGTGGGACGAGGCCTGGTTTTCCGCTGAGTTCTTCTTCGGCGTCGACACAGTGCCTCTCACCAGCCGCTCAGACCTCGAGGACCTGGCGCTTGTTGTAGGTGCCGCAAGACGGGCACGCGATGTGCTGCTGCTTGGGCTCGTGGCAGCGCTCGCACGCAACCAGGGTGGGGACCGCAGCCTTCCACTGCGACCGGCGGTGGCGCGTGTTGCTGCGCGACATCTTCCGCTTCGGAACAGCCACGGCTACTTCTCCTGCTTCTCGTCGACGCCCGGTTCGGCGCCGCTCATCTCGTCCTTCTCGCCGTCCTTCATGGTGCCGGCGAGTCCCTGCAAAGCCGCCCAACGGATGTCGACGGCGTCATGATGGTGATCCGGGTCGTCCGCGAGCCGTGCTCCGCACTCGGAGCACAGACCCGGGCAGTCTTCCCGGCACACCGGCTGCATCGGCAGTGCGAGCACCACCGCGTCGCGCAGCACGGGCTCGAGGTCGAACAGTCCGTCCTCGAGGAAGAGCCTGTCCTCGTCGTCCTCGGCGTCGTCGCCCGGTTCCGCGGTCACGCGGCCCCGGTCGTCGGCGTCAGGGTACGAGAACATCTCCTGGAAGTCCGCTGTGATCTCCTGCTTCAGCGGCTCCAGACACCTTACGCACTCCCCCTCGGCCCCGGCACGGGCGGTGCCTGTGACGAGCACACCCTCCATGACCGACTCGAGGCGGAGTTCCAGCTCCACCGGGGCGCCTTCCGGCACTCCGATGACGTCCTTGATCCCAAGGTCCTTGGGGGCGTCGACCGTACGGGTCAGGCGCTGCAGCGCACCGGGCCGCCGCCCCAGCTCGTGTGTGTCGAACACGAGGGGGTTCCGGTGGTCGAGGCGGGCGTTCAGGGCCATTCCTGCTTTCGGTCTTCGAGCTCAGAGGTACCACTGCCCCGTGATGTTCCCGGGCAGCGTGGATCGCGGACGTAAGCGCGACCGAAGAGCCAGGATACTGGACCATTCGCTCTCGGCCCAATCCGCCCCTACAGACCCCGCTCGCGCTCGTACGCCCGCAGCTGCTCGGGCGTGATCATGCTGGTGTCGAAGAGGCTGGTCTCGTCCAGGGCGTAGCCCTGCTGGGCCTGCTGCGCCTGCTGGTCGTGGCCGGTCTGCTGCTGTGCCTGGCCCGGGTCGTACGCCTGCGCGTCGTAGCCCTGGTAGGCGCCGTACGGATCGGGCTGCTGCTGATAGCCGTAGGCGTCCTGCTGACCGCCGTACTGCTGCTGGTAGCCGGCGTACGGGTCCGGCTGCTGCTGGTAACCGTAGGCGGGCTCCGGCTGGGCGTACGTCTGCGGTCGCTGCTGCGGCTCGGGCTGCCGGGCGGCCGGGGTGTCCTGCTCGGCGAGGTCCGCGAGACCGGCGAGGTAGTCGGCGTCGCTGGAGTGCTGGACGGTCGACGGGTCGTCGGCGAGGGCGCCGAGGTCGTCGGAGGCGATCCGGCCGTGCAGCTTCTGCCGGCCCCGTCCGACCGCCTCCAGGGTCTTGGCGAGGACCGCCTCGAAGGCGCCGAGCTTGACGTCGACGTACTCGTCCGCGGTGCGGCGCAGGGTCTCCGGGTCGTGGCTGCGCTCGGGGGCGTCCTCGTCCTCGTAGCCCTGCTCGTCGAGGCCCGGGCCGGTGCCGAGCAGCTTCTCGCGGCCGCGGCCGACCGAGCCGAGCGTCTTGGTGAGGACGACCTCGAAGTTGGCGAGCTTGGAGTCGACGTAGTCGTCGGCCTCCGCGCGGACCTCCTCGGCCTCCTTGCGGGCCTCGCCGAGGATCCGGTCGGCCTCGGCCTGGGAGCGGCGGGCGACCTCGGTGTCGGAGACCAGGGAGCCGCGCTGGGCGTGCGCGCCCTCGATGATCCGCTCGGCCTCCTGGCGGGCCTGCTCGACCATCTGCTCCCGGCCGCCGATCAGTTCCTCGGCCTGGGCGAGGGAGTCGGGCAGGGCCGCGCGCACCTCTTCGAGCATCGAGAGCAGCTCGGCGCGGTTGACCACGCACGAGGCCGACATGGGCATCGACCGGGCACTGGAGACCGCGGCGACGATCTCATCGAGCTTCTTCTGCACGTCCACCGTGTGCTCGCCACTCTCTACAGCTGTGTTGGAGACGGACGGGACCGACTGTACGGCCATGGGGCGTCCGGGGGACACCGGTTGACGGACCGGCGGGCACCGGGAGGCCCCCGGTGGTCAGTCCCTGCGCAGCCGTTCGGTGAGGGCGGTCAGGACCTCCGGCGGCACCAGGTGGGCGACGTCGCCGCCCCAGGCCGCCACCTCCTTGACGAGCGAGGAGGACAGGAAGCTGTAGGTGGGGTTGGTGGGGACGAAGAGGGTCTCCACGCCCGAGAGTCCGTTGTTCATCTGGGCCATCTGTAGCTCGTAGTCGAAGTCGCTGACCGCGCGCAGGCCCTTGACGATGGCGGGGATCTCGCGCTGCTTGCAGAAGTCGACGAGCAGACCGTGGAAGGCCTCGACGCGTACGTTGCCGTACTCGGCGGTGACCCGACGGATCAGGTCGATCCGCTCCTCGATCTCGAACAGGCCCTTCTTGGACTGGTTGATCATCACCGCGACGTAGACCTCGTCGTACAGCCGGGAGGCCCGGGCGATGATGTCGAGGTGTCCGTTGGTGATCGGGTCGAACGACCCGGGGCATACGGCGCGGCGCACTTGTGATCCCTCGCTCTCCGGTCCGGTCATCGTGCGTCTTCGCACGTAGAGGCGGCGCGACCGTACCAAAACGTTCCCTCGCCGTAGCGGCGGGAGCGGATCGCCTCGAACCCGGGCGGCCAGCCGAACTCCCCTCCTCTGGTGCTGCGCTCCACGGTGACGAGGGCTTCGCCGCTGAGCCAGCCCCCCGTACGGAGTGTGAGCAGGATCTCGCGAAGATCGCCGTCCTGGACGGCGTAGGGCGGGTCGAGGAAGACGACGTCGTACGGCTCCTGAGGGGGCGCGCCACGGATGATCTGTTCCGCTTTGCCGGATACGGCCTCGGCGCCGGGGAGTCCGAGTGATTTCACGTTCTCCCGGACCGTTCGGGCGGCGCGGGCGTCGGCCTCGACGAGCAGGACGTGTCCGGCGCCGCGGGACAGGGCCTCCAGGCCGACGGCGCCGGAGCCGGCGTACAGGTCGAGGACGCGTTCGCCGTCCAGCGGGCCTCCGAGCAGGGACTGCCAGGTGGAGAAGAGGCCCTCGCGCGCGCGGTCGGAGGTGGGGCGGGTCCCCTGGCCGGGCGGAACGGCCAGGCGGCGCCCGCCGGCCTTGCCGGCGATCACGCGGGTCATGTCCTCGGTCCTTGTCGGTCTGTGCTGGTCGGTGGCCGTACCAGTCTGTCAGCCCTTCTCCAGGTACTGCTCCCGCTCCTCGTCCAGCAGGGCGTCCAGTGCCGTGCGCAGGGCGGGGAGGCCGGTCAGGTCCGGGTCGGCGGCGACGATCCTCGCCGCCTCCTCCCTCGCCTCGGCGATGATCTCCTCGTCTTCGATGACGGCGAGCATGCGCAGGCTGGATCGGGTGCCGGACTGGGCCTGCCCCAGCACATCGCCCTCGCGGCGCTGTTCCAGGTCGATACGGGAGAGCTCGAAACCGTCCAGCGTGCCGGCGACGGCGCCCAGCCGCTGCCGGGCCGCGCTCGCCTCGGGCATCTCGGTGACCAGCAGACACAGGCCCGGCGCCGAGCCGCGGCCGACCCGGCCGCGCAGCTGGTGCAGCTGGGAGACGCCGAAGCGGTCGGCGTCCATGATCACCATCGCGGTGGCGTTGGGGACGTTGACCCCGACCTCGATGACGGTGGTGGCGACCAGGACGTCGACCTCTCCGGCGGTGAAGCGGCGCATGACGGCGTCCTTGTCCTCGGGCTGCATGCGCCCGTGCAGCACCTCGACCCCGAGCCCCTTCAGCGGCCCTCGCGCGAGCTGCTCCGCGATGTCCAGGACGGCGAGCGGGGGCCGCTTCTCGGCCTCGTCCTCGGGGGGCTTCTTCCTGCCGGACTTCTTCGGGTCGTCCTCCTCGTCGCCGATGCGGGGGCAGACCACGTACGCCTGATGGCCGTTCGCCACCTCCTCGCGGACCCGCTCCCACGCGCGGGCGAGGAAGTGGGGTTTGTCGGCGGCCGGGACGACATGGCTGGCGATGGGCGAGCGGCCGGCCGGGAGCTGGTCGAGTACCGAGGTCTCCAGATCGCCGAAGACCGTCATCGCCACCGTGCGCGGAATGGGGGTGGCGGTCATGACCAGCAGGTGCGGGGGCTGTTTGCCCTTGCCGCGCAGGGCGTCGCGCTGCTCGACACCGAAGCGGTGCTGCTCGTCGACGACGACCAGGCCCAGGTCGTGGAACTTGACCTTGTCCTCGATCAGCGCGTGGGTGCCGATGACGATGCCGGCCTCGGCGGTGGCCAGGTCGAGCAGCGCCTGGCGGCGGGCCGCCGTTCCCATCGACCCGGTGAGCAGCGTCACCTTGGTCCCGGTCTCCGCTCCCCCGAGCATCCCTCCTTCGGCGAGCTCCCCCATCATCTCGGTGACCGACCGGTGGTGCTGCTGGGCGAGCACCTCGGTGGGCGCGAGCATCGCGGCCTGTCCGCCCGCGTCGACGACGGCGAGCATGGCGCGCAGCGCGACCATCGTCTTCCCGCTGCCGACCTCGCCCTGGAGCAGGCGGTGCATGGGGTGTTCGGTGGCGAGGTCGGTGAAGATCTCGGCGGAGACCTTCTGCTGGCCCTCGGTGAGGGTGAAGGGGAGACGGTCGTCGAAGGCGGCGAGGAGACCGTCGGGCTCGGGGCGGCGGGCGACGGCGGGGAGTTGCGCGTCGGCGTGGCGGCGGCGGGCGAGGGCGACCTGGAGGACGAAGGCCTCGTCCCATTTGAGGCGGGCGCGGGCGTCCTCGATGTCCGCCTTGGTGTGCGGGCGGTGGATCTTGAGGAGTGCCTCGGGGAGGGCGACGAGTCCGCGGCCCGCGCGCAGGGAGTCCGGGAGGGGGTCGACGGCCTCCTGGGCGCTGGGCAGGACCGTCTGCAGCGCCTTGCCGATCTTCCAGGACTCCAGTTTGGCGGTGGCGGGGTAGATCGGGATGAGGGCGCCGGCCCAGGTCTCCACGGTCTCCTCGGCGTCACCGCGCAGCAACTCGTACGCCGGGTGGGCGAGTTGGACGCGGCGGTTGAAGACGGAGACCTTGCCGGCGAACATCGCCCGGGTGCCCGGCAGGAGTTCCTTGTGCGGTTTGTGGACACCGGCGCCGAAGAAGACCAGTTGCAGCCGGCCGCTGCCGTCCGTGATCGTCACCTCCAGGCGCTGGCCCTTGCCGCGCGGGGCCTTGGCGGAGGCGAAGGTGTGCAGCCGGGCGTCGGCGACCTGGGCGACCACCGTGACGTGCTCGTCCATGGGGAGGTCGGCGAGGTGGGTGAGCTGGCCGCGCTCCTCGTATCTGCGCGGGTAGTGGTGCAGGAGGTCGCCCACGGTGTGCAGGCCGAGGTGCTCGGCCATCACCTTCGCGGTGGCGGGGCCGAGCACCTTCTTCAGTGGTTCGTCCAGTGCGGGCACGGGATCCATTGGACACCACACCACTGACAACGGGCGTCACTCCACCCCGATGAGCAGCAGGGCTCCCTGTCTGCCGCCGTGGTACACCACCGTGTCGACGGCGAGGTAGCCCTCGCGGACACGGGTCTCCAGGTGGGCGGCGACGGCTTCGGGGGCGTCGTCGCCGAGGACGAGGGTGACCAGTTCGCCGCCGGCCGCGAGCATGCGGTCGAGGACCGCCTCGGCGGTCGCCGTGACGTCCTGCCCGATCACGGCCACGTCCCCGTCGACGAGGCCGAGGACGTCCCCGGCCTGGCAGATGCCCGCCATGGTCCAGGACTGCCGCTCGGCGACGGCGACCTCGGCATAGCGGGTCGCGCCGGCCGCCGACGTCATCGACACCACGTCCTCGTCGAAGCGGCGTTCCGGCTCGTGCACCGCGAGGGCGGCTATGCCCTGGACGGCGGAGCGGGTCGGGATGAGGGCCACCCTGATCCCCTCGGCCCGCACCTGCTCGGCGGCAGCGGCGGCCGTGTGGCGCAGATCGGCGTCGTTGGGCAGCAGGACGACCTCCCGCGCGTGCGCACGCCGGACCGCCTGGACGAGTTCTCCGCTGGCGGGCGGCTCCCCGGGGCGGGCGAGCACGGTGGTCGCTCCCGCCTCGGTGTAGAGCCCCGCCAGGCCCTCGCCGGGCACCACGGCCACGACGGCCCGCTGTGCGCGTTCGCCGCGCGCGGCCGGTTCGGCTCCGGTGGTGTGGACGTCCTCCGCGCCGAAGTGGGTGATCCGGATCCGGTACGGCCGTCCCGCCTCGACCCCGGCCTCCACGGCGGCGCCCGCGTCGTCGGCGTGCACATGGACGTTCCACAGGCCGTCGCCGCCGACGACCACGAGCGAGTCGCCCAGCGCGTCGAGCCGGTCCCGCAGCCGTGCGACGGCCGCGTCCTCGGCCTCCAGGAGGTAGATCACCTCGAAGGCGGGTCCGCCGGCCCCGTGCGGGGCACCGCCGTCCGCGCACTCGCCGAGCCCCCCGGCCTGCTCCGTCCGCTCCACGCGCGCGTGCGGCACGGGACCGGTGGTGTGTGCGGAGCCGGTCCACGGGCCGCCGACGGCCGGCAGGCCCCGCGGCGCCTCGCCCATGAACGTCTCCACCAGCGCCGCCAGCACCGCGACCAGCCCCCTGCCGCCCGCGTCCACCACTCCGGCGCGCCGCAGGACGGCCAGCCGGGCCGGGGTCTCGGCGAGCGCCGCGCGGGCTCCCTCGTAGGCGGCCCGCGCCACTGCCCCGCAGTCGCCCTCCGCCGCGCCGGCCGCGTCGGCGGCGGCCGAGGCGACGGTCAGGACCGTGCCCTCGACGGGGTGCGCGACCGCGTGGCGCGCGGAGTCGGCCGCGTGCCGCAGCGCGTTCCGCAGGCCCTCGCCGTCGGCGTGCGCCGGGGCCTCGTCGCCGGCCAGCACCTGGGCCATGCCGCGCAGCAGCTGCGCCAGGATCGTCCCGGAGTTCCCGCGCGCGCCGATCAGCGCGCCGTGGGCCATGGCCCGTACGGCGTCGGCCAGCGCCGGCTCCCGGTCCCCGCCGGCCCGGTGTCCGTCGAACACCGCCTCCACCGCCGCGGTCGCCGACTCGAGGGTCAGATAGAGGTTCGTGCCGGTGTCGCCATCCGCCACCGGATAGACGTTGATCGCGTCGATCTCCTCGCGGGAGCGCCCCAGCGCATCGAGCGCGAGACCGCACCAGGAACGCACCGCGAGAGCATCGAAGAATGTCTGCGGCACCTGCGCCACCTGCGCCTCCCTGAGCTGCCGGCCGTGGCAGGCAGCGTAGACCGTGGGACGCCGTCCGCCGGAAGAGGGCCGGGGGCGGTGGCCCGGGCCACCGTGGTAGTTTCGTTCTACGGGAGCAGCCGTTGTATGCTGCTCCGGTTGCCCGATCCGATCGGGCCTCTCCCCTGGCACCGCCACTCAGATTCCATCAGGGCTCCTCGGAGTCCGGAATTCGATCCCGGCATGCCGGGATCAACCGTAAGTGCATCTGAAGTCTTTGGAGTGACCCGTGGCTGCCAACTGCGACGTCTGCGGCAAGGGGCCGGGCTTCGGCAACAACATCTCGCACTCGCACCGCCGTACGCCCCGTCGCTGGAACCCGAACATCCAGCGCGTGCGTACCGTGGTCGGCGGGACGCCGAAGCGCGTGAACGCCTGCACCTCGTGCATCAAGGCCGGCAAGGTCTCGCGCTGACGCTTTCGCTGAGCGCGTGGCCACGTCGGTTTCGCCGCAATAGCCGGTCCACCTCTGGTGGGCCGGCTTTTTGCTTTGGGGTGAGCGGGGGCGTTCGCGCAGCCGCGCATCTGTGAGACGGGTTGGTCGCACCGCCCGGTGGGGGCGCGGGCCGGGAGGCGTTCGCGCGGCCCGGCGCTCGCGGGGTGCCGTCGCGCCCACCCGTGCCGCCCCAGCGGCACGACTGCCCGCGGGAGCGGAGGGTTGAAGGGCGGGGGTGGGCTTGGGGGCCGCTGTGGCAGCTCCCCAAGGGGCGCGGGGAACTGCGCGACCGGCCCCCACCGGGCCGCACTCGGCGCCCCCCGTTACCGGAGGTTCCAGGCGTGGTTCACCGGGCCCAGACCCTTGCCCAGGGCGAAGCCCGAGGCGATCGCGCCGGTCACGTAGGCCTTCGCCGCTGCCACCGCCTCCGGGACCGCACGGCCCTTCGCCAGTTCCGACGCGATCGCCGAGGCCAGGGTGCAGCCCGTGCCATGGGTGTGGCGGTTGTCGTGCCTCGGGGCCCGAAGCCAGTGCTCCGAGGAGCCGTCGGTCAGCAGGTCCACCGCGTCGCCGGGCAGATGACCGCCCTTGATCAGCGCCCAGCGTGGGCCGAACGCCAGGATCGCCTCCGCCGCCCGGCGCATACCGGCTTCCGAGTCGACGTGGACGGACGTGAGTTGCGCCACCTCGTCCAGGTTCGGGGTGGCGACCGTCGCCACCGGCAGCAGCCTGGTCCGTACGGAGTCCAGCGCGGAGGCCGCCAGCAGCGGGTCACCGTGCTTGGAGACCCCCACCGGATCCACCACCACCGGCACCTCCGTGCCGGTGATCAAGTCGGCGACCGTCTCGACGAGTTCGGCGGAGGACAGCATGCCGGTCTTGACCGCCTGCACACCGATGTCGTCGACGACGCTGCGGTACTGGGCCCGGACCGCCTCCGCGGGCAGTTCCCAGGCGCCCTGCACGCCGAGCGAGTTCTGCGCGGTCACCGCGGTGAGCACGCTCATGCCGTGCACCCCGAGCGCCAGCATCGTCTTCAGATCGGCCTGGACGCCGGCCCCGCCGCCCGAGTCGGAGCCGGCCACGGTGAGCACCCGGGGCGGCGCGCTCATGACTCGATGTCCCCGAAGTGGTCCCAGCCGCCCTGGGTCGTCCAGGGCGCCCCGTCCACCGTCACCTGGGGCAGCGCCGACGGGTTGAGCACCTCGCCGATCACCTTCCAGCGGGCGGGCAGCTTCACGTCCGGCGGGAAGGTCGCCACGATCGCGTGGTCCTCTCCCCCGGTCAGCACCCATTGCATGGGGTCGACGCCGACGGCCTGGCCGATGTCGTTCATCTGCGAGGGGATGTCGATCGCGCCGGAGCGCACGTCGATACGGACCTTGCTGGCCTGGGCGATGTGCCCGAGGTCGGCGATCAGCCCGTCACTCACGTCGCACATCGCGGTCGCGCCCAGGCCGGCGGCGGCCGGGCCCGCGTGGTACGGCGGTTCGGGGCGCCGGTGCGCCTCGACGAAGGCGCGCGGTGAGCGGAAACCGCGGGAGAGCACCGCGTGCCCGGCCGCGGACCAGCCCAGCCAGCCGGTCACCGCGACGAGGTCGCCGGGCTGGGCCCCGCCCCGGGTCACGGGCTCCTGGTTGCGCAGATCACCGAGCGCGGTGATCGACACCATGATCGTGTCGCCGCGTACGACATCGCCGCCGACGACCGCCGCGCCGGCCACCTGGCATTCGTCGCGCAGGCCGTCCATCAGCTCGCTGGGCCAGGTCACCGGCAGTTCCGCCGGGACGACGAGGCCGAGCAGCAGGGCGGTCGGTACGGCGCCCATGGCGGCGATGTCGGCGAGGTTCTGCGCGGCGGCCTTGCGGCCGACGTCGTAGGCCGTGGACCAGTCGCGGCGGAAGTGCCGGCCCTCCAGCAGGATGTCGGTGCTGGCCACGACCCTTCGGTCGGGCGCGGAGACCACTGCGGCGTCGTCGCCGGGGCCGACCCGGACCGCCGGGGTGGTGGTGAGGCGGGAGGTGAGCTCCCTGATGAGCCCGAACTCGCCGAGCTCACCAACAGTGCCCTTCATTTCCCTTTCGACCCTTCTGTCCCTGTCCGTGCCCGGTCGCGAGCCGTCCGGGTCCTCGCTACGGTCGAGGTGACCGTCAACTTCTCCCGTGTCTGTACCCCGGCGCGCAAGGCCCGGTTCCCGCAGGTCTCCCCGCGGGGAGCGGCGACGCGATACCGTGGCGTTCCTTTTCCCCACATGATCCTCGTGGCCGCCCTGGAGGTTCCGTGGTACAGGCTTACATCCTGATCCAGACGGAGGTCGGCAAAGCGTCGACCGTCGCCGATCTGATCGGCAAGATCCCTGGAGTGATCCAGGCCGAGGACGTGACCGGACCGTATGACGTGATCGTGCGCGCCCAGGCCGACACCGTCGACGAACTGGGCCGCATGGTGGTCGCCAGAGTCCAGCAAGTGGACGGCATCACCCGCACCCTGACCTGCCCGGTCGTCCATCTGTAGCCCCCGTCTACCCTGTGCCGGTGAACTCCTTCCGTCACCGGCACGCCGTCCTCTCCGCGCTCGCGGTGCTGATCACCGCCGCGGGCTGCTCCTCAGCAGACGACAGCGCGTCCGCGGCGGTTCCCAGCCCGGACGCGAAGGTCACCAAGCTGTGCCAGAACCTGGACGAGGTCCTGCCGGCGAAGGTGGACGGTGAGAGTCGCGACGATCCCGAACCCGCGTCCGAACTGACCGCGGGCTGGGGCGGCGTGGCGATCATACTGCGGTGCGGTGTCGAGCGGCCGCCCAAGATGGCCGACCCCAAGGTGGCCAACGGGCAGGACGCCGACGCCGTACCGGGCGGGGTCGAGGGGGTCGACTGGCTGATGGAGCGGCAAGGCGACGACGCGTACCGCTTCACCACCGCCAACCGCGAGGCGTACGTCGAGGTCCGGGTGACCGGCGGACGGGACAGTACGGGCGTACTGATCGATCTCGCCCCGGCCGTCAGGAAGGCGATCCCCGAGGGGATCGCCTTCTGATGCGCGCGCTGGCTCAGCGCAGGCCGGTCGGGCGGCGCAGCGCCGCCCGCACCAGCAGGTCGACCAGCTCCGGGTAGCTCACGCCGGTGGCCTGCCACATCTGCGGGTACATCGAGATGGGCGTGAAGCCGGGCATGGTGTTGATCTCGTTGATCACGAACTCGCCGTCCTCGGTGAGGAAGAAGTCCGCGCGCACCAGCCCCTCGCAGGAGGCCGCGTCGAACGCCTCCACCGCGAGCCGCCGCACCTCGGCCGTCTCCTCGTCGGTGAGCGGCGCGGGCACCAGGCCGGGTGTGGAGTCGATGTACTTGGCCTCGAAGTCGTAGTACGCGTGCGTGTCCGGCGGCGGGATCTCGGCCGGCAACGACGCGCGCGGGCCGTCCTCGAACTCCAGCACGCCGCACTCGATCTCGCGGCCGCGCAGCGCCGCCTCGACGAGGATCTTCGGGTCGTGGCGCTGGGCCTCGGCGATGGCCTCGTCCAGGCCGGACAGGTCGTCGACCTTGGTGATGCCGATCGACGACCCCGCGCGGGCGGGCTTCACGAACAGCGGCCAGCCGTGCTCGCCGGCGAACTCGACGATCCTCTTGCGGGCCGCGGACTCGTCGTGCTGCCACTCGCGCGGCCGGATCACCAGGTACGGGCCGACCTTGAGCCCGAAGGAGGTGAACACCCGCTTCATGTACTCCTTGTCCTGGCCGACGGCCGAGGCGAGCACGCCCGAGCCCACGTAGGGGACGCCGGAGAGCTCCAGGAGGCCCTGGAGGGTGCCGTCCTCGCCGTAGGGACCGTGCAGTACCGGGAAGACCACGTCGACCTCGCCGAGCGCCTTGGGCACCGAACCCGGCTCGCTGTAGACGACTTCACGGTTGGCCGGGTCGACGGGGAGCACCACACCGCCCTCCGTCGACTCGGCGAGCTCCTCGACGCTGGGCGTGCGGCGGTCGCTGATCGCCATGCGTTCCGGTTCGTCGGCGGTGAGCGCCCAGCGGCCGTCCTGGGTGATGCCGATCGGCAGGACGTCGTACGCGGTCCGGTCGATGGCCTTGAGGACGGCGCCGGCGGTGACCACGGAGATCCCGTGTTCGGAGCTGCGCCCGCCGAACACGACGGCCACACGCGGCTTGCGGGACGGCTGCTCGGGGCTCTGGGGGAGGTTCTCGGTGCTCATATCGCGATGAGATTACCTGCCCCCGGGGCCCGGACACAGTGCCCGCAACGCCGTCGGTGGGCCGAACGGCGGGGTGGCGTCGCTCGGCGTCGCTCAGCGTCGTTCGGGCTTCGCGCTGCGCGACATCAGCTCCTTGACGGCGACCATCGGGGGCTTGCCCTCGTGCACGATGGAGACGACCGTCTCGGTGAGCGGCATGTCGACGCCGTGCCGGCGGGCCAGATCGAGCACCGACTCGCAGGACTTGACGCCCTCCGCGGTCTGCCTGGTGACCGCGATGGTCTCCTCGAGGGTCAGGCCCTTGCCGAGGTTGGTGCCGAAGGTGTGGTTGCGCGACAGCGGCGAGGAGCAGGTGGCCACCAGGTCACCCAGGCCCGCGAGCCCCGAGAAGGTCAGCGGGTCGGCGCCGAGCGCGACCCCGAGCCGGGTGGTCTCGGCGAGACCGCGGGTGATGAGCGAGCCCTTGGCGTTGTCGCCGAGCCCCATGCCGTCGGCGATGCCGACCGCCAGTCCGATCACGTTCTTCACCGCGCCGCCCAGTTCACAGCCGATGACGTCGGTGTTGGTGTACGGCCGGAAGTACCGGGTGTGGCAGGCGGTCTGGAGCCGCCGGGCGACGTCCTCGTCGGTGCAGGCGACCACGGCGGCGGCCGGCATCCGGGCGGCGATCTCCCGGGCCAGGTTGGGCCCGGTGACGACGGCGACGCGCTCGGGGCCGACCTTGGCGACGTCGTCGATCACCTCACTCATCCGCATCGCGGAGCCGAGTTCGACGCCCTTCATCAGCGACACCAGGACCGTGTTGGGCGCGAGCAGCGGCGTCCAGTCGGCGAGGTTGGCGCGCAGGGTCTGCGAGGGGACCGCGAGGACGGTGAAGTCGGCGCCGCGCGCGGCCTCGGCGGCGTCCGTGGTGGCCCGCACGTTCCCGGGGAGTTCGATCCCGGGCAGGTAGTCGGGGTTGGTGCGGGTGGAGTTGACCGCGTCGGCGAGTTCGGGGCGCCGCCCCCACAGCACGACGTCGCAGCCCGCGTCGGCGAGGACCATGCCGAAGGCCGTCCCCCACGATCCGGTGCCGAAGACGGCCGCCTTGACCGGCTCGCTCACGTGCCCAGCCCCTCTTCCCGCGCGGTGGGCCTGGTGCCCCGCACCCGCTCCTCCCGCTTCTGTGTGTGCGTCCTGCGGCCCTGCTCGATCCGTTCGCGGCGCGGGTCGTAGGGCGTCTGGGGCGCCTGCTCGCCGCGGATCTCCTCCAGGTGGCGGGTGACGGCCGCCATGATGGCCTCCGTCGCCTCCTTCAGCAGGTCCGGGGTCATCTCACGGTCGTAGAACCGGTCGAGGTCCACCGGCTCCCCGGCCAGTACGTGGTGCGTCTTGCGCGGCAGCAGGCTGGGCTTCTTCGCGTACGGCGGCAGCAGTTCGTTGGCACCCCACTGGGCGACCGGGATCACGGGGCACCTGGTCTGCAGGGCGACGCGCGCGGCACCGGTCTTGCCGGTCATGGGCCAGCCGTCGGGGTCGCGGGTGAGGGTGCCCTCGGGGTAGAAGGCGACGCACTCGCCGCGCTCCACGGCGTCGATCGCGGCCCGGAAGGCGCTGAGCGCGTCGGTGCTCTCGCGGTAGACGGGGATCTGTCCGGTGCCGCGCATCGCGGCGCCGATGAATCCCTTGTTGAAAAGACCGCTCTTCGCCAGGAATCGCGGGACGCGTCCGGTGTTGTACTGAAAGTGCGCGTAGGCGAAGGGGTCGATGTGCGAATTGTGGTTCACCGCGGTGATAAAGCCGCCCTCAGCCGGAATGTTCTCCATTCCGCGCCAGTCCCGCTTGAGCAGAACCACCAGCGGTGGTTTGCAGAGAACCGCGGCGAAGCGGTACCAGAAGCCGATTCTGCGGCGCGGCACGAGTACACCTTCCTCTTACGAATGTCAGGCCCCGGACCCGGACCCGGAGGCCGGGCGGGCCGCACAAGTGTCGCCCCGGGCCGCCGGTCTGTCGAGAACACCGTACGCCCCGGCACCCGCGGCACCCGGGGCTCCGGGTGACAATGAGCGCGACAAGAGAGGGACGTAACACTCGTGCAGTGGACCTTGGTGGTACCCCTGAAGCCGCTGGCCCGTGCCAAGAGCAGGCTCTCGGACACCGCGGACGACGGTCTGCGCCCCGGCCTCGCGCTCGCCTTCGCCCAGGACACGGTGGCAGCCGCGCTGGAGTGCCCGGCGGTACGGGGTGTGGTGGTCGTCACGGACGACGCCCTGGCCTCGCGCGAGCTGGCCGCGCTGGGCGCCCGGATCGTCCCGGACGAGCCGCGTGACGGTCTGAACGCGGCGCTCACCCACGGCGCGACGGTGGCGGGCGCCTCCCGGCACGCGGCGCGGGTGGCGGCCCTCAACGCCGATCTGCCGGCGCTCCGCACGGCGGAACTGGCCCGGGTTCTCGAGGGGGCCGCGGAATTCCCGCGCGCTTTTCTCGCCGATGCCGCCGGATTCGGCACGACTTTGCTGGCCGCGGGCCGGGGGCTGGAATTGCGCCCGTTGTTCGGCCCCGATTCCCGGGCCCGGCACCGCGCGTCCGGAGCGGTCGAACTGTGTCTCGACGGCGTGGATTCGGTACGGCAGGACGTGGACACCGGCGCCGATCTGCGGGCGGCGCTGGCGCTGGGCACGGGTCCCCACACGGCCGCCGTCGCCGCGCGGTTGCTCATCACCGAGCAGTAGGCTGCCGGTATGCACGCCACCGCGTACACCTACGACGCCGACAGCCGCAGCGGCCAGGTGCTGCTGGACGACGGCACCCCGGTGCCCTTCGACGCCCCGGCGTTCGACGCGGGCGGCCTCAGGCTGTTGCGGCCCGGTCAGCGGGTGCGCGTGGAGACCGAGGGCGAGGGCACGACCCTGCGGATCACACTGGTGACACTCCAGACCTTCTGAGCGCGCCCTTTCTGAGCGCGCGGACGCCGGCGTCCGATCCGGATCACACCGCGGGCCGGACTCCCGAGGGAGTCCGGCCCGGTGCGTGAGTACCGCTCGGCGGCCTACTTCTTGCGTGCGGTGGTCTTCTTGGCGGTGGTCTTGCGCGCGGTGGACTTCTTGGCGGGCGCCTTCTTGGCCGTCGCCTTCTTCGCGGGGGCCTTCTTGGCGGCCGTCTTCTTCGCGGCGGTGGTCTTCGCCGTCGTCGTCTTGGCGGGCGCCTTCTTGGCCGTGGTCTTCTTCGCCGCGGCCGTCTTGGTGGTGGCCTTCTTGGCCGTGGTCTTCTTCGCGGCCGTCCTGGTGGCGGCCTTCTTCGCCGTGGTCTTCTTCGCGGCGGCCTTCTTCACCGTGGCCGAAGCGCCGCCGGTCAGGCTGCCCTTGGGCGCCTTCTTGACCGAGACCTCGCCACCGCGGGGCAGCTTCTTCGAACCGCTCACCAGGTCCTTGAAACCCTGGCCGGCACGGAAGCGCGGCACGGAGGTCTTCTTGACCCGAACCCGCTCGCCCGTCTGGGGGTTACGGGCGTAGCGGGCCGGGCGGTCGACCTTCTCGAACGAACCGAAGCCGGTGACCGAGACCCGCTCCCCCGCGACGACCGCGCGGACGATGGCGTCCAGTACGTGGTCGACGGCTTCGGCGGCCTGCTGGCGGCCGCCCACCTTGTCGGCAATCGCTTCTACGAGCTGCGCCTTGTTCACGTCTTCCCCTTCGGAGACATCGCCAGAACGAATGTGTTCAAGCTTTTTCGCACGTTAGGCAGATATATACCGCAAATCAAACACGAAACGGGCTAATCACCCTTGTGCCGCAACGGACTCGGCTGTCCCGACCGGTTCAGCGTTCCTCTTCGGGCATTCGACCCTCGTCGAGGTCCTCGGTGAACCGCTCCAGACGCCTTGCCGCACCGGCGAGATCGTGTTTGGCCGCGGCCGTAATGACCAGCAGCTTCCGGGTCAGCGCCATCCGTACGCCCTCCGGGACTTGCAGTGAGCGCACTTTTGCGTGCGCTTCCTTGAGCTGGACCGCGACCGCCGCATAGAGCTGGAGTTGGCCGTCGTGTTCCATGCACAGATTGTGCCATCTGGGGCGAGTTGTCGCCTGCGCAGGGGGCAACTGCCGCCCCGGACGGCCGTCCGGGCACACGCGTCGATCACGGGCACGTGACACGTGTACCCCAACAACCACCTTCCTAACGCGGCAAGTTGGGGGCACCCAAGGCGGCGCGCGGGGCCGAACGGGTGCAGACATGCGCGTACCCCCGATCGGGGTGATCGGGGGTACGGGAGGGCGGCCGCGGTGGCCGAAAGTCGCCCTCCGATGAGGACTTCGGCCGCGGCGGGGTCAGGCGGTGAGCGTCCTCGGCTTGAACGACGGGCGCTTCGCCTCGTACGCGGCGATGTCCGCCTCGTTCCGCAGGGTGATGGAGATGTCGTCGAGCCCGTTCAGCAGCCGCCAGCGGGAGTTCTCGTCGAGCTCGAAGGAGGCGGTGATGCCCTCGGCGCGCACTTCGCGGGCCTCGAGGTCGACGGTGATCTCCGTGGCGGGGTCGGCTTCGGTGAGGTTCCACAGCGCGTCGACGGTCTGCTGGTCGAGGACGACCGTCAGCAGGCCGTTCTTCAGCGAGTTGCCGCGGAAGATGTCGGCGAAGCGGGAGGAGATCACGGCCCGGAAGCCGTAGTTCTGCAGCGCCCAGACGGCGTGCTCACGGGAGGAGCCGGTGCCGAAGTCGGGGCCGGCGACCAGTACGGTCGCGCCCTGCCGCTCGGGCTGGTTGAGGATGAAGGACGCGTCCCCCCGCCAGGCCTCGAAGAGCCCGTCCTCGAACCCGTCGCGGGTCACCTTCTTGAGCCAGTGGGCGGGGATGATCTGGTCCGTGTCGACGTTGCCGCGGCGCAGCGGGACGGCCCGGCCGGTGTGGGTGGTGAATGCTTCCATGGCTGATCAGACTCCAGCGGGCGTGCGGTCGTCGGCGGCGAGGTCGGCCGGGGAGGCCAGGTGACCGAGGACCGCGGTGGCGGCGGCGACCTGCGGGGACACCAGGTGGGTACGGCCGCCCTTGCCCTGCCGGCCCTCGAAGTTGCGGTTGGAGGTGGAGGCGGAGCGCTCACCGGGGGCGAGCTGGTCGGGGTTCATGCCCAGGCACATCGAGCAGCCCGCGTGCCGCCACTCGGCGCCCGCCTCCTTGAAGACCACGTCCAGGCCCTCGGAGACGGCCTGCAGACCCACCCGCGCGGAGCCGGGGACGACCAGCATCCGTACGCCGTCGGCGACTTTGCGGCCCTTGATGATGTCCGCGACGGCGCGCAGGTCCTCGATGCGGCCGTTGGTGCAGGACCCTACGAAGACGGTGTCCACACCGATGGAGCGCAGCGTCTGACCGGCCTCCAAGCCCATGTACTCCAGGGCCTTTTCGGCGGCGAGCCGCTCCGAGGCGTCCTCGTACGAGGCGGGGTCGGGGACGGACGACGAAAGCGGGGCGCCCTGGCCGGGGTTGGTGCCCCAGGTGACGAACGGCGACAGTTCGGCGGCCTCGATGACCACCTCGGCGTCGAACTCGGCGTCCTCGTCGGACCTGAGCGTCTTCCAGTAGGCGACGGCCGCGTCCCAGTCCTCGCCCTTGGGGGCGTGCGGGCGGCCCTCGAGGTAGGCGAAGGTCGTCTCGTCGGGGGCGATCATGCCCGCGCGGGCGCCGGCCTCGATCGACATGTTGCAGATGGTCATCCGGGCCTCCATCGAGAGCTTCTCGATGGCCTCGCCGCGGTATTCCAGGACGTAGCCCTGGCCGCCGCCGGTGCCGATCCTCGCGATGATCGCGAGGATCAGGTCCTTGGCCGTGACGCCGTCGGGCAGTTCGCCCTCGACGGTGATCGCCATGGTCCTGGGGCGGGCCATCGGCAGCGTCTGGGTGGCCAGTACGTGCTCGACCTGGGAGGTGCCGATGCCGAAGGCGAGTCCGCCGAAGGCGCCGTGCGTGGAGGTGTGGGAGTCGCCGCAGACGACGGTCATACCGGGCTGGGTGAGCCCCAGCTGCGGACCGACGACGTGGACGACGCCCTGTTCGACATCGCCCAGCGGGTGCAGCCGGACGCCGAACTCCGCGCAGTTCGCCCGCAGTGTCTCCAGCTGGACCCGGGAGACCGGGTCGGCGATGGGCTTGTCGATGTCGAGGGTGGGGGTGTTGTGGTCCTCGGTGGCGATGGTGAGGTCGAGACGCCGCACCCGGCGGCCGTTCTTGCGGAGGCCGTCGAAGGCCTGCGGGCTGGTCACCTCGTGCAGCAGGTGCAGATCGATGAAGAGGAGGTCGGGCTCGCCCTCGGCGCGCCGGACGACGTGGTCGTCCCAGACCTTCTCCGCGAGTGTCCTACCCATCGCTTTCCCTCCGGCCGGCATGGTGCGCCGGCCCAACTAGTTCTCTGGGGAGACAGCGCCCGCGCCCCTGATTCCGGGCGTCCGCCGCCATGGCCCGGTGGTCCACGGGGCCCCTTTGCTTCCGTGCTTCCAGAGTGGCGTGTTCCACGGAAAATTGAACTTGCGTTTCACAGAGTGAGACGCAAGTATCGTTGCATGGACAACAGTAGCGGCGTCGGCGTTCTGGACAAGGCGGCCCTCGTCCTGAGCGCTCTGGAGTCCGGTCCGGCCACCCTCGCGGGTCTGGTCGGTGCCACCGGACTGGCACGACCCACGGCCCACCGTCTGGCCGTGGCACTGGAACACCACCGTATGGTGGCGCGCGACATGCAGGGCCGTTTCATTCTCGGCCCGAGGCTGGCCGAACTGGCGGCCGCGGCGGGCGAGGACCGTCTGCTCGCCACGGCAGGACCGGTGCTCACGCATGTGCGCGATGTGACGGGTGAGAGCGCCCAGCTCTACCGCCGCCAGGGCGACATGCGTATCTGTGTCGCCGCGGCGGAGCGGCTTTCGGGCCTCAGGGACACGGTGCCGGTGGGTTCCACGCTCACGATGAAGGCCGGCTCCTCGGCGCAGATCCTGATGGCCTGGGAGGAGCCGGAGCGGCTGCACCGGGGCCTGCAGGGCGCCCGGTTCACGGCGACGGCCCTGTCGGGCGTACGGCGCCGGGGCTGGGCCCAGTCGATCGGCGAGCGGGAGCCGGGCGTGGCGTCCGTCTCCGCGCCGGTGCGCGGCCCGTCGAACCGTGTGGTGGCCGCCGTATCGGTCTCCGGTCCCATCGAGCGGCTGACCCGCCATCCGGGCCGGATGCACGCGCAGGCCGTCATCGACGCCGCCGCCCGCCTCTCCGAGGCGCTGCGCCGCTCCTGACCACCTTCCGCCCCGTTTCAGGGGAAAGGGCCCGCCTCAACGCCGCGGCGGGCTCTTCCTCCGGTCTCCGGACGCCGCCTCGGGAACGCCGAAGGCCCTCCACCGAAGTGGAGGGCCTTCACTGTGTACCCCCGACCGGATTCGAACCGGCGCTACCGCCTTGAGAGGGCGGCGTGCTAGGCCGCTACACAACGGGGGCGTGGATCACGCGTTGCCGCGGATCCTGCTGGTCTACCTGGACTCGAACCAAGACTAACTGAACCAGAATCAGTCGTGCTGCCAATTACACCATAGACCAATGATGGTTTAGACCAGTCAGTACCCCCGACCGGATTCGAACCGGCGCTACCGCCTTGAGAGGGCGGCGTGCTAGGCCGCTACACAACGGGGGCCCTAGCGATCCTGCATCAAAGAGAGAGGGTGCGACCCGATCTCTCCTCGCGGGAAGGATCTGTACCCCCGACCGGATTCGAACCGGCGCTACCGCCTTGAGAGGGCGGCGTGCTAGGCCGCTACACAACGGGGGCTTTGCGGATGAGATCCGCGGTGCAGATGAGCTCTGCGAGCTGGCCTACCTGGACTCGAACCAAGACTAACTGAACCAGAATCAGTCGTGCTGCCAATTACACCATAGGCCACTGGAACGCAAGCCCCTGAAGGGTTCTTGTTCTAGTTCGACGCCTGGGGTTCCGGCCTTTCGGCCCGCTCCCGCGGCGCAGGAAGAACATTACCCGAAGGTGGACGGGGCTCCAAAACGGGTATCGGCGGCGAGCAGCGCGGGAAGTTCGTCGAGGGAGGCGATACGGCGAGGCCCTTCGGGCGGTACGACGGTCGCGTGGTCACCGCCGCGGTCGATCCACACCGACAGCAGTCCGGCGTCGGCGGCGCCCCGCCCGTCGATCTCCGGGTGGTCACCGACGTACGCCACCTGGTCCGGGGGCAGCGCCAGTGCGTCGCAGGCGGCGAGGAAGGCGCCGGCCTCCGGCTTGGAGACGCCCAGTTCGGCGGCGCACAGGATGGCCTCGAAGCGGTCGTGGACACCGAGGACGCGCAGTTTGCGGTCCTGGACGTGGAGGCTGGAGTTGGAGAGCACCGCGTGGCGGTGGCTGGCGGCGAGGGCGTCGAGGACGGGCAGTACGTCCGGGAAGAGGCTCCAGGCGGACTCGTAGTACGTGACGTACCGCAGGAACCAGTCGTCGGCCTCGGTGTCCGTCATCTCACGCCGCAGGAAGACCCGGGTGCGGTCGCGCCGCTGCGTCTCGAAGTCGACCTCCCGCGCGGCGAACCGCGCCCACTGCTCCCGCGTCACCTCCCGCCACCGCTCCAGCGCCTCCTCCACGGAGCCGTACCCCGCGAGCAGCCCCTCGGCCACGAGATGCGCGCGCATGCCCTCGCGGTCGGCGGTGGTGTAGTCGAAAAGCGTGTCGTCGACGTCCCAGACAACTGCTCGGATGGCCATGGGACCGACGGTACCCGGCAACGTGAAGGGGCGGCGTCCGGACGGTTCCGGGCGCCGCCCCTCGGGGGCGTACGAAAAGCTACGCGGCGAGCCTCGTCAGGGCCGCGTCGATCCGGGCCAGGGTCTGCTCCTTGCCCAGGACCTCCAGGGACTCGAAGAGCGGAAGGCCGACCGTGCGGCCGGTGACGGCCACGCGGACCGGGGCCTGGGCCTTGCCGAGCTTGAGGCCGTGGGCCTCGCCGGCGGCCAGGACGGCCTCCTTGAGGGACTCGGGGGACGTCCAGTCCGCCGCGTCCAGCTTCTCGCGGGCCGTGCGGAGCAGGGCGTCGCTGCCCTCCTTCATGGCCTTGGTCCAGGACGCCTCGTCGAAGACCGGCTCCGGCAGGAACAGGAAGTCGACGTTGTCCGTGATCTCCGACAGCACCTTCAGGCGGGTCTGCGCGTGCGGGGCGATGGCCGCCCACTTGGCCTCGTCGAAGGCCTCCGGGGCCCAGGGTGCGAAGGGCGCCTTGAGCCAGGGTGCGCAGCGCTCGGTGAAGTCCTTCACGTCGAGCATGCGGATGTGGTCGCCGTTGATCGCCTCGCACTTCTTGAGGTCGAAGCGGGCCGGGTTGGGCTGGACGTCGGTGACGTCGAAGGCGGCGACCATCTCGTCGATGCCGAAGACGTCCTGGTCGGCGGAGAGCGACCAGCCCAGCAGGGAGAGGTAGTTGAGCAGGCCCTCGGGGAGGAAGCCGCGCTCGCGGTAGAGGTTGAGCGAGGACTGCGGGTCGCGCTTGGAGAGCTTCTTGTTGCCCTCGCCCATCACATACGGCAGGTGGCCGAAGGCGGGGGTCCCCTTGGCGATGCCCAGCTCGGTGAGCGCCTTGTAGAGGGCGATCTGGCGCGGGGTGGAGGAGAGCAGGTCCTCGCCGCGAAGGACGTGGGTGATCTCCATCAGGGCGTCGTCGACCGGGTTGACCAGCGTGTACAGCGGGGCGCCGTTGGCGCGGACGATGCCGTAGTCCGGGACGTTCTCCGGGAGGTAGGTGATCTCGCCGCGGACCAGGTCGGTGAAGGTGATCGTCTCGTCGGGCATCCGGAAGCGGACGATCGGCTCCCGGCCCTGGGCCTCGTACTCCGTGACCTGGGCGTCGGTGAGCTCGCGGCAGTGGCCGTCGTAGCCGGAGGGCCTGCCGGCGGCGCGGGCGGCCTCCCGGCGGCTGTCCAGCTCCTCCTGTGAGCAGTAGCAGCGGTAGGCGTGGCCGGCGTCGAGGAGCTTGGCGGCGACGTCCTTGTAGAGGTCCATGCGCTGCGACTGGCGGTACGGCGCGTGCGGGCCGCCGATCTCGGGGCCCTCGTCCCAGTCGAAGCCGAGCCAGCGCATCGAGTCCAGCAGCTGGTCGTACGACTCCTCGGAGTCGCGGGCCGCGTCGGTGTCCTCGATACGGAAGACCAGGGTGCCGCCGTGGTGCTTGGCGAACGCCCAGTTGAAGAGGGCGGTGCGGACCAGGCCCACATGGGGGTTACCGGTGGGCGACGGGCAGAAACGGACGCGTACGGGAGTGCCGGATGCGCTAGCCACGCTTGACAACCTTGTTGGTGAGAGTGCCGATGCCTTCGATGGTGACGGCGACCTCGTCGCCGACGTTGAGGGGGCCGACCCCTGCCGGGGTGCCCGTGAGGATGACGTCGCCCGGGAGCAGGGTCATGGCCTCGGAGATGTTGACGATCAGATCCTCGATGGGGTGGATCATCTCGCTGGTGCGGCCGAGCTGGCGCTGGGCGCCGTTGACCGTGAGCTGGACGGTCAGATCGCCGGCGGCGGCGAGGTCGATGTCCGTCTCCACCCAGGGGCCGAGGGGGCAGGAGGTGTCGAAGCCCTTGGCCCTGGCCCACTGCTTCTCGCGCTTCTGGACGTCGCGCGCGGTGATGTCGTTGGCGCAGGTGTAGCCGAAGATCACGTCCTTGACGCGGGCGCGCGGGACCTCGCGGCACATCCGGCCGATCACCACGGCCAGCTCGGCCTCGTGGTGCACCTCCTGGGAGAAGGAGGGGTACTGGATCTCGTCGCCGGGGCCGATCACCGAGGTGGAGGGCTTGAAGAAGGCGAACGGGGCGTCGGGCACCTCGTTGCCGAGTTCCCTGGCGTGTTCGGCGTAGTTGCGGCCGAAGGCGATCACCTTGCTGGGGAGTACCGGGGGCAGCAGCCTGACCTTGCTCACCGGGACCTTGGTGCCGGAGAGCTCGAAGTCCGCGAACGGGATGCCCTTGATGATGTCCAGGACGAGTTCGTCCTGCTTCTCGCCCTCGACCGCGCCGAAGGCGACGTTCCCGTCGATGGAGAATCTGGCGATGCGCACGGGATGCTTGTCCCCTTGAACGAGCGGCTGACGTCTGACGCCCCAGGCTAACGCGACCACTCGGCGCGCCCCGCGCAAGCACAAGGGGCGTCCCCGTTGCCGTGGGGACGCCCCTTGAGTGTTTCGCGGCCGGTGCGCGTATGGACCGGTGTCACTTCGCGGCGGTGGCCGCGACCGGGATCTCCATCAGGATGGTGCGCTTGGGGTTGGCAGTCTGGGCCGGGAGTTCGACGGTGTGCTCCAGCTGGACCGGCGTCCGCGGCGCGTCGGCGCCTTCGAGGTGCGCCAGCGTGGTGCGCCGGGGGTTCGCGATCTTGTGGAACATCGTCGTCGTCTTCACTGTTTACGTGACCCTGTTCTGTGGAGGGGCGCCCAAAGAGGGTCAAGGACCCCCACAAGGGCGCGGGTTGTCGGTTTTGCCATCCCTGTAAAGCGTCAGGCTAAACATGTGATTCCCCGGCGACCTCGGCCGAAGGGCTTGATCGGGTGTGAGTTTCCTCACGAGTCGTGGGACAAATCGGCCTTAACGGACCGGGTCCCGAGGTGACGGAAACGGACATTCACCCCCTGAAGCCCTTATTCCGCTCCTGATCATGGCGACTGGGACACGGGGGCCGCCCCTCCGGTTCGCGGCTATACGTCCCCTATTGACGAGATCACTTTCTACCCCCGGTGACTCGCCACTCACGCCGTGTCACCTATCTCACGGGTAGGGCCTCGGGCCTTGTTGGAGATCCTGCACTGTGCTGGAATTCCACGGACCGCCGCTGGATCGAGCCGGCGCACAGGGGGCGCACAGACGCGCCGAGCGGCGGTTGAGAAGGGGGAACCAGCGCCGGTCACTCACGACCACCACGGGGACGTTTTCAGGGCGCCCCTATGACGCCGACACCGTGCCTCGCCGTTCACGCGGAGGGGTGCCTGGTTCAGAGGTTGCGACGCTAGTGCAGGGACGTTTCAAGAGGGATGGCAGCGCTTCGGCGGAGCCGGAGCCGCAGGGCGGGACTGGCCCCAAGGCCGTCAGCTCCTCGCCCCAGCACGCCCAGGGCCAGGGCCCGACCGCGGCCGGGAACGGCGGTGAGGGCGCCGGCGCGCCGAACCCCGAGCCGGCCGGCCCCAAGGCGGGACCGTCCGGTCCGGGGTCGCGCGTAGCCCTGCGGAACTGGCGGATCTCGACCCGTCTGGTGTCGCTGCTCGCCCTGCCGGTGGTCGCGGCCACCTCGCTCGGTGGACTGCGTATCAGCCAGTCGATGGACGACATCCAGCAGCTCGACAACATGAAGCTGCTCACCGACATGACCAAGCAGGCCACCGAACTGGCCCACGCGCTCCAGGAGGAGCGCGACCAGTCGGCCGGCCCGCTGGCACACGGCGGCAAGGCCACCGACTTCTCGGTCAAGGGCTTCCGCGACAAGACCGACCGCGCGCGCAACGTCTTCATCGACAGCTCCGAGGAGATCGACGAGGCCAGCAAGGACGGCAACCTCAAGGGCGTCCGCGACAACCTCGTGCAGCTCGCCGGCGACCTCGGCGAGCTCGAGAAGATCCGCAACACGGCCTTCGCGTCGGAGCGGAACTCCAGCCAGACCGTCGACGGCTACCACCGTCTGATCGTGAACCTGATCGACCTCTCGCAGGACATGGCGGAGGCGACCAGCAACCCGGACATGATCCAGCGCACGCGTGCGCTGGCGTCCTTCTCCGCCGCCAAGGAGTACGCGTCGATCCAGCGCGCGGTCCTCGCCGCGGCGCTGCCCGCCAGCAACACCACCAAGGGCGAACTCGCCGAGAACGACCGGCTGTACGCCGAGTCGGCACTGGCGAGCCAGAAGTCCGAGCTCCGCAGCTTCAAGAGCATCTACGGCGACGTCGACGCCACCGCGCTGCTGCAGCCGATCGAGGACGGCAACAGCACGATCAAGGCCACCGACGAGTACGCCGGGCGTGCCCTGGCCTCGGAGTTCGGCCTCGCCTCGGTGGGCGAGCGCTCCTACCGTGACTGGCTGGACGACAGCGGCACCAAGATCCAGCAGATGAAGAACATCGAGCTCACGCTGCTCGAGGACATGGAACAGAAGGCCCGTGAGCTGCGCAGCGCCACCGAGCGCGACGCGATCATCGCCGGTGTGCTGATCCTCCTCGTCCTCGGTGTGTCGCTCGTCGGCGCCTTCGTCGTGGCCCGCTCCATGATCCGCTCGCTGCGCCGGCTGGAGGACACGGCCACCAAGGTCGCCCAGGAACGTCTGCCCGAGCTGGTCAAGCAGCTCTCCGAGTCCGACCCCCAGGACGTCGACACCTCCGTGGAGTCGGTCGGTGTGCACTCCCGGGACGAGATCGGCAAGGTGGCCGCGGCCTTCGACGACGTGCACCGCGAGGCGGTCCGCCTCGCCGCCGAGCAGGCCCTGCTGCGGGGCAACGTCAACGCGATGTTCACCAACCTCTCGCGCCGCTCCCAGGGCCTCATCCAGCGTCAGCTCTCGCTCATCTCCGAACTGGAGTCCCGCGAGGCCGACCCGGACCAGCTGTCCTCGCTGTTCAAGCTCGACCACCTCGCCACGCGTATGCGCCGTAACGGTGAGAACCTCCTCGTCCTCGCGGGTGAGGAGCCCGGCCGCCGGTGGACCCGACCGGTCCCGCTGGTCGACGTGCTCCGCGCCGCCGCCTCCGAGGTGGAGCAGTACGAGCGCATCGAACTGGCCTCGGTGCCGAGCACCGAAGTGGCCGGTCGTGTGGTCAACGACCTCGTGCACCTGCTCGCCGAGCTGCTGGAGAACGCGACATCGTTCTCCTCGCCGCAGACCAAGGTGAAGGTCACCGGTCACGCGCTCCCCGACGGCCGGGTGCTGATCGAGATCCACGACACCGGCATCGGTCTGTCGCCGGAGGACCTGGCGGCGATCAACGAGCGGCTCGCCTCGCCGCCCACCGTGGACGTCTCCGTCTCCCGCCGCATGGGTCTGTTCGTGGTCGGCCGTCTGTCGCAGCGCCACGGCATCCGTATCCAGCTCCGCCCGTCCGACTCCGGTGGTACGACCGCGCTGGTCATGCTGCCCGTCGATGTCGCCCAGGGCGGCAAGAAGCCCCAGGGCAAGCCCGGTCAGCCGGGTGCGGGCGGCGGTGGCCCCGCCGCCGCGCAGGCCGCCGCGGGTGCCGCGGCCGCGCGGCGCGCCGCGGGTGCCGGCCAGCCCTCCGGTGGTGCTCTCGGTGCCGGTGCTCCCGGCGGTGGCCGGCTGGCCGCCGGCCAGGGTCCGCGTGCCGCGCTGCCCCCGCGCGACGGCGCGGGCCGGCCCGACGGGGCCCGGGGGCCGCAGGGCCAGCCGGGCAACGCCACGCCTTCGCTGTTCGACCGCGGTGCCCCCGGCGGCGCTCCGCAGGGCCGTCCGGCTCCGGCCGGCGCGGGTGCCGGCTTCGGTGGCCAGATGCCCGGTGCCCCGCAGGGGATGCAGGCTTCGGGTCCGGGCGGACAGCAGCAGAACCAGGACGCCTTCGGCGGCGGTCGTGGCCAGGTGCCCCCGCAGCGCGGGGGCGGCAAGCCCGAGCGCTCCCGTCGTCCGCAGCTGCCGCCGCGCGGTGGCGCGCGTCCGGAGCTGCCCGGCGGTGACCAGCAGCAGCCCCGGCCCAGCTGGAGCGACGAGAACGCCCAGCCGCCGGTGCCGCGTGCCTCGCTGGACGCCCCGCGCGGCCACGAGGAGCCGGACGTCGCCCGGACGTCGGCCATGCCCCGGTTCGACGACCGGCAGGGCCCCGGCGCGACGGCGGAGATCCCCCGGTTCGACGAGCGGCAGAACCCGGGCGCCTACGGCGGTCCCGGTGCCGACGCCCCGCAGAACACCGGCCAGTACGCCCAGCCGGGCGCGGGCGGCGTCCAGAACCCGGGCCAGTACACTCCGCCCGGTGCGAACGGTGCCCAGAACACGGGTCAGTTCGTCCGCGGCGACATCTTCGGCGCCCCACAGGGCCGTCCGGGCGGGCAGAACCCGGCCGGGCCGGGTCAGTTCCAGGCCCCGCAAGGCACGGGTCAGTTCCCGGCCCCGCAGGGCACGGGTCAGTTCCCGGCCCCGCAGCAGGGCTACGGCAACGGCTCCACCGGCCAGTTCCCGATGCCGGCCCAGGACAACGGTGCCACGGGCCAGTTCGAGCGTCCGCAGGTGAACGGCGCGCACGGAGCCGGACACGGCGCCCCGCGTCCGCCGGCCCCGCAGCAGCGGCCCGCCCACCAGGAGCCGCAGCAGGGCTACGGCGGTGCCGCACCGCGGCACGACGACCGCGCGCTGTCCGACGCCTGGGCGCTGCCCCCGGCGTCAGGTCCCGGTGACGGCCGTACGCCGCTGTACGACACGCTGGAGACCAACTGGTTCCACGGTGGCGGCGGGCAGGAGCAGGGCAATGGCTCGACTCCGGCGCCGCAGCAGCCCCAGCAAGCCCCACAGCAGTCCCCGCAGTCTCAGCACCCCCAGCAGCAGCCGCAGGGCCCCACCGGCCCTCAGCGGTCCGCAGCCACCTGGCGCAGCTCGCCCAACGACGAGCTGGTCCGGCAGGCCGAACGCGTCCGACAGCCGGCCGCGGGCGGCGTCACCACGTCCGGCCTGCCGCGCCGGGTGCCCAAGGCGAACCTCGTCCCGGGTACGGCTCAGCAGCAACAGCACCAGAGCGGTCCTCAGGTCTCGCGCGCCCCCGATGACGTGCGCGGCCGGCTGACCAATCTCCGTCGGGGTATCGCACAGGGTCGTCAGGCCGGTACCACCCAGACCGGCAGCTTCCCGAACCCCACTCACCAGCAGGAGCGTTAGTTGAGCCCGATGAGCCAGGCGGCACAGAACCTCAACTGGTTGATCACCAACTTCGTGGACAACACCCCCGGGGTGTCCCACACCGTCGTCGTGTCCGCCGACGGTCTTCTGCTGGCCCTGTCCGAGGGGTTCCCGCGTGATCGCGCGGATCAGCTCGCGGCCGTCGCTTCGGGACTGACCTCCCTGACGGCCGGCGCCTCACGGATCTTCGAAGGCGGCAACGTGGCGCAGACGGTCGTCGAGATGGAGCGGGGATTCCTTTTCCTCATGTCCGTCTCGGACGGCTCGTCGCTGGCCGTTCTCGCGCACCCCGAGTGCGACATCGGCCTTGTCGGCTACGAGATGGCGCTCCTGGTCGACCGAGCGGGCGCGGTCCTCACCCCGGACCTTCGCGCCGAACTACAAGGAAGTCTGCTCCACTGATCGGCCCCGGCACCACCCGTCTCACCAAATCACCGTCCGGCCGCCACATTCCCCCCACCGGCCCCGTCAGACGGCTTGACTGACCGACTTGCTGTCCCGCCCGGAGGATCCATGACCCCGCCCACCGCCTCTCATGATCCGTACGCGGAGCCGTACGAGGACGAGGGCGACCAGCCGCTGGTGCGTCCGTACGCGATGACCGGCGGCCGGACCAGGCCGCGTTATCAGCTGGCCATCGAGGCACTGATCAGTACGACGGCCGACCCGGCCGCGCTCATGGGGCTCCTTCCGGAGCACCAACGCATCTGCCATCTGTGCCGTGAGGTGAAGTCGGTCGCCGAGGTCTCGGCGCTGCTCAACATGCCACTGGGTGTTGCCCGGATCCTGGTGGCCGACTTGGCGGAGGCGGGACTCGTCGCCGTGCACCAGCCGGGCGGCGACGAGACGACCGGCGCCCCCGATGTGACACTGCTCGAAAGGGTGCTCAGTGGACTTCGCAAGCTCTAGCGGCGGGGCGGTCTCCGAAAACCGTGCCACCACATCCGCGAAGATCGTGGTGGCCGGCGGCTTCGGCGTGGGCAAGACCACGTTCGTCGGCGCCGTCTCGGAGATCAATCCGCTGCGTACCGAGGCCGTGATGACCTCCGCAAGCGCGGGCATCGACGACCTCACCCACACCGGGGGCAAGACCACCACCACGGTGGCCATGGACTTCGGCCGTATCACGCTGGACCAGGACCTGATCCTGTACCTGTTCGGCACTCCCGGCCAGGACCGCTTCTGGTTCATGTGGGACGACCTGGTGCGCGGCGCCATCGGCGCGGTGGTCCTGGTGGACACCCGCCGGCTGGCGGACTGCTTCCCGGCGGTGGACTACTTCGAGAACAGCGGGCTGCCCTTCGTGGTCGCCCTCAACGGCTTCGACGGCCAGCAGCCCTATCAGCCCGAGGAGGTGCGTGAGGCATTGCAGATCGGGCCCGACACCCCGATCATCACCACCGACGCCCGGCATCGCGCGGATGCGAAGAGTGCGCTGATCACCCTGGTCGAGCATGCTTTGATGGCACGTCTCAGGTAAGCGAAACGATAAGCGGCATACGGCAGTTGTCGTAGAATCACCGGAGCCGGCCGTGTCCTTCGACACGGCCGGCCCTGGTGTTCATAACGTTTCGGCAGAGGAATCGGGGGAGGTCGACACGCGATGCGGTCGCGCAGTACCGCTGCGCGCACGATCGGCTCGCCTTTTGCCGCCGCTCGCTCTTTTTGACCGTTTTATCTGGGACTTACCTCACTCGAATTCGTCGCCTTCCAGTGTTTGGAAGAGCGCTGGTCGGCATGCTGGAATGCCTGAACTGCCCATTAGTCAAAGACGTACCCCACGGTCGATGGCACACCGGGCTCTGAGACACAGCGGCACGACGAAGGTGCCGACCGCCGAGAGGTTGTTGGTCGAGTGAGGCGAAGCAAGAACAGTCCCGAGCCGTCGGCCCGGGGCAACTTCACGCCGCCGCCGCGCACAGCGGCGCCCGCCCCGGTGCCCGGCCCCGAGCCGACCCCAGCGCCCGCCGGCGGTGGAGGCCGCCTGTCCCCGCGCAACTGGCGTGTGACGACCAGGCTGAACGCGATCCTGCTCATACCCGTGCTGGTCGGCCTGGTCATGGGCGGCTTCCAGGTGAAGGACTCGATCGACACCTGGAACGAGGCCCAGGACGCGGAGAACACCGCGCGTCTGGTGCGTGCCTCCCTCACCTACGCCAACGCCCTCTTCAACGAGCGGGACGTCACCGCGGTCCCGCTGCTGCAGGGCAAGGGCAAGGACGACCCGGACGTGGCCAAGGCCCGCGCCGCGACCGACAAGGCCGCCGACGCCTTCGACGAGGCCGCGCGGAGCATGCCGGACAAGCCCGGTCTGAACCGCCGGATGGAGCTGTTCCGCGCGGCCGAGCCCCAGCTGACCGCGCTGCGCGCCGCGGCGTACACCTCCAAGCTCAAGGGTGTCGCGACCGAGGAGGGTTACGTCACCGTCGCCCACCCCCTGATGGAGTTCGCCAACGACCTCGGTCTCGGTACCGGCAACATCACCAGCTACGGACGTACGGTCTACGCGATCTCGCTGACCAAGTCGGCACTGTCGCTGGAGCGCTCCATCGGCATGCACCTGCTGGTGAAGCCCGGCCCGACCGACAGCCAGCTCGCCAGCCAGCGCGTCGCCCTCACCTCCTACGCCTACCTCGAGCGCATCGCCATCGAGGAGTACAGGGGCGGTGGCACCGAGGCCGACGTGGAGAAGCTGGAGCAGACGGCGCAGCGGATCCAGGCCGAGGGCACGGCCATGGCCCGGGAGGCCAAGCAGCAGGACCCCGACTACGTGGCGCCGCCCGCGAAGCCGGAGACGATGATCTCCGAGCTGGGCCGGCTCCCCTCCACCGACGCGGCCGCGCGCGGCGAACTCGCCGCCCAGGGCATCACCCCCGCCAACTGGTGGGCCGTGAGCACCCTCAAGTTCGACGGTTACAGCGAGATCGAGTCCGACCTCACCGACTCCGCGGTGAGCGAGGCCGCGCAGGTCGCCGACGACGCCCAGCGCGACGCCTTCATCACCGGCGCCGCCGTCGTGATCGCCCTCCTCGCCGCGTTCATCCTGGCCGGCATGGTGGCCCGCCAGATGAGCCGCTCCATGCGCCAGCTGCGCAACGCCGCCTTCGGTATCGCCGAGCAGCGGCTGCCGATGCTGGTCGACCAGCTCTCCCGGACCGATCCCGGCCGGGTCGACACCCGGGTGCAGGCGATCCCGATCACCTCCACGGACGAGATCGGCGAGGTCGCCCGCGCCTTCGACCAGGTCCACCGTGAGGCCGTCCGGCTCGCCGCCGAGCAGGCCCTGCTGCGGGGCAACATCAACGCGATCTTCACCAACCTGTCGCGCCGCAACCAGTCGCTGATCGAGGGCCAGCTGACCCTGATCACCGGCCTGGAGAACAACGAGGCCGACCCGGACCAGCTGGAGAACCTCTTCCGCCTGGACCATCTCGCGACCCGTATGCGCCGCAACGGCGAGAACCTCCTCGTCCTCGCCGGCGAGGAGCCCGGCCGCCGCTGGGACCAGCCGGTCCCGCTGGTCGACGTGCTGCGCGCCGCCTCGTCCGAGGTCGAGCAGTACGAGCGCATCGAGCTGTCCGGCGTCCCGGAGGCCGAGATCCACGGCCGCGCGGTGACCGACCTCGTGCACCTGCTCGCCGAGCTCCTTGAGAACGCCACCACGTTCTCCTCACCCCAGACCAAGGTCCGTGTGACCGCGACCCGTCTCCCCGACGGCCGCGTGATGATCGAGATCCACGACAAGGGCATCGGCCTCACCGCGGAGGACTTCGCGGACATCAACCACAAGCTGGCCAACCCGCCGACCGTGGACGCCGCGATCTCCCAGCGCATGGGCCTGTTCGTGGTCGGCCGGCTGTCCGACCGGCACGGCATCCGGGTCCAGCTGCGCCCCTCGGGCGAGCAGGCCGGGACGACCTCGCTGGTCATGCTGCCGGACGCGATCACCCACGGCGGCGGCGGCGAACAGCCGCTGGAGCGCGACGACTTCACGGTCTCGCAGATCATCCCGGAGCAGAACTTCCCGGGTGAGGACTTCGGTCGGCAGCCGCTGCGCACCGCCGCCGAGCTCGGCTTCGACGACAGCCGCTACACCGAGGTCCCGGACGACATCCGCGACCTGGACCCCGTCGGCCGTTCGCTGATGCGCGAGGAGCGCCGGGCGGCCCTGGACCCCCAGGGGCAGCCCGAGCCGACCGCCGCGAACAGCCAGGAGGCGCCCGAGGCGCCCGCTTTCCCGGACGAGTTCGCCGCCCCGCAGGGCTATGACAACGGCCAGGGATACGACGGCGGCCAGGGCTTCGACGGCTTCCAGGACCAGCGGACCGGCCAGTACGACCAGCAGGCGTACGACAACGGACAGCAGACGGCGTACGGAGAGCCGCAGCAGCAGTCGTACGGCGAGGGGTACTACGCGCCGAACGGGCAGCTGCCGCAGAACGAGTCCTTCTCCGCAGGCGCCGGCTACCCCGCCCCCTCCTACCCGGAGCCGGTCCAGAACGGCCACGCCGCCGGTGCCGCCGACGCGTTCCCCGCCTTCGGCGGCGGACCGGGGCAGACGGACGACTGGCCCCAGCAGGACGGTTACCGCAACGGCTACGCGGACCAGTACCCTGCTCAGACCCCCGAATCGGAAAATACGCAGGCCGCTGACGTACGTGAGCAGGACAGCGTAGGCTTCGACCGTCCGGGACCGGCCGCCTCCGACGGCCACGCGCTGACCGACGCCGGGCTTCCCCGCCGCGGATCCACCGCGGCCGGCGCGAACGGCCAGGGCGGCGCAGGGCAGAGGAAGCAGGAGCCGCCGGCCCCGACACCGGACAGCGGCGACGAGAGCGGCTGGCGTTCGGCGAACGACGAGCGCTGGCAGCAGGCATCGTCGCTCCGGAAGCCCAAGGCGGGCGGAGTGACTTCCTCCGGTCTGCCGCGACGGGTCCCCAAGGCCAATCTGGTCGAGGGAGCCGCCGAAACCACCCCCCAGGGAGGCCCCCAGGTCTCCCGCGCCCCGGAGGACGTCCGGGGCAGGCTGAGCAACCTGCGCCGCGGTGTCCAAAAGGGCCGCAGCGCGGGCAGTGAAACGAACAACCAGGCCACTAGGAACCAACACAGTGGTCCTGACAGCACCTACAACCAGGAGCGTTAGTGTGAGCCCGATGAGCCAGGCGGCACAGAACCTGAACTGGTTGATCACCAACTTCGTGGACAACACCCCGGGGGTGTCCCACACGGTGGTGGTCTCCGCCGACGGACTCCTTCTGGCGATGTCCGAAGGGTTTCCCCGTGACCGGGCCGACCAGCTCGCTGCCGTCGCCTCCGGTCTGACGTCCCTGACGGCAGGCGCCTCCCGGATCTTCGAGGGCGGCAGCGTGAATCAGACGGTTGTGGAGATGGAGCGGGGATTCCTGTTCCTCATGGCCGTTTCCGACGGTTCGTCGCTCGCAGTTCTCGCACATCCCGAGGCGGACATCGGCCTCATTGGTTACGAGATGGCCCTTCTGGTCGACCGGGCCGGTACGGTCCTGACGCCGGACCTCAGGGCGGAGCTCCAAGGGAGCCTTCTCAACTAGACGACGGACGGTGCGGTTTGGCGTCCCGGAGCCGTAAGGTTTCGGGACGCGGCTCCACAGTGATGGGTGCCAGGCACAGTCGGAGGAGGAGAAAGTGGCAACACCCCCAGACGGTTCATCCGCGGGCAACTGGTCGTACGGTCCCGCCCAGGGCCAGAACGACGGTTCCCAGAACCGGTACGGATACCCCTCCGCGCCACGCCACGGCCAGCCGTACGCGCCGCAGGGCCCCGGCCCTTCGCCGTACGACCAGCCGCATGCCCCGCGCATCCAGCCGGTGCAGCCGCAACGCCGAGCACCCGAGCCGGCGCCCGCCGGGGCGTCGAACAATCCCCTGGTGCGCCCGTACGCCATGACGGGCGGCCGCACCAGGCCGCGGTACCAGCTCGCCATCGAGGCGCTGGTGCACACCACCGCGCAGCCGCATCAGATGCAGGGCCAGTTGCCCGAGCATCAGCGGATCTGCACCCTCTGCCGGGAGATCAAGTCGGTGGCCGAGATCTCGGCCCTGCTGACCATCCCTCTCGGTGTGGCCAGGATCCTCGTCGCCGACTTGGCGGAGGCGGGACTGGTCGCCATCCATCAGCCCGGCGGCGACGAGAGCGCCGGCGGCCAGCCAGACGTGACACTGCTCGAAAGGGTGCTCAGTGGACTTCGCAAGCTCTAGCGGCGGTCCTTCCCGCTCCACCACCTCGGCGAAAATTGTGGTGGCGGGTGGCTTCGGCGTGGGCAAGACCACGTTCGTCGGGGCCGTTTCGGAGATCAACCCGCTGCGCACGGAGGCCGTCATGACGTCTGCTTCGGCAGGCATCGACGACCTCACCCACACCGGGGACAAGACGACCACGACGGTCGCGATGGACTTCGGCCGTATCACGCTGGACCAGGATCTGATCCTGTACCTGTTCGGTACGCCCGGCCAGGACCGCTTCTGGTTCATGTGGGACGACCTGGTGCGCGGCGCCATCGGGGCGATCGTGCTGGTCGACACGCGTCGGCTGGCCGACTGCTTCCCGGCGGTCGACTACTTCGAGAACTCGGGTCTTCCGTTCGTGATCGCGCTGAACGGCTTCGACGGCCAGCAGCCGTATCAGCCGGACGAGGTGCGGGAGGCGCTGCAGATCGGGCCGGACACGCCGATCATCACGACGGACGCGCGGCATCGGGCCGATGCGAAGTCGGCGCTCATCACCCTCGTGGAGCACGCGCTGATGGCCCGCCTGCGCTGACCCTCGCACTCCCCCGCATACGCCCCCTACGGCCCCTGGGCCGCCGGGGGCTTTTGCATAACCGGCACGACCCCAATCACGCACTTCCCCGCAGCCTGCGGCTCGGTGGAGGCCGGGCGCGCGGTTCCCCGCGCCCCTGCGGGCGCCCCTCGGTGTCTGCGGGCAGTCGTGCCGCTGGGGCGGCACGGGTGGGCGCTGGGGGTACCCCCTCTGGGGGAGGCGCCTCGTCGGCGCCGAGCGGCGCCACCCCCTCCTACGGCCACCGGGATGCCGGGGCCGTCATACGCCAGGTGCGGCTGGGTGAGGGCCGGGCGCGCGGTTCCCCGCGCCCCTGGGGGGTGTCTCGGCGCGGCGTGGCGATGCGCCCTCGGGGCGGCTGGGTGTCCGGGTATGAGGAAGGGCCCCTCCTCGAGCGGAGGGGCCCTTCTCGGGTCAGCGCCAGCTGTGGGGGGCTCGGAAGCCGTTCTCTCGTTCCAGGCGGCGCCAGCCGGCCTTCGCGCGGCCCCGGTGGGCCGGGGCCGCCGGCTGCGCGGCCGCACGGGCCAGCAGGATCGCCGTGAGAGCGGCGACCTCCTCCGGCTCGGCGTGGCCCTTCTCGACGCGAATGTCAGGTGTGCTCATGGCGTGCGTCTCCCTTACTGCGGCGGGTTGCCGTGCTTGCGGGACGGCAGATCGGCGTGCTTGGACTGCAGCATCGCCAGCGAACGGATCAGCACCTCACGCGTCTCGGCGGGGTCGATCACATCGTCGACCAACCCGCGCTCGGCGGCGTAGTACGGGTGCATCAGCTCGGACTTGTACTCCTTGACCATGCGGGCCCGCATGGCCTCCGGGTCCTCGGCGTCGGCGATCTGCCGGCGGAAGATGACGTTGGCCGCACCCTCCGCGCCCATCACGGCGATCTCGTTCGTCGGCCAGGCGTACGTCAGGTCGGCGCCGATGGACTGGGAGTCCATCACGATGTACGCGCCGCCGTACGCCTTGCGCAGGATCAGCGAGATCCGCGGCACGGTGGCGTTGCAGTACGCGTACAGCAGCTTCGCCCCGTGCCGGATGATGCCGCCGTGCTCCTGGTCGACGCCCGGCAGGAAGCCGGGGACGTCCAGGAAGGTCAGGATCGGGATGTTGAACGCGTCGCACATCTGGACGAAGCGCGCGGCCTTCTCGGACGCCTCGATGTCCAGCACACCGGCCAGCGACTGCGGCTGGTTGGCGACGATGCCGACGACCTGGCCGTCCATCCGGGCCAGCGCGCAGATGATGTTGCGCGCCCAGCGCTCGTGGACCTCGAGGTACTCGCCGTCGTCGACGATCTCCTCGATGACCTTGGCCATGTCGTAGGGCCGGTTGCCGTCGGCGGGGACCAGGTCCAGGAGGACGTCGCCGCGGCGCTCCGCGTCGTCGGAGCACTCCACGCGCGGCGGGTTCTCCCGGTTGTTCTGCGGGAGCAGGGAGAGGAGGTAGCGCACCTCGTGGATGCACGTCTCCTCGTCGTCGTAGGCGAAGTGGCAGACGCCCGAGGTCTCGGCGTGCACGTCCGCGCCGCCGAGGCCGTTCTGGGTGATCTCCTCGCCGGTGACCGCCTTGACGACGTCCGGACCGGTGATGAACATCTGCGAGGTGTCACGGACCATGAACACGAAGTCGGTGAGGGCGGGGCTGTAGGCCGCGCCGCCCGCACACGGGCCGAGCATCACGCTGATCTGCGGGATGACCCCGGAGGCCTTGGTGTTCCGCTGGAAGATGCCGCCGTACCCGGCGAGGGCGGAGACACCCTCCTGGATACGGGCGCCGGCGCCGTCGTTGAGCGACACCAGCGGCGCGCCGGCCGCGATGGCCATGTCCATGATCTTGTGGATCTTGGTGGCGTGGGCCTCACCCAGCGCGCCGCCGAAGATCCGGAAGTCATGGGCGTAGACGAAGACCGTACGGCCCTCCACCGTGCCCCAGCCGGTGATCACACCGTCCGTGTGCGGCTTCTTCTCCTCCAGACCGAAGCCGGTGGCCCGGTGCCGGCGCAGCTGCTCGACCTCGCGGAAGGACCCCGGGTCCAGCAGCAGCTCGATGCGCTCCCGCGCGGTCAGCTTGCCCTTGGCGTGCTGCGCCTGGGTCGCCTTCTCGCTCGGGCCGGCCAGTGCCTGGGCACGGATCTCGTGCAGTTCGGCCACGCGTCCGCGCGCGTCGGTCGGCTCACCCGGCGCCTCATCCAAAACGGTCATGTAGTGACCTTACGAAGCAGACCTCGAAATGCGAGCCGTCGACTCCTCACAGTCCTCGGGGTGTTTTCCTGGTGCACCTGAACAGAACCATGGGGACGTGCAGCCGTTCTGACTGCTCAGAAGGCGCCCGGCTTGTAGAGGTCACACAAAGGCGTCATCTGAGAGTCACCTCACATTCATGGGTGGCGCTTGCACCCGTTCGGGTAACTCCGGCCCGTGCCGACTCTCAGCCGAAGCGGTTCAGGAGCCGGCGGTAGAGGTGGGGGGTGAGGGCACGGACCCTGGACGGGAGGGCGAGCCAGGTGGGGATGTAGGTGTCGTCGCGGCCCTGGGCGACGGCGTTCCAGACGGCGGCGGCGACCCGGCCGGGCGAGGTGGGGCGCGGGTGGGAGCGGTGGTACGGGGTGCCGCGGCGGGCGAAGAAACCCGTCTCGACGGGGCCGGGCACGACGAGCGTCACACCCACGCCGGTACCGCGCAGTTCCTGCCGGAGCGCCTCGGCGAAGGCGGCGAGTCCGGCCTTGGCGGCGGAGTACACCGCCTCCTCCCGTACGCCGACGGAGCCGGCCACCGAGCCGACGAGCACCACCCGGCCGCTGCCGGCCGCCACCATCGAGGGCAGTACCTCCCGTACGAGGTGCAGCGTGGCGTTGAGGTCCAGGAACAGCACCCGGTCGATGTCGGTGTGCGGCATGGCCAGAAAGGGCCCGGCCCAGCCGATGCCTGCCCCGGCGACCAGCACGTCGACGCGTCCGGTCTTCCGCAGCGCGGCCTCCGCCAGCATCTTCGCCCCGTCCGGCGCGGCCAGGTCGGCGGGCAGCAGGACGGCCGAGGTGCCGGATGCCGTCTCCTCCAGCCGGCGCCGGTCCCGGCCGCTGAGCAGGAGTTGCCAGCCCCCGGCGGCGAAGCGCCGCGCGGTGGCCGCGCCGATGCCCGAGGAGGCGCCGGTGACGAGGACGACACGGCGGTCGGTGCGGAGCGGCGGTCCGGTGCCGCGCACCGCCGCCGCGGAGGCCGCGGCACGGGCGGCGCCGTGCGCGGGGTCCGCCGGGGGGTCGTAGGTGGAACCGGAGCCGGTGGTGGTCACGAGTCGGTCTCCCATGCGCTGTCGCTGCGGGTTCTCGCCATCCAGGACACCCCCACTCCGGTACCCCGCGCCAGCGCTGGAGCCCGCCGCCCGACCCGCCGCGACCCCCGCCGACGGGCCGCGTCCGGGCTCCCGGGGCCCGCACGCCACGCCGCAGAACCACCCCTGCGTGCGCGCGGTACCGCCAGGCGGGTGTACGACCCGCACACCCCCCCAGGAGGGGCAGGGAACCGCGCGCGGGGGTCTGGGCGAAGCTCCCGGGAACGGGAGGGGAAAGGGCGGCGGAGAGGGCCCGACAGGGGCAGGATGGACCTCGTACCAGCCCCGTGGGGGCGGATTCACGACAGCCGCACCAGAGATGGTTGAAACTTGAAGGGAATGGGTCTACGGTAGGTTCCGTTGAGTTAGTTGAACATTCAACGTGATCCCCTCACTCGATATCCTCAGGAGGAACACCATGGGCATCTTCGGCCGCAAGGACCACGACACCCCCGCCGCGACCACCGACGCCGCGGTGAACCCGGACCTCGCCGCCCTGACCGGCGAGTACACCATCGACCCCGCCCACAGCACGATCGGCTTCGTCGCCCGCCACGCGATGGTCACCAACGTCAAGGGCAGCTTCCAGGACTTCACCGGCACGCTGCGGCTCGACGGCTCCGACCCGGCCAAGTCCACCGCCACCCTCGACGTGGTGATGGACAGCATCACCACGGGCAACGCCGACCGTGACGGCCACCTCAAGAGCTCGGACTTCTTCAAGACGGACGAGTTCCCGGCGATGACCTTCCGCACCACCGAGGCACAGGCGCTCGGCGGCGACGACTACCGCGTCACCGGTGACCTGACGATCCTCGGCACCACCAAGCCGCTCACCATCGACCTGGAGTTCAACGGCGCCGCGACCGACCCGTTCGGCAACCAGCGCGTCGGCTTCGAGGGCAAGGCGGAGATCCTGCGCTCCGAGTGGGGTCTGACCTGGAACGCGGCCCTGGAGACGGGTGGCGTCCTGGTCTCCGACAAGATCAAGCTGAACTTCGACATCTCGGCGATCCGCAACGCCGCCTGAGAACGCCGAAGGCGCCCGACCGGCGCCCCCGAGCGCGCCCGCCCCCCGACTCCCCCGTACGGGAGGGCGGGCGCTCGGCGTTCCCGGCGAGGAACCCGGCTCAGAACCCGCCGCCGAAGTCCCCGCCGCCCCCGAAGTCCCCGCCGCCTCCGCCGAAGCCGCCGCCGAAGTCACCGGCGTCGAAGTCCGCGCCGGACACATCGCCGCCGCCGTAGCCGCCGAAGTCCCCGTATCCGGCCCCGTAGTCGGCCGCGTAGGAGGGGCCGGCCATCATGCCGCCGAGCACGGTGCCGACGAGCAGCCCGGGCAGCAGCCCGCCGCCGAAGTAGCCACCGGCCCAGGGACCGTACGCGGGGCCCGCGTCCCAGTAGGGGCGGCGCCCGTACTCGGTCTCGACCTCACGCACGGCCGGGTCGAGACCGTCGTCGAGGCGCGCCCGGTCGGCCGCGCAGACCGGCACCTCGCGCTCGGCCCCGCCCGGTGGGGTCCAGACGGCGTCGGCGACCGAGGGGCCGTGACGCGGGTCGAAGAAGCACGGCGGACGCCGCTCCGGCAGCGGGCGTCCCGCCCGGCGGGCGGCGAGCGAGGCGAGGGCGAAGCGGCCGTCCTCCACGGCCTGGGTGACGGCGCGTACATCCTCCGGCTTGCGGGCAGCCGCCATGAACGACTTGGACTTCTCGTAGGAGTCCAGCGCACGCTCGTAGTCCGCGCGCATCCCGTCGTCCGCACCGGGTTCGCCGGGGTGGAAGTCCAGCCGGTCGAGTTCCTCGCCGAACGCGGTGATGTCCTCGTCGACCACCACCCGCAGCTTCTCCAGCGCGGCCCGCTGCTCCTCCTCGTGGCGCCGGCGGTTGCGGCGGGACACGGCGTAGATGCCCGCACCACCGGCCGCCACCAGCGCTCCGACGGTGATCAGCCCGCCGACGGGGACGTCACCGCCGGCCCCGCCACTCCATGAGTCCGGCGCCGTGCCGCCGGTGTTGCGCAGCGCGCCGTCGACGAAGTCGTTCAGCTGGGCCTTGGCGTCCCCGGCGCCCTGCACGGAGGTGACCAGGTTCCGTACGCCCTGCCGGCTCAGCACACTGCCGTCGGCGCGCGCGTCGAACTCGTCGCCGAGCCGGATGCCGTACAGACCGGTGACGCCGGTCTCGGTGCGCAGGTTCTGGAAGAGGTTCCGCGTGGGATAGTCCGCCGGGAGCACGACGACGAAGACGGGTTTGTCCGCGTCCTCGATCTTGCCGGCGAGGGCCTCGGCGTCGGACCCGGCCAGGATGTCCCGGGCCGCGGGGTCGACGTAGACGGGGCTCTCCCGCAGTTGACTCGCGATCCGGGAGAGATCCGTCTCCGCCTGTGCCCCGGGCGCTCCGGCCATCAGGACCGCCAGCGCGGCGGTCACCGGCACGATCAGCAGGCGTACGAGGGTACGCAGCGGCGCGTCCTTCATATCTTCGAAGCTACCCGAATTACGCCATAAACGGGCATTCGGACCGGCAGGGGTTCCCGGGGCCACCCCTGCCGGGACGGAGTTCCTACGCCGCCGGCTCCACGCCGGCCCGCAGCAGCCCGTACGCGTAGGCGTCCTCGAGTGCCTGCCAGGACGCGGCGATGACGTTGTCCGCGACGCCCACCGTCGACCACTCCCCCGCGCCGTCGGACGTGGAGATGAGGACACGGGTGGTGGACTGGGTGCCGTGCTTGCCCTCGAGGATGCGGACCTTGTAGTCGACGAGCTCCAGCTTGGCGAGCTGGGGGTAGATCTTCTCCAGGGCGACGCGCAGGGCGCGGTCCAGGGCGTTGACCGGTCCGTTGCCCTCCGCGGTGGCGACGATGCGCTCGCTCTTGGCCCACAGCTTCACCGTGGCCTCGTTGGCGTGGCTGCCGTCGGGGCGGTCCTCGACGATCGCGCGCCAGGACTCGACGTCGAAGTACTTCAGCGGCCGGCCCTCGGCCTCCGCGCGCAGCAGCAGTTCGAAGGAGGCGTCGGCGGCCTCGTACGTGTAGCCCTTGAGCTCGCGTTCCTTGACCCGCTCGACGACCCGGCCGACCAGTTCGCGGTCGTCGCCGAGGTCGATGCCGAGTTCCTTGCCCTTGAGCTCGATGGAGGCGCGCCCCGCCATGTCGGAGACCAGCATCCGCATGGTGTTGCCGACCTGCTCGGGGTCGATGTGCTGGTAGAGGTCCGGGTCGACCTTGATCGCGGAGGCGTGCAGGCCGGCCTTGTGGGCGAAGGCGGAGACACCGACGTACGGCTGGTGCGTCGACGGGGTGAGGTTGACGACCTCGGCGATGGCGTGCGAGATACGGGTCATCTCCCGCAGCCGGCCCTCGGGCAGGACCTGCTTGCCGTACTTCAGCTCCAGGGCGGCCACGACGGGGAACAGGTTGGCGTTGCCCACCCGCTCGCCGTAGCCGTTGGCGGTGCACTGGACGTGGGTGGCGCCCGCGTCGACGGCGGCGAGGGTGTTGGCGACGGCGCAGCCGGTGTCGTCCTGGGCGTGGATGCCGAGCCGGGCGCCGGTGTCGGCGAGGACGGTGGCGACCACGGCCTGGATCTGCGCCGGGAGCATGCCGCCATTGGTGTCGCACAGGACGACGACGTCGGCGCCGGCCTCGGAGGCGGCACGGACGACCGACTTGGCGTACTCGGGGTTGGCGCGGTAGCCGTCGAAGAAGTGCTCGCAGTCGACGAAGACGCGGCGGCCCTCGCCCTTGAGGAAGGAGACGGTGTCGCGGACCATCTCCAGGTTCTCCTCGAGGGTGGTGCGCAGGGCGAGTTCCACATGGCGGTCGTGGGACTTCGCGACCAGTGTGATCACCTGGGCGCCGGAGTCGAGGAGTGCCCTGACCTGGGGGTCCTTCTCCGCGGTGGCGCCGGCGCGCCGGGTGGCGCCGAAGGCGACCAGCTCGGCGTGCCGGAACTCGATCTCCTGCTGGGCGCGGGCGAAGAACTCGGTGTCCCGCGGGTTCGCGCCGGGCCAGCCGCCCTCGATGAAGCCCACGCCGAACTCGTCCAGGTGCCGTGCGATGGCGAGCTTGTCGGCGACCGTGAGGTTGATGCCCTCGCGCTGGGCGCCGTCGCGCAGGGTGGTGTCGAAGACGTGGAACGAGTCGTCGGGCTCGCTGGTTGCGGTCATGGTCTGAAGGCTCCTGAGTTGATCTCGGTCTACCGGAATGACCGGTTCCACCGTTCCCCCATGGTCCCTCGCGCCCCGTTCCTGGCCGCGGGTGGGGCCAGGAAACAGAAAAACCTCTCGCGGGTGCGAGAGGTCTGCGCGCGGGTCGAGGACGACGGTGTCCGCCCGTACGGTGTCGTACGTGCGGTCACTGCGGACCGGCGCGCCTGCTGCCAATAATCGTGGCGAACGAGAGCACGGGGGCAGTCTGGCACAATCCGCCCCCGCGCTCACGATCCGTCTCAGGATGCGGGCGGTGGGTGTTCACCCGCCGCGGCTAGCCCAGCGGGTGCATCCAGCCGTGCTTGTCCTCGGCGGTGCCGCGCTGGATGTCGAGGAGGGCCTGGCGCAGCCGGGTGGTGACCTCGCCGGGCTCGCCGCCGCTCTGCCGCCACTCGGCGCCGGCCCGCTTCACGGTGCCGACCGGGGTGATGACGGCCGCCGTACCGCAGGCGAAGACCTCGGTGAGGCTGCCGTTCTCGGAGTCGCGCTGCCACTGGTCGACACTGACGCGCTCCTCGACGGCGTCGTAGCCGAGGTCGCGGGCGACGGCCAGCAGGGAGTCACGGGTGACGCCCTCCAGGATGGAGCCGCTCAGCGTCGGCGTGACGATCACGGGCTTTGAATTGGATGCAGCGCCGTACACGAAGTACAGGTTCATGCCGCCGAGTTCTTCGACCCACTTGTGCTCGACGGCGTCGAGGTAGCAGACCTGGTCGCAGCCCTTGGCGGCGGCCTCGGCCTGGGCGAGGAGGGAGGCCGCGTAGTTGCCGCCGGTCTTCGCGTCGCCCATGCCGCCGGGGACGGCGCGGACGCGGTCCTCGGAGACCCAGATGGAGACGGGCTTCACGCCGCCCGGGAAGTAGGCGCCGGCCGGGGAGGCGATGACCAGGAACAGATACTCGTTGGCGGGCTTCACACCCAGCCCGACCTCGGTCGCGATCATGAAGGGGCGCAGGTAGAGGGACTCCTCGCCGCCGTGCGCCGGGACCCATGCCTTGTCCTGCGTGACGAGGGCGTCGCACGCCTCGAGGAACGTCTCGACGGGCAGCTCGGGCATCGCGAGCCGCTTGGCGGAGCGCTGGAAGCGTTCGGCGTTCTTCTCGGGGCGGAAGGTGGCGACGGACCCGTCGGGCCGGCGGTAGGCCTTCAGGCCCTCGAAGATCTCCTGCGCGTAGTGCAGGACGGTGGTCGCGGGGTCGAGGGAGAGCGGCGCGTACGGGACGAGCTGGCCGTCGTGCCAGCCACGGCCCTCGGTCCACTTGATGGTCACCATGTGATCGGTGAAGTGGCGGCCGAACCCGGGGTTGGCCAGGATCGCCTCGCGTTCCGCGTCCGAGAGCGGGTGGGCGGAGGGCTTGAGCTCGATCGTGGGCGTCGTCATGAGTGGTAGTCCTTCACCGGTTGTAGTGACGGGCCGCGCACACGCCCGTACGGCCGGTGGCCAGTACTAGGACGTCCGAGCATTCCCTCATTCCGCGGCTCCGCGTTCGATTATCGCCCGTAGGCGACCGCGGACGAAACAGGGTGATTGCGGCCCGGTGGTCGATGGTGACACCCGGCGGGGACAGGGGAAAGCCGCCGGGTGCGTGTGCGGCCCGGCGGCTTCGGGGTGGTGCGCCGGGTCAGCCGGCTACTCGCGCGGCGAGCGCGTCGCCGATCTCCGAGGTGCTGCGGGCGGGCAGGGCGCCACGCTCCGCGAGGTCGGCGGAGACGGCGTCCTCGATGCGGGCCGCCTCGGCGTCGTGACCGAGGTGGCGCAGCAGGAGGGCGACGGACAGGACCGTGGCGCTGGGGTCGGCCTTGCCCTGGCCGGCGATGTCCGGGGCCGAGCCGTGCACGGGCTCGAACATCGACGGGTACGCGCGGCCCGGGTTGATGTTGCCGGAGGCCGCGACGCCGATGCCGCCGGAGACGGCGGCGGCGAGGTCGGTGATGATGTCACCGAAGAGGTTGTCGGTGACGATGACGTCGAAGCGGGCCGGGTCGGTGACGAGGTAGATCGTCGCGGCGTCGACGTGGATGTAGTCGGTGGTGACCTCGGGGTACTCCTCGGCCACCTTGTTGAACACGTTCGTCCACAGGTGGCCGGCGAACGCCAGCACGTTGTTCTTGTGGACCAGCGTCAGCTTCTTGCGGGGGCGGGCCTGGGCGCGGGCGAAGGCGTCGCGGACCACGCGCTCGACACCGAAGGCCGTGTTCACGGAGACCTCGGTGGCGACCTCGTGCGGGGTGCCCTTGCGGATCGTGCCGCCGTTGCCCGTGTACGGGCCCTCGGTGCCCTCGCGCACGACGACGAAGTCGATCTCCGGCTGGCCGGCGAGCGGCGTGGCGACACCGGGGAGCAGCTTCGACGGACGCAGGTTGACGTGGTGGTCGAAGGCGAAGCGGAGCTTGAGCAGGAAGCCGCGCTCCAGGACGCCGGAGGGAACACTCGGGTCGCCGATGGCGCCGAGCAGGATGGCGTCGTGCCGCTTCAGCCCGTCGAGGTCGGCGTCGGTGAGGGTCTCACCGGTGGCGTGGTAGCGCCGGGCGCCGAAGTCGTACTCCTTGGTCTCCAGCTTCACATCCTGCGGAAGGACGGCGGAGAGGACCTTCAGGCCTTCGGCCACGACCTCCTGGCCGATGCCGTCACCGGGGATCACTGCGAGATTGATGCTGCGAGACATGCGGGCACCCTACTCCTCGTCCCACGGGATGACATGCGGTGTCCGGCATACGGACGCCGGGGCGTGTCAGTGGCCGGTCGAGCCGCCGTTGTCCCGGCGGTCGAGGGCGCGCTGCAGCGCGGCGGCGGCGTTCTTGCGGTCGGATTCGCTCGTACGGGAGGTGTGGCGGACGCGGCGGCGGACGGTCGTCTCGGCCATGGCGCATCGACTCCTTCGGCATACCTGGAGTGCGGAAAAGGGGGTGCGAGACGCCGAGTCGGGGCGGGGAGCTGCGGACCGCAGGGGTGGCCTGCGCGGGGTCCGGCTCACGACCGCCGTTCGCTTGATCGAGCGGTTCGTTCGGCTCCTACAAAGCTAGGGGAGCCGGGCGCATCTGTCTGCACAATTACTCGGACTTCCTACTATCTGAGACGGCGCACCGAGCCACACCGCTCCCACCTGCGAAAACACCGGACGGGCCAAGGTCGGGGGGTGACCTTGGCCCGTCCGGAGCCTGGGTGGGCGTCAGCCCATGTGCGGGTAGCCGTACTCGGTCGGCGGGACCAGCGTCTCCTTGATGGCGCGGGTCAGGGTCCAGCGCATCAGGTTCTGCGGGGCGCCGGCCTTGTCGTTGGTGCCGGAGGCACGGCCGCCGCCGAAGGGCTGCTGGCCGACGACCGCACCGGTCGACTTGTCGTTGATGTAGAAGTTGCCGGCCGCGTAGCGCAGCTTCTCCATCGTGTACGCCGCCGCCGCGCGGTCGTTCGCGACGACCGAGCCGGTGAGGGCGTAGTCGGACACCGACTCCATCTGGGTCAGCATCTCGTCGTACTTCTCGTCGTCGTAGACGTGCACGGCGAGGACCGGGCCGAAGTACTCGGTGCGGAACACCTCGTTCTCCGGGTCGTCGCACTCGATGACGGTCGGGCGGACGAAGTAGCCGACCGAGTCGTCGTAGGAGCCGCCCGCGACGATCGTGCAGGACGCGTCCTGTCCGGCGCGGTCGATGGCGGCCTTGTTCTTGGCGAAGGACCGCTCGTCGATGACGGCGCCGATGAAGTTGGACAGATCGGTGACGTCACCCATCTTGATGCCGTCGACCTCGGCCGCGAACTCCTCCTTGAAGCCGGAGTTCCAGATCGACGCCGGGATGTACGCGCGCGAGGTGGCGCTGCACTTCTGGCCCTGGTACTCGAAGGCGCCGCGGGTCAGGGCGGTCTTGAGGATCGCCGGGTCGGCGCTCGGATGGGCAACGACGAAGTCCTTGCCGCCGGTCTCGCCGACCAGACGCGGGTAGGTGCGGTACTTCTCGATGTTCTGGCCGACCGTCTTCCACAGGTGCTGGAACGTCCTGGTCGAGCCGGTGAAGTGGATGCCGGCCAGGTCCCGGTGCTCCAGGGCGACCTTGGAGACCTCGATGCCGTCACCGGTGACGAGGTTGATGACGCCCTTGGGCAGCCCGGCCTCCTCCAGGAGCCGCATGAGCAGCACGGCGGCGTGGGTCTGGGTCGGGGACGGCTTCCAGACCACCACATTGCCCATCAGGGCCGGAGCGGTGGGCAGGTTGGCGGCGATCGCGCTGAAGTTGAACGGCGTGATCGCGTAGACGAAGCCCTCCAGCGGGCGGTGGTCCATGCGATTCCACACTCCCGGGGAGTTGGCCGGGGGCTGTTCGGCGAGGATGCCGCGCGCGTAGTGGACGTTGAAGCGCCAGAAGTCGACGAGCTCGCAGGGGCTGTCGATCTCGGCCTGCTGGGCGGTCTTGGACTGGCCCAGCATGGTGGAGGCGGCGATGGTCTCGCGCCAGGGGCCGGCCAGCAGTTCGGCGGCGCGCAGGATGATCGCGGCGCGGTCGTCGAAGGCCATCGCGCGCCAGGCGGGGGCGGCGGCGAGGGCCGCGTCGATCGAGTCCTGGGCGTCCTGCTGGGTGGCGTTGGCGTAGGTGCCGAGGCGGGCCTTGTGGTTGTGCGGCTGCACGACGTCGAAGCGCTCGCCGCCGCCCATCCGCTGCTCGCCGCCGATGGTGCAGGTGAGCTCGAGCGGGTTGTCGGCCAGCTCCTTGAGCTTGGCCTCCAGCCGGGCACGCTCGGGCGTCCCGGGGGCATAGCCGTGCACCGGCTCGTTGACGGGGGTGGGGACCTGGGTCACAGCGTCCATGGGTGGCGTAACTCCTTGTCGTGAGCGGTGTGGCGTCAGCACTTGGTGATCATGTTTCGCGCGAAGAAGGCAGGTTCGCCGGCTTCTCCGCGAGACGGCGCATGCCGTGCCTGCCCGGGGGCCGGCCCCCGGACGCCCGGCCGAAGCCGTGGCTTCGGCACGGCCGCGTCGTGTCAGCCACGGCTGATCATGCTCCGCGCGAAGAAGCGCAGGTTCGCCGGCTTCTCCGCGAGACGGCGCATGAAGTAGCCGTACCAGTCCGTGCCGTAGGCCGTGTAGACACGCATGCGGTGGCCCTCGGCGGCCAGTCGCAGGTGCTCGTCGCCGCGGATGCCGTAGAGCATCTGGAACTCGTACTCGTCGAGCTTGCGTCCGGCGGTGCGGGCCAGCTCCTGGGCGATGGAGATCAGGCGCGGGTCGTGGGACCCGATCATCGGGTACCCCTCGCCCTCCATCAGCGTCCGCAGGATGCGCACATACGCCTTGTCGATCTCGTGCTTCTGCTGGTAGGCGACCTCGGCGGGCTCCTTGTAGGCGCCCTTCACCAACCGTACGCGACTGCCGGCCGCGGCGAGCCTGCGCGCGTCCTCCTCGGTGCGGAAGAGGTAGGCCTGGATGACGCAGCCGGTCCCTGGGACGTCCTTCCGCAGCTCCTCGTGGATGGCGAACATCGAGTCGAGGGTGGTGTGGTCCTCCGCGTCCAGCGTGACCGTGGTGCCGATCCCGGCGGCGGCCTCGACGACCGGGCGGACGTTGGCGAGTGCCAGCTCGTGGCCGCCGTCCAGCGCCTGGCCGAACATCGACAGCTTCACCGACATCTCCGCGCGGGTACCGAGCTCCAGCGGCTTCAGCCGGCCGATCAGCTCCAGGTACGCGTCGCGGGCGGCGGCAGCCTGCTCGGGGGTGGTGATGTCCTCGCCGACGACGTCCATGGTGAGCTCCAGGCCGTTGCCGGTGAGCTCCTGGATGATCGGCAGCACCTCGTCGACGGTCTCACCGGGGATGAAGCGGTCGACGACCTGCTTGGTCACCGGGGCCGCCGAGACCAGGCGGCGCATCCGGTCGCTGCGCGACGCGGCGAGAATCACGGGACCCAGCAAGGGGCACCTCCACAAGCTGCACGAGGCCGTCGTCCGACGTTTCGGATACGGCACGGAGAACCACCGTGAAACCTACGGATGCCCCCGATCGTCGGCCATCGACAGCTGTCACGCATCCGTGCCGTAGATCTCAGACAGATGTATGAAGGCTCCGGAACTTTGGGGCAGAATGCCCGGGTGACGTCGGAACACAGGGCTGACTACCAGGAGCTGGTGGACGAGATCTCGGAGCTGCTGGGCGCTCCGGCGACCCTGGAGAACCGCGATTTCGAGCTGATCGCCTTCGGGGCGTACGACAGTGAGGGCGATCTCGATCCGTCCGCCCTCGACCCGGTGCGCACCCGCTCGATCCTGACCCGCCGTTCGACGGCCGCCGTCCGCGCCTGGTTCGAGGGCTTCGGCATCACCCGGGCGACCGGCCCGGTCCGTATCCCGCGCACCCCGGAGGCGGGCGTGCACCGGGGCCGCATCTGTCTGCCGGTACGGCATCGGGGTGTCGTGCTCGGTTATGTCTGGCTGCTCGACTACGACCCGGGCCCCTCCGGGGGGCAGCTGGACGCGGCCATGCGGGTGACCGGCCGGATCGGCGCACTGCTCGCGGACGAGGCGCAGCACGGCGCCGATCTCACGCGCGAGCTGCGGGCGGTACTGACGGCGGAGCGGGACTGGCAGCGGGAGATGGCGGTCGCGGAGCTGCGCACCGCTCTCGGCGCCCGCGCCGACGGCCCGTACACGGTGGTCTGTGCCGCCCCGTGGCCCTCCGCGGACCCGGACGACGCGCCGTCGGTGCGTACGGTGCCGGGCGCGACGGCCCTGTGCACCCTGCCGTGGGGTGTGGCCGGCTCGGCCCTGGCCCTGCTGCTGCGACTCCGCTCGCCGGAGGTGCTGACCCCGGCGACCACGGCGGCCTCACGCCTGCTCGAGCGGGCGGACGGCACGGGTGGGCCCCCGGTGGCGGCGGGGATCGCCGCACCCCGCGCGGGTCTCGCCGCACTGGGCGCGGCCTGGCAGGAGGCGGCGGCGTCGGCGCGGGCGGCGCTGGCCGAGCCCCGGTTCGGGCCGGTCGCCCAGTGGGCGTCGATCGGCCCCTTCCGCCTGCTGACCGCGCTGCCGCGGGACGTCGCCCGGGACCCCGCCGTGGGCCCGCTGCTCTCCCCCGCACAGGCCGAACTGGCCCGCACCGCCGAGGTCTACCTGGACCGCGCGGGACAGGCCGGCCGTACGGCGGCCGAGCTGGGCATCCACCGCCAGACCCTCTACTACCGCCTGTCCCGCATCGAGCAGCTCACCGGCCTGGACCTCGACGACGGCGAGGACCGGCTGCTGCTGCACATGGCCCTCAAGGCCTCGCGTCTGTAGCGGCCTCGGTCACCCGGCGCAGGCCGGCGGTCAGCTGCTCGGCGCGGGGCGCGGACTTCGGATCGAAGGTCCACTGGGCGATGAGGCCCGTCATCAGGGTCACGTAGAACACGCCGAGGGTGTCCGCGGTCTCGTCGGAGACGTCCTCCTCACGGCCGCCCATCAGCAGCGGGATCAGTCCGCGCCCGGCCTCCCGCTGGGCGACGACGAGATGGTCGCGGAGCTCGGGCAGCCGGTCGCCGAACGCCAGTACCTCCATGCTGAGCCGCCAGACCGAGCCGGGCTCCTTCATGGTCCCGATGATGTTCGACCACACCCGCTCGAAGCGCTCCAGGGAGCCGGGACCGGTGTCGTCGACATCGACCTCGAAGGCGCCGCCCATCCCCTCGACCAGGGAGATGTAGGCCTGGGCGAGCAGCGCGTCCTTCGAGCCGTAGTGGTAGCCGATGGACGCCAGGTTGGTCCCCGACTCCTTGACGATGTCCCGCGCCGTGGTGCGCACGAAGCCCTTGGCGAGCAGGCAGCGCTTGGCGCCCTCCAGCAGATCCTCACGGTGTCCCATGCCCTCACCCTACCGGGCTTTCCATACGGCCGTCTTAGACGAACGTTCTAGACAACCGTATAAGACGTGCGTACAGTCGCCGTCATGACAACGAACCCGACCCGCGCCGGCCGCCGCGAGTGGACAGCGCTCGCCGTGCTGATGCTTCCGCTGCTGCTGGTCTCGATGGACGTCTCCGTCCTCTACTTCGCGATCCCGGAGATCAGCGCCGACCTGGAACCGAGCGGCACCCAGCAGCTGTGGATCTTCGACATCTACGGCTTCGTCCTGGCCGGACTGCTGATGACGATGGGCGCCCTGGGCGACCGCGTCGGCCGCCGCCGGCTGCTCCTCATCGGCGCGGCCGCCTTCGGCGCCGCCTCGCTCCTCGCCGCCTACGCGCACACCGCCGAGACCCTGATCGCGGCCCGCGCGGTCCTCGGCATCGGCGGCGCGACCCTGATGCCGTCGACGATGGCCCTGGTCCGCACGATGTTCACCGACCCCGCCCAGCGGGCGAAGGCGATCGGGCTGTGGTCCGGGGTGATGACGGCCGGGGTCGCACTCGGCTCGGTGATGAGCGGTGTCCTCGTCGAGCACTTCTGGTGGGGCTCGGTCTTCCTCGTCAACCTGCCCGCGATGGCCCTGCTGCTGATCCTCGGCCCGGTGCTGCTCCCCGAGTCGAAGAACCCCTCCCCCGGCCGCTTCGACCTGCTGAGCGTCCCGCTGTCGATGGCGGCGGTCCTGCCCGTGGTCTACGGCCTGAAGGAACTGCCCTCCGAGGGCTGGAACGTCCGCTACGTCGTCTCGATCACCGTCGGCCTGCTGTTCGCGGCACTGTTCGTGCGCCGGCAGCGCACCACGGCCTCACCGATGATCTCGCCCGCCCTCTTCCGCGGGCACGGCTTCACCCCGGCGCTCACCCTCAACACCCTGTCGGCCTTCGGGTTGATGGGCTCGGCGTACTTCACCACCCAGTACCTCCAGTCGGTCCTCGACAAGAGCGCGCTGGAGGCCGCGCTGTGGAGCCTGCTGCCTTCGGTGCTGATCGGCGTGGCCGCCCCCGTCGCGACCCGGCTCGTCCAGCGGGGCGTCGAGCGCGCCTACGTCGTGACGGCCGGCTTCGTGATCTCGGCGGGCGGCTACGGGCTGCTGGCCCCGGCCGGGACGGACTCGCTGTGGCTGGTGCTGGCCGCGTGCGGGGTGATGGCCTCGGGCATCGTCATCGTGATGTCGCTCCTCACCGACCTGGCCCTGAGCTCGGCCCCGGTCGAGAAGGCGGGGGCGGCGTCCTCCCTGCTGGAGACCGGCACGGAGTTCGGCGGCGCGCTGGGCATGGCCGCGCTCGGCTCCATCGGTACGGCCGTCTACCGCCACGAGATGCCGGACGCGGCGCCCGCCGCGGCCCAGGAGACCCTGGGCGGCGCGCTCGCCGTCGCCGCCGAACTGCCGGGGCGCGCGGGGGACGCCCTGGCGACGGCGGCCCGGGAGGCGTTCACCAGCGGCATGCAGGGAGCGGCGGTCGCGGGCGCGTTGCTGCTGCTGAGCGCGGCCGGACTGGCGGCGCTGGGCCTGCGCGGGATCCGGGTGCGCGAGCAGGCCGAAAACGCCGGACAGGCTGAATCACTCAGCCCGTCCGGCGTGTGAGGACGAGACCCGCTCGCGGTTCCGGGGCCCCGGAATCTCAGACCAGGTTGACCGACCGGGCGGAGGTCGCCCCGATCTCCGCGCCGAGCTCACCGAGGACCCCGGCGGAGACCGTGTCGTCGACGGTCAGTACGGCGAGCGCCTCGCCGCCGACCGTCGCCCGGGCGACCTGCATCCCGGCGATGTTGATACCGGCCTCGCCGAGGATACGGCCCACGGTGCCGACGACGCCCGGACGGTCCTCGTAGCGCAGGACGACCATGTGGTCGGCGAGCGCGAGGTCGACGTCGTACTCGCCGACCGCGACGATCTTCTGGACGTGCTTGGGACCGGCCAGCGTGCCGGAGACCGAGATCTCCTCGCCGTCGGCGAGGGTGCCGCGCACGGTGACGACGTTGCGGTGGTCGGCCGACTCGGAGCTGGTGGTCAGCCGGACCTCGACACCGCGCTCCTGGGCGAACAGCGGGGCGTTGACGTAGGACACCGTCTCGTCGACGACGTCCTCGAAGACGCCCTTGAGCGCGGAGAGCTCGAGGACCTTCACGTCGTGCTGGGTGATCTCGCCGTACACCTCGACGTCGAGGCGGGCCGCGACCTCACCGGCGAGCGCGGTGAAGATGCGGCCGAGGCGCTCGGCGAGCGGCAGACCGGGCTTGACGTCCTCGGCGATGACCCCGCCCTGCACGTTCACCGCGTCCGGGACCAGCTCGCCGGCGAGGGCGAGGCGCACCGAGCGGGCGACCGCGATACCCGCCTTCTCCTGCGCCTCGTCGGTGGAGGCACCCAGGTGCGGGGTGCAGACGACCTGGTCGAACTCGAACAGCGGCGAGTCGGTGCACGGCTCCTTGGCGTACACGTCGAGGCCGGCGCCGGCGACCCGGCCCTCCTTCAGCGCCGAGTACAGCGCCTCCTCGTCGACGATCCCGCCGCGCGCGGCGTTGATGACACGCACGCTCGGCTTGACCTTGCGCAGCGCCTCGTCACCGATCAGGCCGACGGTCTCGGGGGTCTTGGGCAGGTGGACGGTGATGAAGTCGGAGACCTCGAGCAGCTCGTCCAGCGAGAGCACCTTGACGCCCATCTGCGCGGCGCGCGCGGGCTGGATGTAGGGGTCGTAGGCGACGACCTTCATGCCGAAGCCGGACATGCGCTGCGCGACGAGGGCGCCGATGCGCCCCAGACCCACGACACCGAGGGTCTTCTCGGCGAGCTCGACGCCCGTGTACTTGCTCCGCTTCCACTCGCCGTTCTTCAGCGCGGCGTTGGCCTGCGGGATGTGGCGGGCGGTGGCGACGATCAGACCGCAGGCCAGCTCGGCGGCGGTCACGATGTTCGACGTGGGGGCGTTGACCACCATCACGCCGGCCTTGGTGGCGGCGGACACGTCGACGTTGTCCAGGCCGACGCCGGCGCGGGCGACGACCTTCAGCTTGTTCGCGGCGGCGATCGCCTCGGCGTCGACCTTGGTGGCCGAGCGGATCAGGATCGCGTCCACCTCGGCGATGGCCGGGAGCAGTTCGGCGCGGTCCGCGCCGTTGCAGTGGCGGATCTCGAAGTCCGGGCCGAGTGCGTCGACGGTCGCGGGCGACAGCTCTTCAGCGATGAGTACGACGGGTTTCGAGCTCACGTGAGTCCTCACAAGTCCAATGCGGACGGCCGTCCCGAACGGCCGCAGGCGGTGAAGAAGTGCTAGCCGCGTGGAAGACGCACGACGCTGTGGGCCTGACGCGTTTGTTGTGCAGCAGTGTAGTGGCGCGGGGCGGGGCGTCTTGCGCCTCAGCGGATCGATCACCCGGAAGAGGCGGTGGGAGAGGGCCCCTCCGGCGTTCGAGGAGCGGGGTCCGGGGCGGAGCCCCGCGACGGCGCCCGGAATCCGCCGGCACCGTCGCGGAGCGAGGCCGCTTACGCCTCTTCGTCGACCCAGCTCATGAGCTTGCGCAGCTCCTTGCCGGTGGTCTCCAGCAGGTGCTCGGAGTCCTGCTTCTTGTACTCGTTGTACTTCTTCAGACCGCCGTGGTACTCGTCCATCCAGTTCTTGGCGAACGTGCCGTCCTGGATCTCGGCGAGGACCTGCTTCATCTCGGCCTTGGTGGCGTCGGTGATGATCCGCGGGCCGGTGACGTAGTCGCCCCACTCGGCGGTCTCGGAGATCGACCAGCGCATCTTCTCCAGGCCGCCCTCGTACATGAGGTCCACGATCAGCTTCAGCTCGTGCAGGCACTCGAAGTACGCGATCTCCGGCTGGTAACCGGCCTCGGTCAGCGTCTCGAAGCCGGCCTTGACCAGCGCGGCCGTACCACCGCAGAGGACGGCCTGCTCACCGAACAGGTCGGTCTCGGTCTCCTCGGTGAAGGTCGTCTTGATGACACCCGCGCGGGTGCCGCCGATGCCCTTGGCGTACGACAGGGCCAGCTCGAAGCCGTTGCCCGTGGCGTCCTGCTCGACGGCGGCGATACACGGAACGCCGCGGCCCTCCTCGTACTGACGGCGCACCAGGTGGCCCGGGCCCTTGGGGGCGACCATGCAGACGTCCACGCCGACCGGGGGCTTGATGAAGCCGTAGCGGATGTTCAGCCCGTGGCCGAAGAACAGCGCGTCGCCGTCCTTCAGGTTGTCCTTGATGTCCTTCTCGTAGACCTCGGCCTGGATCGGGTCCGGGACCAGGATCATGATGACGTCGGCCTCGGCGGCGGCCTCCGACGGGCTCACCACGCGCAGACCCTGCTCCTCGGCCTTGGCCTTGGACTTGGAGCCCTCGTGCAGACCGACACGGACGTCGACACCCGAGTCACGCAGCGACAGCGCGTGGGCGTGGCCCTGGCTGCCGTAACCGATGACCGCGACCTTGCGGCCCTGGATGATGGACAGGTCGGCGTCGGCGTCGTAGAACAGCTCGGCCACTGGGTTCACTCCTTGTGTGCGGGTGTTGCGTCCCACCGTATGACGGTGAGGGAGGGGGAAGGTGGGGGGTCTCGCCATACGGGCGGCCGGTCGTCTCCCGGCCGCCCGTTTTCGGCCTTACGCCGACCGGTCCAGGGCGCGCAGCGACCGGTCGGTGATCGAACGGGCACCGCGTCCGATCGCGATCGTGCCGGACTGGACGAGCTCCTTGATGCCGAACGGCTCCAGCATCTTGAGCATGGCGGACAGCTTGTCGCTGCTGCCGGTGGCCTCGATGGTCACCGCCTCCGGGGAGACGTCCACCGTCTTGGCGCGGAACAGCTGGACGATCTCGACGATCTGGGAGCGCGTCTCGTTGTCGGCGCGCACCTTCACCAGAACGAGTTCGCGCTGGACGGCCTGCCCGGGTTCGAGCTCGACGATCTTCAGCACGTTGACGAGCTTGTTGAGCTGCTTGGTGACCTGCTCCAGCGGGAACTCCTCGACGCTCACCACGATGGTGATGCGGGAGATGTCGGGGTGCTCGGTGACCCCGACGGCGAGGGAGTCGATGTTGAAGCCGCGGCGGGAGAACAGGGCGGCGATCCGGGCGAGGATGCCGGGGGTGTTCTCCACCAGGACGGAGAGCGTGTGCTTGGACATGATCTGCTTCCTCTGCTTGAAAGTCCTGACGGCTCTCAGTCGTCGCTGTCGCCGAAGTCGGGGCGGACGTCCCGGGCGGCCATGATCTCGTCGTTGGAGGTGCCGGCGGCGACCATCGGCCACACCATCGCGTCCTCGTGGACGACGAAGTCCACCACGACCGGGCGGTCGTTGACGGAGTTCGCCTCCTCGATGACCTTGTCGAGGTCGGCCGGGTCCTCGCAGCGGATCGCGTAGCAGCCCATGGCCTCCGACAGCTTCACGAAGTCGGGGACGCGGGTGCCCCTCGCCTCCGGGTTGACGTCGTCGGGGCCGGAGTGCAGCACCGTGTTGGAGTACCGCTGGTTGTAGAAGAGGGTCTGCCACTGGCGGACCATCCCGAGGGCGCCGTTGTTGATGATGGCGACCTTGATCGGGATGTTGTTCAGGGCGCAGGTGGTGAGTTCCTGGTTGGTCATCTGGAAGCAGCCGTCGCCGTCGATCGCCCAGACGGTGCGATCGGGGACGCCGGCCTTGGCGCCCATGGCGGCCGGGACGGCGTAGCCCATGGTTCCGGCACCGCCGGAGTTCAGCCAGGTGGCGGGCTTGTCGTACTCGATGAAGTGCGCGGCCCACATCTGGTGCTGGCCGACGCCGGCCGCGAAGACCGTGCCCTCGGGCGCCAGCTGTCCGATGCGCTCGATGACCTGCTGCGGGGAGAGCGAGCCGTCGCCCGGCTGGTCGTAGCCGAGCGGGTAGGTCTCGCGCCAGCGGTTCAGATCGTTCCACCACGCGGTGTAGTCGCCGCGGTGGCCCTCCGCGTGCTCCTTCTGGACGGCCAGGACGAGGTCGGCGAGGACCTCGCGGGCGTCACCGACGATCGGCACGTCGGCGGCGCGGTTCTTGCCGATCTCGGCCGGGTCGATGTCGGCGTGGACGATCTTGGCGTACGGGGCGAAGCTGTCCAGCTTGCCGGTGACGCGGTCGTCGAAGCGGGCGCCGAGGGCGACGATCAGGTCGGCCTTCTGCAGCGCGGTGACGGCGGTGACCGAACCGTGCATGCCCGGCATTCCCACGTGCAGCTCGTGGCTGTCGGGGAACGCGCCGAGTCCCATCAGGGTGGTGGTGACGGGAGCCCCGGTGAGTTCCGCGAGGACCTTCAGCTCGGCGGTGGCCCGCGCCTTGAGGACGCCGCCGCCGACGTAGAGGACCGGCCGCTTCGCGGCGGTGATCAGCTTGGCGGCCTCGCGGATCTGCTTGGCGTGCGGCTTGGTGACGGGCCGGTAGCCGGGCAGATCCGTGGCGGGCGGCCAGGAGAAGGTCGTCCGCGCCTGCAGCACGTCCTTCGGGATGTCGACGAGGACCGGGCCGGGGCGGCCGGTCGAGGCGATGTGGAACGCCTGCGCGATCGTCTTCGGGATGTCCTCGGCCTTGGTGACGAGGAAGCTGTGCTTGGTGATCGGCATCGTGATGCCGACGATGTCCGCCTCCTGGAAGGCGTCCGTGCCGATCGCCTTGGTGACGACCTGGCCGGTGATCGCGACCAGCGGCACCGAGTCCATGTTGGCGTCGGCGATCGGGGTCACCAGGTTGGTGGCGCCGGGGCCCGAGGTGGCCATGCAGACGCCGACCTTCCCGGTCGCCTGGGCATAGCCGGTGGCCGCGTGGCCCGCGCCCTGCTCATGGCGGACGAGCACATGGCGCACCCGGCTCGAGTCCATCATCGGGTCGTACGCGGGAAGGATCGTGCCCCCGGGAATGCCGAATACGGTGTCGACCCCGACCTCCTCGAGCGAGCGGATGAGGGACTTCGCACCCGTGACGTGCTCGACGGGGGCGGACTGTCCTCCGGATCGGGGCCGGGGCTGCGGGTGATGGGCCCCGGTGGCCTGCTCGGTCATCGGCATTCTCTTCTCGATGCTGAGGGTTTTTGCGAGGTTCGTGCGGGTTACGCGTGCTGCTCGGCAGGTGCCTGTGCAACAAAAAACCCCTCGTGCCGTAAGGCAAGCGAGGGGAGCGCGCCGGGAGGTGGTCGCTGAGCGGTCGAGGCTCAGCGTCAGCCGACGCGCTTTCCAAGTACGAGAATTCGGGTGCGCATGGCACTGACCCTCCCCCCGGCGCACACCCACTGTCAAGTGGGTGGGACGGGAGTCTCATTATGTGAGCGCAGTACCGTACCGCCCTGGAGTACGGCGGTCACCCCGGCGGAGTACACCCCCGTGCTCCCGCCCCCGCCCCCGCCCGCGAACACGGGCTCGGCCGGTGCGTGCGGTACCGGATAGTGCCCGGTGGCCAGCGCCCTGCGCAGCCGGTACTCGTCCAGCGCCAGGGAGAACGCTCCGCCCTGCCCGTGCGTACAGCCCATCGCGCGCAGGGCGGCCACCTGCTCGGGCAGGTCCACGCCGTCGGCCACGGACTGCAATCCGAGGTCTGAGGCGATCCGCAGCAGCCCGCTGGTGATCTTGTGCAGCCGGGCGGACTCCAGCACACCGTCGACCAGGCCCCGGTCGAGCTTCAGCACGTCGACGGGGAGCCGTCTGAGGGCCGTGATCGCGGCGAAACCGCTGCCGAAGCCGTCGAGCGCGATCCGGACACCGAGCCGCTTGAGCACGGTCAGCCGGCGCTCCAGCTCGTCGAGCGACGCCCTGGGGTCGGTGTCGGCCAGTTCGACGACCAGGGAGCCGGACGGCAGTCCGTGCCGGGTCAGCAGAGCCTCGATCGAGCCCAGGGGCAGTGACCGGTCGAGCAGCCGGTGGGCGCTCAGCCGGACGGCCACGGGCACGGGCAGACCGGTCGCGTGCCGTTCGGCGGCCTGTTCCACGGCCTCCTCCAGCACCCAGCGGCCCAGCTCGGCGGTCTTCTCGCTGTCCTCCGCCACGCGCAGGAACTCCGCCGGGGTGAACAGCACACCCTGGGAGGAGCGCCAGCGCGCCTGGGCGCAGACCGATGTGATCCGGCCGTCCGCCAGGGACACCACCGGCTGGTGCAGCAGTGCGAACTCGCCGTGGTGCAGTGCCGCGCGCAGCCGGGTGGCCAGCTCCGCCCTGCGTACCACGTCCTGCTGCATCTGCGGCCGGTACAGCTCCACGCGGCCCTTGCCGGCGGCCTTCGCGCGGTACATCGCGAGGTCGGCGTTGCGCAGCAGTTCGCCCGCGCCGAGGCCGGGTTCGGCGAAGGCGACGCCGATGGAGGCGTTGACCCGGACATCGTTGCCGTCGATGGCGTAGGGCTGCGAGAGGGTCGCTCTGAGGCGGTCGGCGAGCTCCACGATGTGCCGCTCGCGCGCGTCCCGGTCGCGGACGCCGTCCCCGGCGATCAGGGCCGCGAACTCGTCGCCGCCCAGCCGGGAGGCGGTGTCGCCCTTGCGGACCGCGTCCTGGAGTCTGCGAGCGGCCTGGACGAGCAGCTCGTCACCGGCCTGGTGCCCGATGGTGTCGTTGACGCCTTTGAAGCCGTCGAGGTCGATGAAGAGCACGGCCGTGCCCCTGAGGGCGGCTCCGCGGTCCGAGGAGCGGCGGCCGGACAGGGCCTGCTGGACGCGCCGGGTGAACAGGGCGCGGTTGGGCAGGTCGGTGAGCGGGTCGTGCTCCGCGTTGTGCTGGAGCTGGGCCTGGAGCCGCACCCTCTCGGTGACGTCGCGGCTGTTGAAGATGAGGCCGCCGTGGTGCCGGTTGACGGTCGACTCGACGTTGAGCCAGCCTGCGCCGCCGCCGGAACGGAAGCGGCACTCGATACGGGTCGTGGGCTCCTCGACGGGGTCGGCGGCGAGGAAACGGCGCACCTCGTGCACGACACAGCCGAGGTCCTCCGGGTGGATGAGACCGGCCAGTTCGGTCCCCTCCAGCTCCTCCGCGGGACGGCCGTAGACACCGGCGGCGGCCGGGGAGACGTAGCGGAGGATGCCGCTGGGGGCGGCGATCATGATGACGTCGCTGGAGCCCTGCACCAGGGAGCGGAAGTGGTTCTCCTTCTGCGCCAGTTCCTGGGTGAGGGTGATGTTGTCGAGCAGCATGATGCCCTGCCGCACCACGAGCGCGAGGACGACGGTGCCCCCGGTGATCAGCACGACGCGGTCGACGCTGCGCCCGTTGAGGACGTTGTAGAGGATTCCGAGGGTGCATACGGCGGCGGCGAGGTACGGGGTGAGCGCGGCGAGGGAGCCGGTGATGGGCCGGGACAGCGGATGCCGGGCGGGCTCGCCGGGCGGCGGTCCGTGGTGGTGGTCCGGGGCCCCGTGCCGCCCGGGCAGGTGCTCGCGGACCACGCGGGTGTGTCCCTCCCGCTCGGGCCGTCCACCGCGCGGCGCGGCCCAGGGGGCGTACGCCAGGAGGAGCGAGCCGGCGAACCAGCCCGCGTCGAGCAGTTGTCCGGAGCTGTAGTCGGCGTGCAGCAGCGGGGAGGTGAACAGGGCGTCGCACATGACGGTCAGCGCGAGCGCGCCGATCGCGGTGTTGACCGCGGACCGGTTGACCGACGAGCGCCGGAAGTGCAGCGCGAGCACCATGCTGACCAGGGCGATGTCGAGCAGCGGGTACGCCAGTGACAGCGCGGTGTGCGCGACGCCGGGCCCCTCGGCCTGGGCGGCCTGGGCGAGTGCGAGGCTCCACGCGAGGGTGAGCAGGGAGCCGCCGATCAGCCAGGCGTCCAGGGCGAGGCAGACCCAGCCGGCCTTGCTCACGGGCCGTTTGGCGAGGACCAGGAGACCCACGATGGCGGGCGGCGCGAAGCACAGGAAGAACAGGTCCGCGTAGCTGGGGGTGGGTACGGGAAGCCCGAGGACGACCTCGTACCACCCCCAGACCAGGTTGCCCAGGGAGGCCATGGCGGAGGAGAGGCCGAACATCAGCCAGGCCGGTCGAAACCGGGTGCGGGGGCTGCGGCCGTAGAGGAAGCAGGACACCGCGGCCGTAGCGGCGGCGGCACTCAGTCCGAAGTCGCCCATGATCAGCGCGAGCCGCTCGGAGCCCCAGCCGGACGCGGCGCCGACGGCGTAGGCACCGCAGACGAGGGCGAGGACGAGCTGGGCGACCGGGCCGGGCCGGCGCACGACGGCCGGCGTGCCGGACAGCAACGCGGTCGGCGCGGGCTGCTGCCGCAGTGTTCCCTCGAGCGGGGAGGTCTGGGTGGGTGCGCTCACCGGTACCTCCCGGTGCGCTCCGCTCCCGGGTCCTTCGGCCGCCGGTGCACCGGGCGGGCGTGCCTTCGGCAGCCGCCGTACCCGCGGGGGCGGCGGCCGGGACCGGGGTCGGGGCCGCCACGCCTGGTGTGGTGGCCGCCGTGGTGACCGCGGCTGCGCGCGGTCGTGCGACATGGTCGTCGCCGACGGCTCCGCCGCGTCGGATCGCTCGTCCACAGGCCGTGCATCGTCCGTCGCCCCCCTCACTGTCCGCAGTGTTCCTGCCCCTGCGCCGTTGGTCGGCGGCGCAGCCCCTGTCGGGACGATACACCAGGATCGTCACTCAGGGACATAGGTTCTCTACGCTCCGTAACGATCACTGGATATATGAGTACCCACCGCGCCCGAAGAAACGCGGACGGTACCCGAAGCGGATTACCGGGCTTCCGCTCCCGTCACCAGGACCACGTTCCCCGGCTCCTCCTGGTTCAGGTAACGGCGCAACTGATTGACCAGCAACCGCTCGGCGCGCGGGCGGAAGGCGGAGGTCGGGCCGCCGACGTGCGGGGTGACGAGGACGCCCGGCGCCCGCCACAGCGGATGCTCCGAGGGCAGGGGTTCGGGATCGGTGACGTCGAGGGCCGCGGTGATGCGGCCGCTCTCCACCTCGGTGAGCAGCGCCTTGGTGTCGACGACCCCGCCGCGGGCCACGTTGACCAGCAGGGCGCCGTCCTTCATACGGGCGAGGAAACCGGCGTCCACGAGGTGCCGGGTGGTCTCGGTCAGCGGGGTGGACAGGACGACGACGTCCGCCTCCGGGAGCAGGGCGGGCAGTTCGGTGAGCGGGTGCACCGGCCCGCGCTCCGTGGTGCGTGCGGAGCGCGCGACGCGCGCCACCCGCGCGAGCTCGAACGGAACGAGCCGGTCCTCGATGGCGGCGCCGATCGAGCCGTACCCCACGATGAGCACGTTCCTGTCGGCGAGCGCGGGCCGGAACCCACCGTGCCACTCGCCCTTGTCCTGTGCCCGCACGAAGTCGGGGATGCCGCGCAGGGAGGCGAGGATCAGCGCGAGGGTGAGTTCGGCGGTGCTGGCCTCGTGCACTCCGCGCGCGTTGCACAGCCGGACGCCCGCGGGCAGGTCCTTCAGGCCGGGCTCCACATGGTCGGTGCCGGCCGACAGGGTCTGTACGACGCGGACGGAGCGCATCAGCGGCAGCGGGCGGATGCCGACGCCCGGGGGCTTCATGTAGGGCACGACGTAGAAGCCGCAGTCGGCCGGGTCGGCGGGGAACTCGTCGGCCCCGTCCCAGTGGCGGTAGCGCGGCCCCTCGGGAAGACCCTCGATCTCGTCCGGCGGGATGGGAAGCCATACGTCAGCAGTGGTCATGGTCTGGAGGCTAGTTCAGATGTGCGGAACGGCAGAGGTTAGGTTGGGGGGCCGGAGAGGGAGGGTCACGAGCAGGTGGAGCGCAGGACGATCGGCGCGGGGGCGCTCGCGGTCGGGGCCGTCGGACTCGGGTGCATGCCGATGAGCTGGGCGTACAGCACGTCACGGCAGCGTGGCGAGGAGTCGCTCAGGGCCGTGCACCGGGCGCTGGACCTGGGCGCGACACTTCTCGACACCGCCGACATGTACGGCCCGTTCACCAACGAGCTGCTGCTCGGACGGGTGTTGAAGGAGCGGCGCTCCGACGCGTTCGTGTCCACGAAGGTCGGTCTGCTGGTGGGTGACCAGCACATCGTGGCCAACGGCCGCCCCGGGTACGTGAGAAGGGCCTGCGACGCGTCGCTGCGCCGGCTGGGGACCGATGTCATCGACCTGTACCAGCTGCACCGCGCCGACCCCGAGGTTCCGGTGGAGGAGACCTGGGGCGCGATGGCGGAGCTCGTACGGGCGGGGAAGGTACGGGCGTTGGGGCTGTGCGCGGTGGGGGCGCGCGCGTCCCGGCGGCCGGGGGCGCGGCTGCACGACGCGACGGTGCGGCAGCTGGAGCGGGTGCAGCAGGTCTTCCCGGTGAGCGCGGTGGAGGCGGAGCTGTCGGTGTGGTCGCCGGAGGCGCTGGAGACGCTGCTGCCGTGGTGCGAGTCGCGGGGGGTCGGGTTCCTCGCGGCGATGCCGCTGGGCAACGGCTTCCTGACCGGGACGCTGACGCCGGGTGTGGGGTTCGAGGCGGACGATCCACGCGCCCGGCACCCGCGCTTCACGGCGGAGATGATGGCCGCGAACCAGCCCCTCGTGGTCGGCCTGCGCCGCGTCGCCCGCCGCCACGGCGACCACGTCACCCCGGCCCAGGTGGCGTTGGCCTGGGTCCTGGGCCGGGGCCGCCAGGTGATCCCGGTCCCCGGCGCCAAGCAGGAGCGATGGGTCACGGAGAACGCGGCGGCGGCGGGTCTGCGGCTGACCGGACGCGACGTCGCGGAGATCGCGGAACTGCCCGCGGCACAGGGGTCGTGGGACTGAGCGCGGCACAGGTGTCGTGGGACTGAGCGCGGACTCGCGGACGGTGGCCCCGTGGTTCGAGGTTGTGGGATCGGGAACCTGGGAGGCGCGAGCGGTGTATGACAGGTAGAACCGCCGCGTCGAAGGGACGAGATCGTGCAACGACGAGCCGTGTCGGCCGTACTGGCCGCCGCCGCGCTCCTGCTGACCGCCGGCTGCTCCTCCGGCGACGGGGGACCGCCGGGCGAGGACGGCAGCGCCACTGCCACACCCACCGAGACGGCGGCCGGCTCGTCGTCCCCGGAGGGTTCCCAGGAGGAGACACCACCCGCGAAGGGCTCGGTGAAGGTGGCGCGTACGGTCGCCACGGGCCTGAGCACCCCCTGGGGCCTGGCCCCGCTGGCCGACGGCGACCTGCTGGTGTCCTCGCGGGACGAGGCGACGATCACCCGGGTCGACGGGAAGACCGGCGAGAAGACCGAGCTGGGCGAGGTGCCCGGGGTCTCGCCGTCGGGCGAGGGCGGCCTGCTCGGTATCGCCCTCTCTCCCGAGTACGCGTCGGACCACATGGTCTACGCCTACTTCACCTCGGCCTCCGACAACCGCATCGTCCGCATGATCTACGACGAGGAGAAGCCGGCCGGCGAGCAGCTGGGAGCGCCGGACACGGTGTTCCGCGGCATCCCCAAGGGGGTGATCCACAACGGCGGCCGGATCGCGTTCGGCCCGGACAGGATGCTGTACGCGGGCACGGGCGAGAGCGGTGACACGGGCCTGTCCCAGGACAAGGAGTCCCTGGGCGGCAAGATCCTGCGGCTGACCCCGGAGGGCGAGCCGGCCCCGGGCAACCCGTTCCCGGACTCCCCGGTGTACTCGTACGGCCACCGCAATGTGCAGGGGCTGGCCTGGGACGGCAAACAGCGGCTGTTCGCCTCGGAGTTCGGCCAGGACACCTGGGACGAGCTGAACGCGATCAAGCCGGGCGACAACTACGGCTGGCCGGAGGCGGAGGGCGAGTCGGACGACGGCAACTTCCACAACCCGGTCGACCAGTGGACCACGGACGAGGCGTCCCCCAGCGGTATCGCCTACGCCGAGGGCTCCATCTGGATGGCGGGCCTGGGCGGCGAGCGGCTGTGGCGCATACCTCTCAAGGGCACCGAGGCGTCGGCGGACCCGCAGGCCTTCCTGGAGGAGGAGTACGGCCGGCTGCGCACGGTGGCCCCGGCGGGCAAGAACAAGCTCTGGCTGGTCACCAGCAACACGGACGGGCGCGGCGACCCGAAGGAGGACGACGACCGCATCCTCGAGCTGGAGGTGAGCTAGTCGGCGCTCAGGTCTCTTCGCCGGGTTCCTCCTCGGGGGTGGCCGGCGGGCGCACGGTGACCTTTCCGGACGCGAGGTCTATCGGCCCGCGTCCGGGGTCGGTGTCGCCGACGTCCTCCCGGGTCAGCTCCAAACGTTTCTGCTCGTCCCGGGTGTGTTTACGGCCGGGTGCGAACAGTTCCTCGAAGGCGTTGAACATCGCTTCCCTTCCCCGGGACGAATGGGTCGTACGGCTAGTGTCCCGCGCCGTGCCGTTCACGCGTCCGCGTCGTCGGGAACAGGCCGAGCCGGTGCGCGACGGCCGCCGCCTCCCCCCGGCCGGAGACGCCCAGTTTGGCGAGGATGTTGGAGACGTGGACGCTGGCCGTCTTCGGGGAGATGAACAGTTCCTCGGCGATACGGCGGTTGGTGTGGCCGGCGGCCACCAGGCGCAGGACGTCGCGCTCCCGGCTGGTGAGGCCGAGCGACTCGGCCGGGTCGGCGGAGGCCGGATCGCGGCGGGCGGGCGCCAGTGCGAGGCGGGCGCGCTGCGCCAGCAGCGTGGCGGAGCGGGCCAGCGGTGCGGCGCCGAGATGGCCGGCGACGGCGGTCACCAGCCGCAGCAGTTCGGTGGCGCGGGCACGTTCGTCGTCGCCGGTGCCGGAGGCGAGCAGTGCCCCGGCGAGCCGGAACCGGACACGTGCGAGGTCGAAGGGCCGCTCCAGTGGCTCGAAGGCCGCGACGGCGGCGGACCAGGCGTCCGGGTCGGTCCTGCCCTCGGCCCGCAGCAGTTCGGCGCGCAGCCATGCGTCGTACGCCTGCCATACGGGCACGCCGGTCGCCAGCGTCTTGGCGGCCTTGCGGATGCGTTCCAGGATCTCCGGACGGCCGGGTTCGGTCGCGGGGGCGCCGTGCGCGTCGGCCTCGGCGGTCGTGGCGGCGAGCAGGAGGGGCCAGCCGTAGCGCTGGGTTCCGGGCGGGAGTCCGTTGTCGAGGGTGGTGAGCAGTTCGGCACGGGCGTCGGGAAGCCGGTCCTCGGCCGCGGCTATGCCGAGGGCGACCCATGTCATGGGGAGGGCGTACTGCGGCATCGGGTCGTGGGTGCCGAAGAAGGTGCGGGCGTCGGCGAGCCGGCGGGCCGCCTCGTCCATGTCCCCCCGGTCGTACGCGAGGTGCGCCAGCCGCACGGAACCGCCGGCGCGCGGTTTGGCGCTCTGTCCCAGCCGGTGCGCGCTGGCCGCGGCCCGCGCCGCCTCGTCCCAGCGGCCGAGGGAGTGGAGGGACTCGGCGAGGTTGCCCCACACCCAGCCCTCGGAGTCCAGCAGACCGAGCCTGCGGGTGACGTGGACGCCTTCCTGGAGGAGCCCCGCGGCCTCCTCGGAGCGGCCGACGCCTTCGAGGACGGACGGGAGGTTCACATAGGCGCGGGCCAGCACCATGTCCACGCCCAGTTCGGTCGCCCCGTCCTTGACCTCGTACATCCCGGTGAGCCCGGTGTCGATGTCGCCGGCGTCGACGACGAGGCTGCCGAGGGTGAGCCGGGCGTTGAGTTCGATGTCGTGGGCGCCGACCATGCGGGCGTACTCGACGGCGCGTTCGGCGGCGGCCATGGCGTCCGGGCCGGGTTCGTGCAGCATGGACCAGCTGGCGGCGGAGGCGAGGACCTCGGCGTGCACCTCGGACGGGGGCAGTCCGCGGACCAGGTCCTGTGCGGTGCCGAGTTCGGCCCAGCCGTCACCGCGGGCGAGGGACTGGGTGATCCGGGAGCGCTGTACCCAGAACCAGGCGGCGCGCAGGGGGTCCGGGTCCTCCTCGAGGAGGCGCAGCGCCCGTTTGGTGATCTTCAGGGAGCGTTCGCGTTCCCCGCAGAGGCGGCCGGCGACGGCGGCTTCGGCCATCAGGTCGAGATAGCGCAGCGGGGTCGTCTCGGGGTCGCAGCCGCAGGGAGGGTAGGCCTCGGCGTAGTCGAGGGGGCGCAGGGTGGCCCGTACGGCGTCGGGGACGGCGTCCCAGAGTTCCATGGCCCGTTCCAGCAGGCCGAGTTGCTCGGAGTAGGCGTGGCGCCGGCGGGCCTCGACGGAGGCGTCGAGGACGGTGGGGAGGGCCTTGGCCGCGTCGTGGGCGTGGTACCAGTAGCTGGCCAGGCGGGTGACGTGCTCGTCGGCGGGGACGAGGGCGGGGTCGGCCTCCAGGGCCTCGGCGTAGCGGCGGTTGAGGCGGGAGCGTTCGCCGGGCAGCAGGTCGTCGCTGACGGCTTCGCGGACCAGGGAGTGGCGGAAGCGGTAGCCGTCCCGGTCGGGGGCGGGGGCGAGGATGCTGGCGTTGACGGCGGCGCGCAGGGCCTCGATGAGGTCGTCCTCGCCGAGCCCGGAGACGGCGGCGAGCAGCCGGTCCTCGACGGTGGAGCCGCCCTCGGCGACGATCCTGGCGACCCGCTGGGCGCTCTCCGGCAGGCCTTCGACCCTGACGAGGAGGAGGTCGCGCAGGGAGTCGGTGAGTCCGGTGCGGCAGCCCTCGTCGGCGGCGACGGCGAGTTCCTCGACGAAGAAGGCGTTGCCGTCGGAGCGTTCGAAGATGTCGTCGACGCGGCCGGGTTCGGGTTCGCGGGCGATGATGCCGGCGACCTGCCGGGCGACCTCCTCGCGGTTGAGGCGGCCGAGTTCGATGCGCTGGACCGTGCGGAGGCGGTCGAGTTCGGCGAGGAGGGGGCGCAGGGGGTGGCGGCGGTGGATGTCGTCGGAGCGGTAGGTGGCGAGGACGACGAGGCGGCCGGTGCGCAGGGTGCGGAAGAGATAGGAGAGGAGGTGGCGGGTGGAGGCGTCGGCCCAGTGGAGGTCCTCCAGGGCGAGGACGACGGTGTGTTCGGCGGTGACGCGTTCGAGGAGGCGGGCGGTGAGTTCGAAGAGGCGGGCCATGCCCTGTTCGTCCCGGCGGGCCTCTCGGGCGGCGGCGGTGGTGCCGAGTTCGGGGAGGAGGCGGGCGAGTTCCTCCTCCTGTCCGTCGGCGGCGGCGGCGAGTTGCCCGGGCAGTTCGCGGCGGAGTTGGCGCAGGGCGGTGGAGAAGGGGGCGAAGGGGAGTCCGTCGGCGCCGATCTCCACGCAGCCGCCGAGGGCGACGATCGCGCCTCGGCGGCGGGCGGTGGTGGCGAACTCCTCGACGAGGCGGGTTTTGCCGATGCCGGCCTCGCCGCCGATGAGGAGGGCCTGGGGGTCGGTGGTGGCCCGGGTGAGGGCGGTGTCGAGGGTGTCGAGTTCGGGGCGGCGGCCTACGAAGACGGGGCTGAGGGACTTGGACTCCACGTGGTTGAGCATGGCATGCCGCTCCGATATCGGGTCACCGGTTTTCTTTCGGGGAGTGGTCCTGCGGACCGGTGCGTGCGGGGTGCCCGGTGGGGGCTGGGCCCGGGGTGTTGCGCGGCCCGGTGCTTATGGGTGGCCGGTGTGGGGGCGGGGTACGCAGCCCGGCGTCTGCGGGGTGCCGTCGCGCCCACCCGTGCCGCCCTGCGGCACGATTGCCCGCGGGGACGCGGGACCCGGGACCCGGAACCCGGGAGGGGTTATGCGGCTCGGGTGAACCAGTGGTGGCGGGGATGGCTTTCCGGCTCGGGGGTTCGGACGGCGGCTCGGCGGCGGTGGCGCAGGGCCTCCCGGGCCTGGCGTTCGTCGGCCGCCCGGCGGAGGAGGTCTTCGTGGTGGAGGCGGTGGAGGGCGTACTCGAACATCGTGGGGTTCCTTGGAGGAGGCGGTGGTCGGTGTCTTCACCTTCGTCTCCAAGGTGGGGTCGGCACATCGGGAGGGTGCCGTATCTTGTGGGCGCGGCGGGGCCTTAGACGGTGCTTAGTTGCTGGGCGACCAGGCCCGCCGCGCCGGCGACCGCGAGTGCCATGGCCGCCGTACGCGTGTGGCGGGCGTCGAGCCGGCGGGTCAGCGGGCCGGCGAGGAGCACGCCCGCGACGGCCGCCGGTGCGAGCAGCGCCGTGCGGTGCAGGGTGTGCGCCCCGACCGCGCCGGCCGCCGACAGCGCGACCAGGCTCATCAGTGAGCCCGCCAGGAAGAACGCGCTCATCGTGGCCCGCAGCCGGGGACCGCTGAGCCGCTGCCACACCATCGCCATCGGCGGGCCCCCGATGGAGGTGGCGGTGCCCATCACCCCGGACGCCATCCCGGCGAGGAACACCGAGGAGCGCCGCACGCGGGGCACGTATCCGGCCGCGCTCACCGCGACGCCGGTGAGCACCACGGCGGCGATGAGCAGTGCGAGGTACTTCGCCGGCAGCGTCACCACGAGCAGGGCTCCCGCGGCCGCGCCCGGGACCCGTCCGACGAGGGCCCAGCCGCAGCCGCGCAGATCCGCCGAGCCGCGTTCACGCACCAGGACCGCCGCCGTGACGCCGGCGGCGAGCAGCAGGACGACGGGCGGGGCCAGGGTGGGGTCGACCAGGGAGAACACCGGCGCGGCGATCATGCCGAGGCCGAAGCCGACGGACACCTGGAGCACCGCGCCGACGCCCACCGTGAGGGAGAGCAGGGCGAACTCCGTGCCGGTCATGCCCACGCAGACCGGGCCTCCAGGGGGAAGTGGCACAGGGCGGTGTGGTCGTCGCCCGCTCCCTCGGACGGGCGGACGACGAGCGGGGGTGCCTCGGTGGCGCACTTGTCCTCCGCGCGCCAGCAGCGGGTGCGGAAACGGCAGCCGGAGGGGATGTCGAAGGGTGAGGGGATCTCGCCCTTGAGCTGGATCTCCTGGTCGTGGGCGGCGCGGGAGGCGTCAAGGACCGGCGCGGCCGACATCAGCGCGGCGGTGTAGGGGTGCTGCGGCCGGTCGAAGACGTCCTCGGTCTCGCCGTGTTCGATGACCTTGCCGAGGTACATCACGGTCACGCGGTCGGCGATGTACCGCACCACGGACAGGTCGTGGGAGATGAAGACGTAGGCGACGCCGAGCCGGGACTGGAGTTCGGAGAGCACGTTGAGGACCTGGGCCTGCACGGACAGGTCGAGGGCGGAGACGGGTTCGTCGCAGACGATGAGGTCGGGGTCGAGGGCGAGCGCGCGGGCGATGCCGATGCGCTGGCGCTGTCCGCCGGAGAACTCGTTGGGGTAGCGGTGGGCGTCGCCGTCCCGCAGTCCGACCAGGGACAGCAGTTCGCGGATCCGCTTCTCGCGGGCCTTGGCGTCGGGGACGACGTCCGGGTGGGTGCGCCAGGGCTCGCTGATCAGATCGGCGGCCGACATACGGGCGTTGAGGGAGGCGAAGGGGTCCTGGAAGACCATCTGGACGCGGCGCCGCCAGTTGAGCAGCTCCTTGCCGCGCAGGGCGAACGGGTCGACACCGTCGTAGCGGACCGTGCCCGCGTCGGGGCGTTCCAGGCCGAGCAGGACCCGGGCGAGGGTGGACTTGCCGCAGCCGGACTCGCCGACGAGTCCGAGGGTCTCGCCCCGGCCGAGTCGTACGTCGACGCCGTCCAGGGCGGTCAGCCGGCGGCGTCCGCCGCCGAAGGACTTGGTGACGCCGCTGACTTCCAGCAGCGGCGGGTTCTCCCCGGCCGGGGCCCCGGGGGTCGCGGTGGCGGTGCGGGACTCAGTCACGGGCGAGCTCCTCGGAGAAGTGACAGGCGGCAGACCGTGCGTCGCCGGTGGCGCGCAGCACCGGCCGCTCCGTCACACAGCGCTCGCGCACCAGCGGGCAGCGGGCCTGGAAGACACAGCCGGACGGCACGGCGCTCAGTTCGGGCGGGCTGCCGGGGACGGCGGGCAGCGGCTGTCCGCGTTCGGCGTCCTCGGGGACGGAGTCGAGCAGTCCGCGGGTGTAGGGGTGGCGGGGCGCGGAGAACACCTCGCGCACGGTGCCCTGCTCGACGACCGTTCCGGCGTACATGACGGCGACGTCGTCGGCGCGCTGGGCGACCACGGCGAGGTCGTGGGTGATCAGTACGACGGCCATGTCCCGTTCGTCCTGGAGGTCCCGCAGCAGCCGCATGATCTGGGCCTGCACGGTGACGTCGAGGGCGGTGGTGGGTTCGTCGGCGATGAGGACGTCGGGGTCGAGGGCGACGGCCATCGCGATCAGCAGCCGCTGGCGCATGCCGCCGGAGAACTGGTGCGGGTACGACTTGGCCCGCTGCCTCGGCTCGGGGATGCCGACGCGGGTCATCAGCTCGATGGCCTTCTCCCGCGCCTCGCGCCGGGAGAGTCCGCGGTGGATGCGGAAGGGTTCGCCGATCTGCCGGCCCACCGGCTGCACCGGGTTGAGGGCGGTCAGGGCGTCCTGGAAGACGATCGACAGCACGGGTCCGGCGAGTTTGCGGCGCTCGGCCGCGCTCAGCCGCAGGGTGTCCTCGCCCCTGACCCGTACGGCGCCCCCGGTCACCTCGGCGGCGGGGTCGAGCAGTCCCACAACCGACAGCGCGGTCATCGACTTGCCGCAGCCGGACTCGCCGAGGAGGGCCAGGGTGCGGCCGCGGCGGACGCTGAAGCTGACGCCGTCCACGGCGCGCACGGTCCCGGAGGCGGTGCTCAGGTCGACGCAGAGCCCTTCGACGTCGAGGGCGGGGTCGGTGGCGGATGTGGTCGTCACGGGATCATCTCCGGGGGTACGGCGGCGGAGGCACCGCGGCGCTTGCGGGGCAGCGTCAGCCGCCAGCGCTGGGCGGGGTCGGTGGCGATGCGGGCCCAGGCGGCGAGGACCGTGGCGGACACGGTGGTGAGGACGATGGCCAGCCCGGGGAGCACGGTGATCCACCAGGCGGTCTGGAGGTACTGCCGGCCCTGGGCGACCATCAGGCCCCAGCTGACGTCCGGCGGCTGGATGCCGATGCCGAGGAAGCTCAGCGAGGACTCGGTGAGCATCACGAAGCAGAAGTCGAGGGTGGCGACGGTCAGCAGGGTGGGCAGGGCGATCGGCAGGATGTGCCGCTGGATGATGTGCCGGCTCGGGGTGCCGAAGGTGCGGGCCGCGTCGACGAACAGACGGCTTCTCAGCTCGGCCGCCTCCGCGCGGGAGGTGCGCAGATACACCGGGATACGGGCCACGGCGAGGATCAGCACGATGTTGAGCGCTGAGGGCGAGAGGACGTACAGCACGACGACGGCGATGAGCAGGGAGGGGAAGCTGAGGATGATGTCGGCGACGCGCATGGCGACGCTTTCCCGGCGGCCCCCGTGGTAGCCGGCCCACAGGCCGATCGCCGAGCCGATCACCAGGGAGCAGAGGACCGCGGGGACGGCCACGGACAGGGTCGTCGCCGCCGCGTCGATGAGCCGGGCCAGCACGCTGCGTCCGAGGACGTCGGTACCGAGCAGTCCGTAGAAGCCGTCGTCCAGGGAGGGGGCGCGCAGGGAGGCGTCGAGGTCCTGACGCTGGGCGTGGTCGCCGATGAACAGCCGGCCGAAGAGGGCGACCAGGACGACCAGGCTCAGGACGACGGCCGCGACGGCGGCGGCGCGGTCCCGGCCGAGCAGCAGCCACCAGCGGGGCGGGCCCTTGCGGGCGGGGGCGGTCTGCGGGCTGTCCTCGCGCCCGTCCGCGGCGGGGAGCTCTTCCGTGGTCATGATGCTTCCTTCGCTCACGCCGGCACCGCCTGACGCACTCGGGGGTCGGTCAGCGCATGGCAGACGTCGACGAGGATGTTCAGCGCGAAGATCGTTACGGCGGTCATCAGGACGGCCGCCTGGAGGACCGCGAAGTCGCGCTGGAGGATGGAGTCGATCATGAGCTTGCCGATGCCGGGCCAGCCGAAGATCGTCTCCACGATGACGGCACCGTTGACCAGGCCCACGGTCAGGTCACCGGCGACGGTGAGGACGGGGGTCACGGCGTTGCGCAGGGCGTGGCCGAAGATGACCCGGCGGGGTGTGGCGCCCTTGGCTCGGGCGATCTTGACGTAGGGCGCGGAGAGCGCGGCGACCATGCTGCCGCGCACCACCTGGACGAGCACGCCGAAGGGGCGGATCAGCAGGGTCGCGACGGGCAGGACCCAGACCTCGGGTCCGCCGAGGGTGCCGGAGGTGGGCAGCAGGTCGAGGCTGACGCCGAAGACGAGGACGCCCATGACGGCGAACCAGAAGTCGGGGATGCTGGCGGCCGTCATCGACAGCAGGCTGGCGACGCGGTCCATCAGGGAGTTGGGCCGGTAGGCGGCGAGGCTGCCGATCAGTACGGCCCCGCTGATCGCCAGGAGCATGGTGACGCCGGCGAGCTGGAGGGTGACGGGGAAGGCGTCGAGCACCATCTCGGTGGCGGACTGCCCGGTCCGCAGCGAGGTGCCGAAGTTCAGGTGGGCGGCGTCGACGAGGTAGTTCCACAGCTGGGCCGGGAGGGAGAGGTCGAAGCCCTGGGCGGCGGAGAACTCGGCGCGCTGTTCGGCGGTGGCGCTGAGCGGGAGGTAGAGGTCGACCGGGTTGCCGGTCATCCGGGCCAGGAAGAACACGCCCAGGACCACGCACACCAGGGGGACGGCGCTGGAGAGGATGCGTTTGCGCAGAAAGATGATCATCAGTGCTGTCCCGCCTTCGCCGGGCTGACCTCTGCCAGCCGCATCTCGTCGCCGGTGGCGGAGTTCGGCTCGTACCGGATGGACGGTGACAGGCCGAGCAGTCCGCTCATATGGGCCAGGTGGGCGTACTGCACGACCGACCTGTTCTGGTCCGCGAGCAGGTCGGCGAAGGCCTTCTGCCGCTGGTCGCCGGAGAGCGCGCCGGCGTCGGCGATGCGCCGGTCGAGCTCCTCGGTGCCGAAGGTGGACTGGGGGCCGTCGCTCAGCAGGTACTGGCTCGTGGTGAAGGCCGCGTCACCGGCCTGGTTGCCGTGCATGATCAGCAGGGCGATGGGCCCGACGTCCTCGGGCAGCGGCCGGAGCTGGTACTGGAGCTGGGTGGCGGTGTCCGCCATCCGGACCTTGACGTTCAGTCCGATCCGCTGCATCTGGTACTGGAGTGCCTCGGCCGTCTCGGACACCCCGGCGAACATGCCGTTGCGGGCGACGAGGGTGATCTGCCGGTCGACGGGTACGCCGTCGGCTTCGGCCTCGTCGATCAGGGCCTTGGCCTCCTTCACGTTCTGCGGGGTCGGTTCGATCTCCTCGTCGTGTCCGACCACTCCGGGCGGGACCAGTTGTCCGGCCGGTTCGGCGAGTCCGCCGAGCAGAGCGTCGATGATGCCGTCCCGGTCCACGGCCAGGTCGACGGCGCGGCGTACGCGGATGTCGTCGAGCGGGGCCTCGCGGCCGTCCAGCCGCAGCGCGGTGGTCTCGTTGTTGGGGAACGCGACCGTGGTGTCCTTCTCGGCCTCGACGGGGTCGAGCGCCACGGCGATCTCCGCCTCCCCCTTGTCGATCATGGCGGCGCGGACGCTGGCGTCGCTGCGCCAGACGTAGCGGGCGCGGGGGAAGTCGGGGGCGTCGCCCCAGTAGCCGTCGTAGCGGCTGAGGTTGATGGCCGCTCCGGGCTGCCAGGAGGCGACGGCGTAGGGGCCGGTGCCGACCGGGACACGGACCTTGGCGTCGGCGTTCGTGGTGCGCGGCACGATCTCCACGAAGCTCAGGCGCAGCGGCAGGATCGGGTCGGGCTGCTCGGTGGTTACGGTCAGCCGGGTGTCGCCCTCCGCCGTCACCTTCAGGTCCTCGTCGCCGAAGACATAGCCCTCGACGTTGCAGGCGAGGTCGGAGTTGACCGCCCGGTCGATGGAGAAGGCGGCGTCCTCGGCGGTGAAGGGCTCGCCGTTCTGGAAGGTGACCCCCTCGCGTATGTCGAAGGTCCAGGTGCGGTCGTCGCGCTGTTTCCAGCCGGTGGCGAGCAGGGGGTCCAGTTCGCCGGAGTCGGGGTCGCGTTCGACGAGGGGCTCGGTGATGTTGGACCGGACGACGACGCCGGTGCCGGTCAGCGAGGCCTCGCAGGGTTCCAGGGTCGGTGGTTCCTGGGTGAGCACCACGCGCAGGGTGCGGCCGTCGGCGCGGCCGGCGTCACCGGCGGCGCTGCCCGCCACGGCGCAGCCACTGGCCAGCAGCACCGTGCCCGCCAGGAGCGTCGCCGTGGTCGCGCGGTACCGCCGTCGCCCGGTGGGCGGGGTGGAGGAAACGGAGAACTTCATCGTCGGCCTGTCTCCGGTAGGTGCTGGTGTGTCGCGTTCCACGTACGTCGACTGCGAGAGGCTGTCTACACTTGCGTACTCGGTCCGCATCTGTGAACGCCGAAGCTAAACCGGCACCGTGGCAGCGTCAAGACATGCGCAGGAACGGATCCGTACGGCCCTGCCCGACCGGACACCTCGCCGACGCCCCCCCGAGCTCCCGGCAGCGGGCGGAGCGCCACATTCCGGTATGCGCCGAAGAACAGGAGAACACCATGGCCAGTCCCCGCACCACCCCCACCGTGCTGCAGGTGTCCCCGCTCCTCCCCGACCTGGAGCGGGCCCTCGCCGAACGCCATCGCACGGTGCGGCTGCACGAACTGTCCGACCCGGGACGCTTCCTGCGCGAGCAGGGCGGGGACGTGGTCGCCGCCGTGACCAGCGCGCGCTTCGGGGTCGGCGACGAACTGATGGACGCGCTGCCGCGACTGGGCGCGATCGTGCACTTCGGCGTCGGTTACGAGACCACGGACGTGGCCCGCGCCCGGGCACGCGGCATCGATGTGAGCAACACCCCGGACGTGCTCACCGACTGCGTGGCGGACCTTGCGGTCGGCGCGCTGATCGACGTCATGCGCCGGCTGTCGGCGGCCGACCGTTTCGTACGGGCCGGCGAGTGGAGCACCACGGCGTTTCCGCTGGCCACGCGGGTGAGCGGGAAGCGGGTCGGCATCCTCGGACTGGGCCGGATCGGCCGGGCGGTGGCGCGCCGGCTCGAGGGGTTCGGTGTGGAGGTGTCGTACTGCTCGCGCACGCCGGTGCCCGGTGTCGCGTACCGCCGTCTGCCGACCGTGCGGGAGCTGGCCGGGGCGTGCGACGCACTGGTCGTCACCGTCGCGGGAGGCGCGGGCACGGAGGGTCTGGTGGACGCGGCGGTGCTGGACGCCCTCGGCCCCGAGGGCCATCTGGTGAACGTCGCGCGCGGCAGTGTGGTGGACGAATTCGCGCTGGTCACAGCCGTCAGGGAGGGGCGGATCGCCGGAGCGGCGCTCGACGTCTTCGCCGACGAGCCGAACGTGCCGTCGGCGCTCCTGGAATCGGACCGGGTGGTCCTGCTCCCGCACATCGCCAGTGCCACCCGGGAGACCCGCGCGGCCATGGGCGATCTGGCGCTGCGCAATGTGGAACGGTTCCTCACCGAGGGGGTGCTGCTCACCCCCGTCCCGGGGTCCGCCCATTGACATCCCCCACCCGGCTGTCTACAAATGAGAACGCCGACTACATATGAGGATGGCATTCATGGTTCGGACCTCAGAGCGGATCGCCGCCGTCACCGTGACCCCCGTGGCCTTCCGGGACTACCCGCTGCTGAACACGGTCGGGGTGCACGAGCCCTACGCGCTGCGCACCATCGTGGAGATCACCACCGAGTCGGGTGTCAGCGGCCTCGGCGAGACGTACGGCGGCACGGTGCATCTGGAACGGCTGCGGCGGGCCGCCGACGCCCTGACCGGCATGGATGTCTGGAGCCTCAACGACCTGATCGCCCGCACCTCCCGCGCCCTCGGCGGCGACACCGGCGGCGGCGACGGCATGTCCGGCATGGTCACGGGCAGCAGCACCGTGGACCGGGTGATGTCCCCGTTCGACGTGGCCTGCCTGGACATCCAGGGCAAGCTGGTCGGCCGCCCGGTCAGTGATCTGCTGGGCGGGGCGGTGCGCGACTCGGTGCCGTACAGCGCGTACCTCTTCTACAAGTGGGCCGGCCATCCCGGCCAGGAGGACGACGACTGGGGCCCCGCCCTGGACCCGGCGGGGCTGGTCGAACAGGCCCGCCGCATGATCGGCACCTATGGCTTCACCTCCATCAAGCTCAAGGGCGGTGTCTTCCCTCCCGACGAGGAGATCGCCGCGATCAGGGCGCTGCGCAAGGCGTTCCCCGAACTCCCCCTGCGCCTCGACCCGAACGCGGCATGGAGTACGGAGACGTCACTGCGCGTCGCCCGGGAGCTGGACGGCGTCCTGCAGTATCTGGAGGACCCGACCGAGGGCATCGGGGGCATGGCCGCCGTGGCCCGCTCCACCTCGACCCCGCTGGCGACCAATATGTGCGTCGTCTCCTTCGACGACCTCGCCCCGGCGGTGTCCGAGGGCGCGGTGGGCATCGTCCTGTCCGACCATCACTTCTGGGGCGGACTGCGGCGCTGCGGACAGCTCGCCGCGATCTGCGAGACCTTCGGCCTGGGTCTGTCGATGCACTCCAACTCGCATCTCGGCGTCAGCCTCGCGGCCATGACCCATCTGGCCGCCGCGACCCCGCGGCTCACCTACGCCTGTGACACGCACTGGCCCTGGAAGAGGCCCGACGAGGACGTCGTCGATCCCGCGCCGCTGCGGTTCGGCGAGGGCCGGCTCGCCGTACCGACGGCTCCGGGTCTCGGTGTGGAACTGGACCGGGACGCCCTGGCGCGACTGCACCGGCAGTACCTCGACTGCGGACTGCGCGACCGCGACGACACCGGCTACATGCGCCGTTTCGAACCGTCCTTCCCGACCGAGACCCCCAGGTGGTGAGCGCCCGATGCGCGTCATGCTGAACCACCGCATCCTCGGCCGTTTCCACGACCGGCTCAAGGCGTCCACCCGGGGCGACCACGCATGGCTGGAGGCCTTCGACCTGGACGCCGCACAACTCTCCGAGGCCGTCGGTGACATCGACGTCTATGTCGGCTCGAAGCTGACCCCCGAGGACGCCCGGCGCGCGAAGCGCCTGCGGCTGGTCCACGTCGTGGGCGCCGGCTACGACGGCATCCCGCTGGACGCGCTCCACCCCGGGGTGACGGTCGCCACCACCCACCACCACGGCCGTTCCATCGCCGAGCATGTGCTGATGTCGGTCCTGATGCTCTCCCGCGACGTCCTGGGCGCCGACCGTGCCCTGCGCGCCGGGCGGTGGCGCAACGTGGCGGTCGACCCCGCGCTGCCGTTCGGGGCCACCCTGGAGGGCCGCCGGGTCGGCATCGTCGGCTTCGGCGAGACCGGCACCGAGGTCGCCCGGCTGTGCCAGGCCGTGGGCCTGCGCGTCCGTGCCGTACGACGCGACCCCACCGCCCCTTGCCCCACTGATCTGCGGCCCGACTGGATCGGCGGCGACGAACAGCTCCCGGACCTCCTCGCGAACTCCGACATCGTCGTGGTCACCGTCCCGCTCACCCCCGCCACCCGCGGACTGATCGGCCCCGCCGAACTGAAGGCCATGGGGCCGAAGGCGCTGCTGGTCAACGTCGCCCGCGGACCGGTCGTCCAGGAGGAGGCCCTGTACGAGGCGCTGAGTTCCGGCACGATCGCGGGCGCCGCGCTGGACGTGTGGTGGGCGGGACCGCCCGACGCGCCGAGCCGGCTGCCCTTCCGGGACCTGCCCAACGTACTGATGACCCCGCACCACTCGGGCCACACGGCCGACACCTTCGCCGCTCGCGCGAGAGAGATCGCCGCGAACATCGACCGGCTGGAGCGGGGGGACGCCCTCACCCACGTGGTGCGCGCTCCCTTCCCCGACCACTGACGACACTCCTCCCGTCCCTCACCCAGAGTAGGAAAGCACCCATGCTCGAAGGCGTTCTCTTCTTCCCCGTCACCCCGTTCACCGAGTCCGGTGACGTCGACCTCGACGCCCTGCGCCGGCACATCGCGGGCCGGGTCGACGCCGGCCCGGGCGGAGTGTTCGTCGCCTGCGGCACCGGCGAGTTCCACGCCCTGGACCACGAGGAGTACGGCGCGGTCGTCCGTACCGCCGTGGAGGCGGTGGGCGGGCGCGTCCCGGTGTTCGCGGGGGCCGGCGGCGCGCTCGGCCAGGCCCGCCGGCTGGCGCGGGCGGCCGCGGAGGCGGGTGCGGACGGTCTGCTGCTGATGCCGCCCTACCTGGTCGAGTCCACCGCCGAGGGCCTCGTCGCCTACACGCGTGAGGTGGCCGGCGAGACCGGGCTGCCGCTGATCGTCTACAACCGGGCGAACGCGCGCTTCGACGAGCGCTCCGCGGCGGCGATCGCCCAGCTGCCCACGGTCGTCGGCTTCAAGGACGGCACCGGCGACCTCGACCTCCTCGCGCGGATCATCCCCGCCGTGAACGAGGCGCTCGACGGGACCGGCAAGGAGTTCCAGTTCTTCAACGGCATGCCCACCGCCGAGGCGAGCCAGCCCGCCTACCGGGCGCTCGGGGTGGAGCTGTACTCGTCGGCCGCCTTCGCGTTCGCGCCCGACGTCTCCCTCGCCTTCCACCGCGCGGTGCAGGCGGGCGACCAGAAGCGGATCGACGCGCTGCAGCGCACCTTCTTCCACCCCCTGGTCCGGCTGCGCAAGCGGGTTCCCGGGTACGCGGTGTCGCTGGTGAAGGCCGGGGTCACCCTGGAGGGCCTGGACGCCGGACCGGTCCGCCCGCCGCTGACGCCGCTCACCGCGCCGGAGACCGAGGAGCTGGCGGCCATCCTCGCGGAGGCACGCGCGGTACTGGCCTCCTGACGCACGCGTGAGGGGGGTCCCGGGCGGGACCCCCCTCACGCGGGTGCGGATCAGCCGGTGGCCGGCAGTCCCAGCAGTACGTCGGTGTATTTGAGGACCGCCAGCAGCAGCCCGACGACGCCGAGCGACACCCCCGCCCAGGCGACCGACCTGATCCAGGGCGCCTGGACCGTCCGGCCGGGCGTCCCGAAGGCGGGCCGCGCCAGCACCACCACGCCGGCGATCAGCGCGGTCAGCGCGAACAGGCCGCCCCACAGGGCGCTGGTCTGCCAGGCGTCGCCGTACACCTCCTTGACCTGGGTGGCGACACCGGCGTCGGCGGCCGTCTCCAGCTGGCCGACGAGGGTCTCGCGGGCGGCGGCCACGGTGCCGACCCAGCTCCCGGTGAGCGAGACGAGGCCGAGGGCGACGGAGACCACGGCGGCGGCACCCTGCCCGACACCGGAAGGGGTCTCCTCCTCGGTCCCGGAGTCGTCGGGACCGTCCTGTGCGGCGTCCGGCGTCGTATCGGGCTCGGCCCCTGCCTCGGTCCCGGTGACGTCCACCGCTGTCTCGTCGTGCTCGGTTCCGGCTTCGTCCACTGTCTTGGTTCCCATGCCCGGCACCGTACGGACGTCGTCTGAGAGTCCGCTTAATGATCGTCGTGCGCGCGCCACTCCGGGGCCAGCACCGACCACACCTCCAGGTCATGGCGTACGCCGTGATGGAGCTGGGCCTCCCGGCGCACCCCGTCCCGGGTCATGCCGAGCCGGCGGGCGACGGCGATGCTCTTCACGTTCCCGGCCGCCGCGACCCATTCGACCCGGTGGATGCCGCGCTGCTCGATCGCCCAGTCGATGAGGATCCGCATCGCGCGGGTGATGAGCCCGCGCCCGGTGGCGGCGGGCTCCAGCCAGCAGCCGACCTCGCAGTTTCCGCCCGCGGCGTCGAAGTTCAGGGTGAGCACCCCGCCGAGGAGCGTGCCGTCCAGCCAGATCCCGTGCAGCGAGGCCGTGTCCGCGGCGCGCCAGTCGGCGTACCGCTGGAGCACCTCCCGGGCACCGGCCACGTCCGTGGCCCGGGATCCGAAGGGGACGTACTGGTTGATGAACTCCCGGCCCCGGTCCAGATGGGCCAGGTACTCCTCCGCGTGCCAGGGCTCCAGCGGGCGCAGTTCCGCTCCGTCGTCACCCAGTCGTATCGCGTACATCCCGCTGCTGCTCCTCTTCGGCCAGCACGTCCGCCACGCCGGCGTCCGTGGCGGCGGCCAGCCTCTCATGGGCGGCACGGGCCTCGGGCGGCTCGATGCTGATCCGGGGCAGGATCCGGTCCAGCCAGCCCGGCAGCCACCAGTTGGCTCTGCCGAGGAGGTGCATCAACGCGGGCACGAGCAGGGTGCGCAGGACGAAGGCGTCGAGGGCGACGGCAGCGGCGAGCGCGATGCCGAACATGGCGATCACACGGTCGCCGCTGAGGACGAAGGCGAGGAAGACCGAGATCATGATCACGGCGGCCGAGTTGATCACCCGGCCGGTCTCCGCGAGGCCGACCCGGACGGACCGCCGGTTGTCGCCGGTCTCGAGCCATTCCTCGTACATCCGGCTGACCAGGAAGACCTGGTAGTCCATGGAGAGCCCGAAGAGGACCGACACCATGATCACGGGCAGGAAGGGTTCGATGGGGCCCGCGCTGCCGAGGCCGAGCAGTTCGCTGCCCCAGCCCCACTGGAAGATCGCGACGACGACACCGAAGGCGGCGGCGACGGCGGCCACGTTCATCGCGGCGGCCTTGAGCGGTATGCCGATGGAGCGGAAGGCCAGCAGGAGCAGCAGACAGCCCAGCCCGATCACCACACCGACGAACAGCGGCAGCTTCTGCACGATGACGTCGGCGAAGTCGTCGTATCCCGCCGTGACGCCGCCGACGTGCACATCGAGCGAGGTGCCCGACTCCGCCCGCGGCAGTACGTCGTCACGCAGCCGGTCGACGAGGTCACTGGTCTGCTTCGACTGCGGCGACGACTCCGGTACGACGGTGAGGTACGCGGTGTCGCCCCCGGCGCCGTAGGTCGCGGGCGACACCGACGCGACGCCCTCGGTGCCGCGCAGGGTGGCGTCGAGGTTGTCCAGGGCGAGCCGGTCCCCGGCTCCGTCGACGTGGGTGACCAGGGTGAGGGGGCCGTTCACCCCGGGGCCGAAGCCGTCGGCGAGGAGGTCGTAGGCCTGGCGTGTGGTGGACCCCTTGGGGTCGTTGCCCTGGTCGGAGGTGCCGAGGTGGAGGGAGAGGGTGGGCAGCGCGAGGACGGCCATGACGACGACCGCGACGGCGCCGAGCAGCTTGGGGTGGCGTTCGACGAACGCCGACCAGCGGGCGGCGAGCCCGGTCGGCAGCTCCGGCTCCGGTCCGTGCTCGACCAGTCGGCGCCGCTCCCGGCGGCTGAGCGCGCGCATGCCGATGAACGACAGCAGGGCGGGCAGCAGCGTGACGGAGGCGGCGACGGTCAGGACGACGGTGAGCGAGGCGGCGACGGCGACGCCGTTGAGGAAGTTCAGCCGCAGGATGAGCATGCCCAGCAGGGCGATGCAGACGGTGGCGCCCGCGAAGACGACCGCCCGTCCGGTGGTGGCGACGGCGTTGACGGCGGCCTCGGTGACGCTCAGGCCGCGTTTCAGTCCGCGCCGGTGCCGGGTCACGATGAACAGGGCGTAGTCGATGCCGACGCCGAGCCCGATCAGCATGCCGAGCATGGGCGCGAAGTCGGCGACGGTCATGACGTGTCCGAGCAGCACAATACCGGCGTAGGCCGTGCCGACGCCGACCAGGGCGGTGGCGATGGGCAACAGGGACGCGGCGAACGAGCCGAAGGCGAGGAACAGGACGACGGCGGCGACCAGCACACCGACGATCTCGGCCGTGTGTCCGCCGGCGGACTCGCTGAGCTCGACGGCGCTGCCGCTCAGCTCGACCTCGAGTCCGTCGGTCTCGGCGGCCTTGGCCGTCTTCACCACCTCGGCGGCCTGGTCCGCGTCGATGTCCTTGGACTGGGCGTCGAAGGTGACCGTGGCGTAGGCGGTGAGGCCGTCCGCGCTGACCCGGCCGGCGCCGTGATCGTCGTACGGGCCGCTGACCACGGCGACGCCGGGCAGCTCCTCGATTCGGTCCAGGGTGCGGGTCATGCTCTGCTCGACGCCGCTGTCCCGGACGCTGCCGGACGTGGTGTGCCAGACCACGTTGTCGCTGTCGCCGCCGAGATCCGGGAAGCCCTCCTTCAGCAGCTCGGTGGCCCGCCCCGACTCGGTGCCGGGCACCTTGTAGTCGTTCGAGTAGGCGGAGCCGGCGAGGAACGCGCCGGCGGATATCCCGATGAGCGCCAGAAGCCAGAGCAGAACGGTGAAGGGACGGCGTTGGACACACCAGCGAGCGAGGGCTGCCACGAATGTGCTCCCGTAGTGACTCGGTGTGGATCTTTGACCGGGAACAGTCGAGGGTGACCGAACAGCCCGCAAAGAACGCATGAGCAAGGCACTGACACTGTTGCAGGCATGTCTGATCGTTTGTCGCTTTCGTGGCGTTCTTCACACCGCCTCGACCAGCGGTTCCGCTCAGTCGAACTGGTCCCCCAGCGCCATGGTCATGAGCCCCGCGATCAGCAGCCACAGGGCTCTGCGGGTACGGCCCCGGGAGCCCAGCACCGCGGCGAGGGCACAGACGGCGGCGCCACAGGCGTACGCGACGGGGACGAGGACCGGCGCGGAGCCGGCGAGACGCAGTACGGCGGCGGCCGCACCGGCGAGGGCGAGCACGCTGCCGGCCCCGAGAGCGGTCCACCGGGCCCGCCGCACATCGTGCTCGACGTCGTCGGCGTCTTCGCCCTCGTCGGCGTCGGCGGCTGCTGCGGCGGCGTCGGCATCCACCCGCTCGTCCAGGGGCGGATCGTCGGAATCGGCGCGTCCACTCATGTGGCGCGAGCGTAGCGCCCCACCACCGGAAACCCGGATGCGGGGGTGCGGGGCCGGCTGCTAGCGTCCGTCGGTCCGACCTCCCACGGCAGTCCGCCGCCGGCCGAAGCAGGTGCTTTGATGCTTGTCCGCCCGATCTCCGACGAGACCCTCATCCTCATCACGGCCCCAAGGAGCCCGTTCACCGATGTCGGACATCACATCGAACACCCCGCACGACGACCTCACTAGCCGCCTCACCCTGCCCCGGTACCCCCGCAGCAGCGCCTACGACGCCCGCTGGACCATCGAGAACGGGATGGGCCCGCACGCGCTGTGGCTGCTGGAGTGGCTCGCCCCGGCCCTCGGCCTCGACACCCTGCGCCCCGGCGCGCGCGTGCTCGACCTGGGCTGCGGCCGCGCCATGACCTCGGTCTTCCTGGCCCGGGAGTACGACGTCCAGGTCACCGCGGCCGACCTGTGGATCGAGCCGGACGACAACGCGCGCCGTATCGCCGAGGCGGGCGTCGGCGACCGGGTGTTCCCGGTCCACGCCGAGGCCCACGACCTGCCCTTCGGACAGGAGAGCTTCGACGCGATCGTCTCGATCGACGCGTACCAGTACTTCGGCACCGACGACCTCTACCTGCCGACACTGACCCGGCTGCTGAAGCCCGGCGGGCGGATCGGAGTCGTCGTCCCTTCGATGCCCGAGGAGATCGAGGGCAGCGAGCCGCCGGAGCACATGAAGCCGTACTGGGACCCGGCGTTCTGGTGCTTCCACAGCCCCGCCTGGTGGCGCCGCCACTGGACCCGCAGCGGCGCCGTGGAGGTGGAGACGGCGGACTGGCTGGAGGACGGCTGGCGGGAGTGGCTGCTCTGGTGCGACGTGGTCGCCGAGGAGAGCGTGGAGGAGTTCCACGTACGGATGAGCCGGGAGAGCGCGCGGATGCTGCGCACGGACCGGGGCCGCACGCTGGGCTTCACACGAGTGGTGGCCCGCCGCGCCTGACCGCATGAAGGAGGGGGCGCACCGAGCCGGTGCGCCCCCTCCCCCGCTTTCTGCGATCAGCCCTCGGCGACGCCGAGCTTCTCCAGGATCAGCTCCTTCACGCGGGCGGCGTCCGCCTGTCCGCGCGTGGCCTTCATGACGGCGCCGACCAGCGCGCCCGCGGCGGCGACCTTGCCACCGCGGATCTTGTCCGCGATGCCCGGGTTGCCGGCGATGGCCTCGTCGACGGCGGTGCCCAGGGCACCCTCGTCGGAGACGACCTTCAGACCGCGCTTGTCGACGACCTCGTCCGGTGTGCCCTCACCGGCGAGGACGCCCTCGATGACCTGGCGGGCCAGCTTGTCGTTCAGATCGCCCTTGACGACCAGCTCGGCGATCCGCGCGACCTGCTCCGGGGTGATCGCCAGGTCGTCCAGCGCCGTGCCGGACTCGTTGGCGGCGCGGGCCAGCTCGCCCATCCACCACTTGCGGGCGGAGGCCGCGTCGGCACCGGCGTCGATCGTGGCGACGATCGGGTCCAGCGCCCCGGCGTTGAGGATGGACTGCATGTCGGTGCCGGAGATCCCCCACTCCTCGCGGAGCCGGTTGCGGCGCACCAGCGGCAGCTCGGGCAGGGCGGAACGGATCTCCTCGACCCACTCGCGCGAGGGCGCCACGGGCACCAGGTCGGGCTCCGGGAAGTACCGGTAGTCCTCGGCCTCCTCCTTCACGCGGCCCGAGGTCGTGGACCCCGTGTCCTCGTGGAAGTGCCGGGTCTCCTGGATGATCGTGCCGCCGGCGTCCAGCACGGCCGCGTGCCGCTGGATCTCGAAGCGGGCGGCGCGCTCGACGGACCGCAGCGAGTTGACGTTCTTGGTCTCGCTGCGGGTGCCGAACTCCTCCCGGCCGTGCGGGCGCAGCGACAGGTTCACGTCGCAGCGCATCTGGCCCATCTCCATGCGGGCCTCGGACACGCCGAGCGCCCTGATGAGCTCGCGCAGCTCACGGACGTAGGCCCGCGCGACCTCGGGGGCTCGTTCGCCCGCTCCCTCGATCGGCTTGGTGACGATCTCGATGAGCGGGATGCCGGCCCGGTTGTAGTCCAGCAGCGAGTGGGACGCGCCGTGGATACGGCCGGTGGCACCGCCGACGTGCGTCGACTTGCCGGTGTCCTCCTCCATGTGGGCGCGCTCGATCTCCACGCGGAAGGTCTCGCCGTCCTCCAGCTGTACGTCGAGGTAGCCGTTGAAGGCGATCGGCTCGTCGTACTGGGAGGTCTGGAAGTTCTTCGGCATGTCCGGATAGAAGTAGTTCTTCCGGGCGAAGCGGCACCACTCGGCGATCTCGCAGTTCAGCGCGAGACCGATCCTGATCGCCGACTCGACGCCGATCGCGTTGACGACCGGGAGCGCGCCGGGCATGCCGAGGCAGACGGGGCAGGTCTGGGTGTTCGGGTCGGCACCGAGCGCGGTGGAACAGCCGCAGAACATCTTGGTGCGGGTGCCGAGTTCGACATGGACCTCGAGGCCCATGACGGGGTCGTACGACGCGAGTGCGTCCTCGTACGACACCAGGTCAGTCGTGGTGGTCACGGTGAAACTTCCCTCTCAGCCCAGCAGGACGTCGTCGTCGCCGAGGCGCTTCACCTCGCGGTAGAGGATGGCGAGGTTGGTGATCACGGCGGCGCCGGTGACGACGGCGTCGAGCAGCCGCAGTGTGTCGTTCTCGCCGCGCGCCTTCTTGATCTGCTTGTACACACCGACGGCGCCGAACGCCGAGGTGGCCATGGAGACGTACAGACCGGACTTGGACTTCTTGAAGCCCTTGGCCTTGGACAGTGCGCTCACAGTGACGGTGCCTCCTCGATCAGCGGGTGCCCCCACTTTTCCACGAAGGCGGCCTCGACCGCGGCGCCGACCGTGTAGAGCCGGTCGTCCTTCATGGCGGGAGCGATGATCTGCAGACCCACCGGCAGGTTGTCCTCGGGCGCGAGGCCGCAGGGCAGCGACATGGCCGCGTTGCCGGCCAGGTTGGTGGGGATGGTGCACAGGTCGGCGAGGTACATCGCCATCGGGTCGTCGGCGCGCTCGCCGATCGCGAAGGCGGTGGTCGGGGTGGTCGGCGAGACGATCACGTCGACCTGCTCGAAGGCCCGCTCGAAGTCCTGCGTGATGAGGGTGCGGACCTTCTGGGCGCTGCCGTAGTACGCGTCGTAGTAGCCGCTCGACAGGGCGTACGTGCCGAGCATGATGCGGCGCTTGACCTCGTCGCCGAAGCCGGCCTCACGGGTGAGCGAGGTGACCTCCTCGGCGGAGTGCGTGCCGTCGTCGCCGGTCCGCAGGCCGTAGCGCAGGCCGTCGAAGCGGGCGAGGTTGGAGGAGCACTCGGAGGGTGCGATGAGGTAGTACGCCGACAGCGCGAGGTCGAAGGACGGGCAGTCCAGTTCGACGATCTCGGCGCCGAGACCCTTCATCATCTCGACGGCCTCGTCGAACCGCTGGACGACACCGGCCTGGTAGCCCTCGCCGCGGAACTGCTTGACGACGCCGACGCGCAGGCCGGCGACCGAGCCGTTCCGCGCGGCCTCGACGACCGGCGGGACCGGGGCGTCGATGGAGGTGGAGTCGAGCGGGTCGTGCCCGGCGATCACCTCGTGCAGCAGGGCGGCGTCCAGGACCGTACGGGCACACGGACCGCCCTGGTCGAGGGAGCTGGAGAAGGCGACCATGCCGTACCGGGAGACGGCACCGTACGTCGGCTTGACGCCGACGGTGCCGGTGACGGCGGCGGGCTGGCGGATGGAGCCGCCGGTGTCGGTGCCGATGGCGAGGGGCGCCATGTAGGCGGCGAGCGCGGCGGAGGAACCGCCACCGGACCCGCCCGGGATCCTGGTGAGGTCCCACGGGTTGCCGGTCGGCCCGTAGGCGCTGTTCTCGGTGCTGGACCCCATGGCGAACTCGTCCATGTTGGTCTTGCCGAGGATGACGACGTCGGCGTCCTTGAGCCGCTTGGTGAGCGTCGCGTCGTACGGCGGGATCCAGCCCTCGAGCATCCTGGAGCCGACGGTGGTCGGGATGCCCTCGGTGGTGAAGATGTCCTTGAGCGCGAGGGGCACGCCAGCCAGCGGACCGAGCTTCTCCCCCCTGGCGCGCTTGTCGTCGACGGCGCGGGCCTGGGCGAGGGCGCCCTCACGGTCGACGTGCAGGAAGGCGTGCACCTTCTCGTCGACGGCCTCGATCCGGGCGAGATGGGCCTCGGTGACCTCTACGGCCGTGAGCTCGCCGGAGGCGATCTTCCCGGCGGTCTCGGCGGCGGTGAGCCTGATGATGTGATCGCTCATGGCGGGTTACTCCTCCCCCAGGATCTGCGGCACCTTGAAACGCTGCTGCTCCTGGGCCGGGGCGCCGGAGAGCGCCTGCTCGGGGGTGAGCGAGGGACGGACCTCGTCCGCGCGCATGACGTTCGTCAGCGGGAGCGGGTGCGAGGTCGGCGGTACGTCTTGGTCGGCGACCTCGCTGACGCGGGCGACCGCGCCGATGATGTCGTCCAGCTGGCCCGCGAAGTGGTCGAGCTCTTCGGGCTTCAGCTCCAGACGCGCCAGCCGGGCGAGGTGGGCGACCTCCTCGCGCGTAATGCCAGGCATGCAGCGATCCTCTGGGTGAGTGTGTGTGTTTTGGGGCCAATCCTATGGGGCGGGGGGCAGTGTCCGTGAAACCGCACCGCCCCACCGGACCGGCCGCCCGCACCGCGGGCATCCCACCCACCCGAGCCGCGCGCTACTCCTCCGCCGTGGTCACCGCCGGGAGGGCGGCCGCGGGGCGTTGCCAGCCCCGGGAGCCCCGGGCGAGGAGCCACGCCGTCGTCTCGTCCGGCGGCATCGCCGCCGCGACCAGCCAGCCCTGCACCGCGTCGCACCGGAGGTCCCGCAGCCGTTCCCACGTCTCGTCGTCCTCCACCCCCTCCGCGACGACGAGCAGCCCCAGCGAGTGCGCCAGATCGACGGTGCACCGCACGATCTCCGCGTCCTCGGTGTCCACCGCCAGCCGGGCCACGAACGACCGGTCGATCTTCAGCTCGCTCACCGGCAGCCGCCGCAGATGCACCAGCGACGAGTACCCGGTTCCGAAGTCGTCCAGCGACATCTTCACCCCGTGCCCGGTCAGCGCGTTCAGCGTGTCGGCCGCCTTCTGCGGGTCCTCCAGCAGCACATGCTCGGTGATCTCCAACTGCAGCGCCCCCGCCGGCACCCCGTGCCGGGCCAGCCGCGCCGCCACGGAGCCGGCGAACCCTGGCGTGTGGACGTCGCGGGGCGAGACGTTGACGGCGACCGGCACGAACAACCCCTGCGCGCGCCACTTCGCGACCTGCGCCAGCGCGGTCTCCAGCACGTACTCGGTGAGGTGCGGCATCAGCCCGGACGACTCGGCGATCGCTATGAACTCGTCCGGCGGCACCCTCCCCCGCTCCGGGTGCACCCACCGCACCAGCGCCTCCAGCCCCGCCACCTGCCCGTCGAAACGCACCTTCGGCTGGTAGTGGAGCTCGACCTCGTGGGCGTCCAGCGCCCGCCGCAGATCGCCCAGCAGCCCCAGCCGGTCGGGGGTGTTGGAGTCCCGCTTGGACTCGTACGCCTCGACCCCCGTACGGTCCCGCTTGGCCTGATACATCGCCACGTCGGCCCGTCGCAGCAGCCCTTCCGCGTCGTCCGCGTGGTCCGGGAACACGGCGACCCCCGCGCTCGCCTCCAGGACGAGGGTGAGCCCGTCGAGGTCGAGCGGGGAGCTGAGGGCGGAGACGAGGCCGCGGGCGACCCGGGTCGCGGACGTCGTGGAGTCGGCGACGGGCAGTAACACGGCGAACTCGTCGCCGCCGAGCCGCGCGGCCTCCGCCCCGCGCGGCAGCGCGACTCTGAGCCGGTCGGCTATCTGCAGCAGCAGCCGGTCACCGGCGAGATGCCCGAGCGTGTCGTTGACGGACCGGAACCGGTCCAGGTCGATCAGCATCAGAGCCGCGCGCGCACCGATCCGCTCCGCGTCGTCCAGCGCGGTCCAGATGCGTTCGAGCAGCCACTGCCGGTTGGGCAGTCCGGTCAGCGGGTCACGCAGCTGCTCCTCGGCACGCGCGCGGGCTATCCACAGGGTGGAGTCGAGGGCGATCAGCGGAATGGAGAAGAGCGGCAGCAGCACGGGCTTGGCGACGGCGACGACACAAACCAGGGGCGCTATTCCCAACAGCGCGACGGCGACGAGCCCCTGCCGCACCAGCGCGGTACGCGCCACGGTCGGCAGCCCCGCGCGAGGGGTGTGGAGGTACCAGAGCAACGCGCGCGTGACCAGGAGATAGGTGGCGGCGACGAGCACGACGCCCGGCGCGGTGTAGAGCGTCCAGGTCTCGGGGGCGGAGGGCGACTCGACGGACGGCACGAAGCCGAACGCGGCCAGCACCAGCGCCCCGGCGCCGATGCCGAGCAGGTCCACCGCGCCGTGCAGCACGCCCTGCCGCCAGCGGCCCCGCCGGGCGATGCCGACGAGCACGACGACGGTGAGGCTGACCATCCCGGCGGAGACCCAGCCGTACAGCAGCAGCACCGCGAGGGTGAGGGCGGCGCCGGAGCCCGTACCGCCCCACCACCGGGAGCGGCCCAGCATCACGAGATGGCCGACGATGACGCCGGTCAGGACGGCCAGCGACCAGCCGACGGTGCCGGACGGGAAGAGCGCGTGTCCCCCGGTGAACGCCCGCAGGACGCCGGCGCCCAGGACGAAGCCGGCCGCCGCGACGACGGCGGTGGGCAACGCGGGCCAGGACGGATGCCGTTCGGCGTCCACGTCGGACAACCCGGCGCCCCGCACACCGCCGGCGCGCAGATCCACGCCGAGCGCGTCCGCGCCCCGTACACCCCCGCCGCGTACAGTCGCACCACGCGCATCGACCCCGCGCACATCCGCGACGCGCGCCCCGGTGCGCCCCACTGCGCCCGGTCGCCCCGCGGGCCGCCCGCTCTCACGTCCGCGCCGCCATGCGACCGCCATGCGGCGCAGACGCGGCCGTGAGCCCGGGGCGGCGCTCTCGGTCGGTTCCATTCCCGTCCCTCTCCCAGCCGGCGGTGCCCACGCCACGCGGCCCGATGCCCGACGACCCTCAGCGGCTCCGCGGTGGAAAGCCCTTACCCCGAACCCCTCACGGGTCCGGGCTGCCCCGACCGCGGCTGGGCACGGCAGGCGCACATCCCAACAGTAGGCCGCAGAGGGCGCCCAGGGGCACCGGTCGCCGACGGTTGCCCGAATGCGCCCCAGCCACCCGTATGCATCTGGTATGCGCCGATCCGACGGTCTTCAACCGCTACTCCTCGGCCGAAAGAGCGGCCTCCGCGGCGGCTTCTGGCCCCTGCTCCAGCAGGACGCCGAAACCGTCCTCGTCCAGAACGGGAACCTTGAGCTGCATCGCCTTGTCATATTTCGTACCGGGATTGTCGCCGACGACGACGAAGGACGTCTTCTTGGAGACGGATCCGGTCACCTTCGCGCCCCGGTGCTGCAGCGCCTCCTTCGCGCCGTCCCGGGTGAACCTCTCCAGCGTCCCGGTCACCACGACGGTGAGCCCTTCCAGCGGACGCGGCCCCTCGTCCTCGCCGGACCGTTCCTCCTCCATGCGGACGCCGGCCGCCCGCCACTTGCGGATGATCTCGCGGTGCCAGTCCTCGGCGAACCACTGCTTGAGCGAGGCGGCGATGATCCCGCCGACCCCCTCGGTGCCCGCCAGTTCCTCCTCGGTGGCCTGCTCGATGCGGTCGATGGAGCGGAACTCCCGGGCCAGCGCCTCCGCCGCGACCGGGCCGACATGACGGATCGACAGACCGGTCAGCACCCGCGCCAGCGGACGCTCCTTGGCGGCGGCGATGTTCGCGAGCATCGCGACCGCGTTCTTCCTGGGCTCGCCCTCCTGGTTGGCGAAGACGGTGGCGATCTTCTCCTCGCCGGTCTTCGGGTCCCGCTTGGGCAGCCCGCTGTCCTGGTCGAGGACGTACGCCTTGATGGGCAGCAGCTGTTCCAAGGTGAGGTCGAACAGATCGCCCTCGTCCCTCAGCGGCGGCTCCGCGGGCTCCAGCGGCCTGGTCAGCGCCGCGGCGGCGACATAGCCGAAGTGCTCGATGTCCAGCGCCTTGCGCCCGGCGAGATAGAACAGCCGCTCACGCAACTGGGCCGGGCACGCACGGGCGTTGGGGCAGCGCAGGTCGACGTCGCCCTCCTTCATGGGCCGCAGCGCCGTACCGCACTCGGGGCACTCGGCCGGCATCACGAACGCGCGCTCGCTGCCGTCCCGCAGGTCGGCGACCGGCCCGAGGATCTCCGGGATCACCTCACCGGCCTTGCGCAGCACCACGGTGTCCCCGATGAGCACGCCCTTGGCCTTGACCACGTCCTGGTTGTGCAGGGTGGCGAACTCGACCTCGGATCCGGCCACCGTGACCGGTTCCACCTGTGCGTACGGCGTGACCCTGCCCGTACGGCCCACTCCCACGCGGATGTTGAGGAGCTTGGTGTTGACCTCCTCGGGCGCGTACTTGTACGCGATGGCCCAGCGCGGGGCGCGCGAGGTGGAGCCGAGACGGCCCTGGAGGGAGATCTCGTCGAGCTTGACGACGACGCCGTCGATCTCGTGCGCCACGGAGTGCCGGTTCTCGCCGTAGTACGCGATGAACTCCCGTACGCCCGCGAGGTCCTCGACCACCCTGTTGTGCGGGGAGGTCGGCAGGCCCCACGTCTTGAGCAGGTCGTACGCCCCGGACAGGCGGGTGAGACCGCTGAAGCCCTCCAGGGTCCCGATGCCGTGCACGACCATGTGGAGCGGCAGCGTCGCCGTGACCTTGGGGTCCTTCTGGCGCAGTGAACCCGCGGCGGAGTTGCGCGGGTTGGCGTAGGGCTTCTCCCCCGCCGCGACCCGGCGGGCGTTGAGCCCCTGGAACTCCTCCATCGGGAAGTAGACCTCGCCGCGGATCTCCACCAGGTCGGGCACCTTGTCGCCGCGCAGCCGGTCCGGGATCTCGGCGATGGTGCGGACGTTGGGCGTGATGTCCTCGCCGGTGCGGCCGTCGCCCCGGGTGGCCGCGCGGACGAGCCGGCCGCGCTCGTAGGTGAGGTTGACGGCGAGGCCGTCGACCTTCAGCTCGCACAGGAAGTGGTACTTCTGCGTGCCCAGTTCGCGGTGGATGCGCTCCACCCAGGCGGCGAGGTCGTCGTCGTTGAACGTGTTGTCGAGGGAGAGCATGCGCGAGGGGTGCTCGACGGAGGTGAACTCCGTCTCGTACGCCCCGGCGACCTTCTGGGTCGGCGAGTCCGGGGTGCGCAGCTCCGGATGCTCCTCCTCCAGCGCCTCCAGCTCGCGCAGCAGGCGGTCGAAGTCGGCGTCGCTGATGACGGGCGCGTCGTTCACGTAGTAGCGGAAGCGGTGCTCCTCGATCTGCTCCGCGAGCCTGGCGTGCTGCTCCCGTGCCTCGGCGGGCACGCTCGTCGTCTCCGCTTGCTTGTCGCCGGCCACCGTGGGTCCTTCCGTCACTCCGGGTTGTCCGCGAGGGATCTCGCCGCCCGGACGCAGTGGGCGTAGGCGGTGCGCGCGTACTGCGGGGAGGCCCCCGCGAGTCCGCACGCCGGGGTGATCGTGACCGCCTCCGGGAGTAGTCCCGGCCGCAGCCCCAGCCTGCGCCAGAGCGTCCTGACCCCCATGACGCTACCGGCAGGGTCCGACAATGTGGTGTCGGTGCCGGGGACGACACCGGCGAACAGCCGGGTGCCGTTCTCCACCGCTTCCCCGATCGCCTCGTCGTCACGCTCGGTGAGGAGGGAGAAGTCGAAGGAGACCGCCGCCGCGCCCGCCCGGCGCAGCAGGGCGAACGGGACGTCCGGTGCGCATGAGTGGACCACGACGGGCCCGCCGTCGTGCACCCCGACGACGTCCCGCAGGGTGGCCTCGACGAGCTGACGGTCCACCGCGCGGTGGGTGCGGTAGCCGCTGGCAGTCTTCACGTGTCCGCGCAGTACGGCGGTGAGGGAGGGTTCGTCGAGTTGCAGGACGGGGCGCGCGCCGGGGATGCGGCGTCGCACCTCGGCGAGGTGGAGGCGCAGGCCCTCGGTGAGGGAGGCGGCGAGGTCGCGGCAGGCGCCGGGGTCGGAGAGGGCGGACTCGCCGTTCCTCAGCTCCAGGGCGGCGGCGAGGGTCCAGGGGCCGACCGCCTGGACCTTCAGGGGGCCCTGGTAGTCCTGGGTGAACTCCTCCAGCGCGTCGAGGTCCTCACGGAGCCAGGAGCGGGCGCGTTTCGTGTCCCGGCCGGGGTGGTCGCCGATGCGCCAGCCGCTGGGTTCGACGCGGGCGTACAGCTCCACGAGGAGGGCGGTGGTGCGGCCGATCATGTCCGCGCCGGGGCCGCGGGCGGGGAGTTCGGGGAGGTGGGGGAAGGTCTCGAAGCTGCCGGTGACCGTTCTGGCGGCTTCTCTGGCGTCGCCGCCCGGCAGGGACCCGACGCCGGTCGCGGGGGCGAAGGGGGACTGGCTGTTTTCGCTCACCCGTAGAGCGTACGCAGGGGTGGGGAGTGCTTTCCGCCCCCGCCGTCCCGTCCCGTCACCGGGGGCGCTGCCCCCGGACCCCCGCTCCTCAAACGCCGGAGGGGCCGGGCCGAGCGGAGGGGCCGGGTTGAGCGGAGGGGAGTTTCAGCGTCCCGGTCGCACCGTCATGTCGTTGATCTCCGCGTCCCTCGGGAGGTCCAGGGCCGTCACGATCGTGGTCGCGACCGATTCCGGGTCGATCCACCGCGACGGGTCGTAGTCCTTGCCCTCCTGGCGGTGGACCTTGACCTGCATGGGGCTCGCGGTGCGGCCGGGGTAGACCGAGGTGACGCGGACGCCTGCCGCGTGCTCCTCCTCGCGCAGGGAGTCGGCGAGGGCCTTGAGGCCGTGCTTGGAGGCGGCGTAGGCGGACCAGTCGGCGTGGGCGCGGAGGCCTGCGCCGGAGTTGACGAAGATCACGTGGCCCCGGCTCGCGCGGAGCTGGGGCAGGAGGTGGCGGGTCAGCTCGGCGGGGGCGATCAGGTTGACGTCGAGCTGGTGGCGCCAGGTCTTCGGGGTGAGGTCGCCGACCGGTCCGAGGTCGACCACGCCCGCGATGTGCAGGAGGGAGTCCACCCGGTCCGGCAGGGACTGGTGGGAGAAGGCCCAGGAGAGCCTGTCGGGGTCCGCCAGGTCACCGACGAGGGTGCGGGCGCCGGGGAACTCGGCCACCAGCTCCTTCGCCCGCCCCGCGTCACGCGCGTGCAGTACGAGTTCGTCCCCGCGCGCGTGCAGCCGACGGGCGACGGCCGCGCCGATGCCGGAGCCCGCTCCGGTGATCACATGTGTAGCCATGCCCGCCATGCTCGCATCACCGGGCGCTCACTCCACGCCCAGGCCCTCCTCCAGGTAGGCCAGCGCGCCCACCGGCTCCTCGGCGAAGAACACCAGCTCGGCGAGGGGGCGAGGCAGGAAACCCTCGTCCTCCATACGGCGGAACTGCTCCTTGAGTCCGTCGTAGAAGCCCGCGGTGTTGAGCAGGACCACCGGCATCTCGGTGTGCCCGTGCTTCTTCAGCTCCAGGATCTCGGTGGCCTCGTCGAGGGTGCCCGTGCCGCCGACCATGATGACGACGGCGTCGGCCTTCTCCAGCAGCAGCCGCTTGCGCTCGGCGAGGTCACGCGCGATGACCATCTCGTCGACGCCGTCGCGCGCCTTCGCCGCGAGGAACTCGACGGAGACGCCGCAGAGGCGGCCGCCCGCCTCCTCCACACCGTCGGCGACCACCTTCATCAGGCCGGTGTCCGAGCCGCCCCACACCAGCGTGTGCCCGCCCTTGCCGAGCAGCCGCGCGAACTCCCGCGCGGGGCGTGTGTAGCGTTCGTCGAGCTCGGCGGCGGAGAGGAAGACGCAGATTCTCATGCCCCCACGGTACGGGCCCGGGCCCGGTCCGACATCGCTGTCAGCCGCATCTTGGACTGCCGGTGCGGCAGCTCCTCCCAGTCGTCCATGAACCGGGCGCTGAGGCCGTGCCCGGCGGCCAGTTCCACGAGTGTCTCGGTCCGGTAGTAGAAGTCCTCGTGCAGCACCTGGTGCTCCTCGCCCTCCGTGCGGTCGAAGGTGAAGTCGAAGAACCCGCCGGGCGCGAGCACCCGCCCCACGTGTGCGAAGCACTCCTCGATGACATGCCGGGGCGAGTGGGAGAAGACGCTGTGCGCGTGGACGACGTCGAAGTGCGCGTCGGGCAGGAAGGCGAAGGTGAGGTCGTCGGCGAGGGACAGGTACGGCATCCTGGCCTGCAGCCCGTCGCGTACGAGGGTGTCCTGGGCGGCGAGCAGGATGTGCGGGGAGATGTCGATGCCGTAGTAGTGGCCGGGTTCCAGGTGGCCGATGAAGAGGCGTCCCGCGCGGAGGTTGCCGCAGCCGATCTCCAGCATGCGGTGGTGCGGCCGGAGCCCGTGCCGCAGCAGGTAGTTGAACTGCATCCGGCCGATGCGCGCCCACTGCTCGCGCGAGGGGTTGTGGCCGACGGCCGCCTCGGCGCCGCGCGCCGCGTCGGAGGCCATCACCGCGCGGTAGTAGGCGATGTGATCGCGGTGGAGCAGCCGCAGCCAGGTGTCGCGCAGTGCGCGCCGCGCGTGGGCGGGGACGCGCCGGGGATGGCGCAGGGCGTAGCCGGCCCGGTGGGCGAGGGTGCCGCGGTTCCGGCCGGTGTCGTCGGCTCCCATGGTTCCGCCTCCTGGTCCGCCTCGGGAAGAAGTCCGCTTCAGAGTGCGCTGTAACCGTCGAGTCGGCTACCCGAGGAGGACGATCGTGACCGCAGGCCACCGCATCACCATCGAGGCGAGCGACCGGCATGTGCGCGTGGAGCACGGCGGGCAGGTGCTGGCGGAGAGCGACCGGGCGCTGGTGCTGCGCGAGACGGGCTGTCCCGCGCGGTACTACATTCCGCCGCAGGACGTACGCCTCGACCTGCTGACGCCGTCCGGGACACAGACGTACTGCCCGTTCAAGGGCACGGCGTCCTACTGGTCGCTGCCGGACGCGGCGGATCTGGTGTGGGCGTATCCGGAGCCGAAGCCGGACGTGGCGCGGATCAAGGACCACCTGTGCTTCTACGAGACGCAGGCCGGCGCGATCGCGTAGAAGGGTCGTGATCGGCGGACGCGCGGCCCGCCTCACCGATGAATCACGCGCGGTGCGGCAGTCTGGTGTGACATGGACAAGAACATCTCTTCGCGTGACGGCACCTCCCTGGCGTACGAGAGCGCCGGGCGGGGTGCCACGATCGTTCTCGTCAGTGGCGCGATGTCGACGGGCGCCACGGTGGCACCGCTGGCGGCCCGCCTCGCGGAGCGGTTCCGGGTGGTCGTGTACGACCGCAGGGGCCGGGGCGGGAGCGGCGACACGGCGCCGTACGCGGTCGAGCGCGAGGTCGAGGACCTGGCGGCGCTGATCGAGGCGATGGGCGGCGAGGCGGCGCTGTACGGCGTCTCCTCGGGCGGCGCGCTGGCACTCAGGGCGGCGGCGAGCGGGCTGCCGGTGCGCCAGGTCGCCGTGTACGAGACGCCGTACGCGATGTCCGAGGAGGATCTCGGGGAGCGGGCGCGCTACACGGAGCGGCTGACGGCGGCGCTCGGCGAGGGGCGGCGCGGGGACGCGGTGGAGCTCTTCCTGCGGCTGACGGGACTGGGCGAGGACGTCATCCAGGGTGCGCGGCAGTCGCCGATGTGGGCCGGGATGGAGTCGATCGCGCCGAGCCTCGCCTACGACGACGCCGTGATGGGCGACGGAAGCGCGCCGCGCGAGCTGCTGTCGTCGATCCCGGTGCCGGTGCTGTCGATCGCGGGTGACGCGAGCCCGGCGTGGATGCGTGCGGCCGCGCGGGCGATCGCGGAGTCCGTCCCCCGGGGCACGTACCGCACCCTGGGGGGCCAGACCCACATGGTGGAACCGGATGTCCTCGCCCCGGTCCTCGCGGAGCACTTCGCTCGCTGAGCGGCGCCGGTGAGGCCCCGCGCGCTCAGGGCCTCATGCGGTCAGCGGCGGGCGCGGAACCTCGACTCGAAGCGCTGGAACGCGCTTTCCTGCTCCCACTGGGCGGCGGCCTTCGGGCTGGACTCCAGCAGGTCCCGGCAGTCCGCGCCGGGGCGGGCGGCGCCGAGGCCGTCGTCCTGGCACGCGGCGACCGGGCGGTAGCCGTCACGCGTGGGGTTGCCCCGCCACAGGCTCGCGCCCGGGAGGAAGGCGTACTCCAGGGAGGCGCGGGCGAGGTCCTTCAGCTCGGGGTAGGTCAGGCCGTACGTGTCGGCGGCGTACCGGTACTCGTGGCTGATGTCGATGCGGCTGACCCCGGGGTCGTCGGTGGCCAGCACGACGGGCACGCCGTAGGAGCGGTAGGTCTCGAAGGGGTGGTCGGCGCCGCGCACCCCGAGGATCTGGGCGTTGCTGGTGAAGGGCACCTCGACGGCGGTCTCGCGGGCGGCCATGGTGCGCGCGGTGCGCTGCCAGTGGTCCTCGTGGACGAGGTCGACCCCGTGGCCGACGCGGTCGGCGCGGGCGACGTCCACGGCCTCCCCGATGTGGAAGGCGAGGTCGGCGGGCTTGACCAGGCCGGGCCACAACTCACCGGCGTGCAGGGTGACATGGGCCCCCGGGTAGACATCGCGGAGGTACTGGACCATGCGCATCTGCAGGCTGTAGTCGCGCAGGGCGACCTCCGCGTCCTCCGGCTGGACGAGGTTGACGGCAACGAACCGGTGGTCGCGTTCGGCCAGGCGCATGCCGAGGGCCAGCTGGGTGAAGACCCGCTCCGGTGAACTGCCGCGCGAGACCTGGGAGATCCAGCGCACCGGCAGACGGCAGGCGGGCTGGGCCTCGCCGGTGTCACAGCGGGCGGCGGTACGGAACTCGGCGTCGGCGTCGTCGGATTCCTTCCGGGCCTCGTCGACCACCCGGTCCAGCTTGCCGCCGGCCGTCAGCTTCTCGTGCAGCCGGGCCAAATCCGGGTCCCAGCCGACCTCCGCCGCGAGGTTCCTCGCCCCGTCGGAGGCCGGGGTGACCATGGTCTCCAGATAGAACTGGTGCTGCGCGGCGACGTCGTTGGCGACCTCGGCGAGCAGCTTCCCGCGGTGTCGCCAGGTCACCTCGCCGAACTTGCCGAAGGTGTCGAAGAAGTGGTCGTGGCCGTTGCCGTCGGCCGGGAAGTCCTGCATGGACCAGGCGCGCACGATCGTGTCGTGGAAGGCGCGGTCGGTGCGGGCGTCCGCGGCGGGCCGGGTGCCGTCGCCGCACGGGGGCGCGACGGCGGTGGTCGTCGCGGTGTCGATACACAGCCCGTCCTCGGCAGCCAGTTCGACGAGATACTCGGTGCGGACCGCACCGGAGAGGTGATTGTGCAGGTCACCGCCCTTGGGGAGGCGGCGGAAGAAGTCCTCCGCCAGCCGCGGGTCGTCACGGATCGCGTCCAGCCGGGCGGCCGTGGCCGCCTCGGAGCCGGACAGCGGGCGCGAGGACTGCCGGGCCGCCGTCCGGTCGGGGGCGGGCGCGTCGGCGTGGGCGGCGGGCAGGACCGCCGGTGAGGACAGCAGTGCCAGGGCGCTGAGCCCGGTGGCGGCTGCGGTGCGGGTACGGCGCGAGAGGCGGGGAATCCGATGAGTCACACCCGGTGATCGTCACAGCGGGTGCCCGGGACACGGGTCCGGGACGATGTACGCCGGGCGATCACCCGCGTGGAGGAACCCACGCGGGCGGAGGGCGCGCGACGGGGTCCGGCCTCGTGTCCCCGGCCTCGTGTCCGGAGTCAGACGGCCGAGTGTGTCTTCGCCGCGCGGCTCGTGGTGGCGATGGTGGCGGACCCGACGACGCGTGTGCCGTCGTACAGGACGATCGCCTGGCCGGGGGCGACGCCGCGGACGGGCTCGGTGAACGACACGTCGAGGGAGCCGTCGACGAGTTCCGCCGTCACCTCGGTCTCGCCGCCGTGGGCGCGGAGCTGGGCCGTGTAGGTGCCCGGACCGACCGGGGCGGCGCCGCACCAGCGGGGCTTGATCGCGGACAGGGCGGTGACGTCGAGGGCGGCCGCGGGGCCGACGGTGACCGTGTTGTCCACCGGGGAGATGTCGAGGACGTAGCGGGGCTTGCCGTCGGCGGCCGGGGTGCCGATCCGCAGGCCCTTGCGCTGGCCGATGGTGAAGCCGTACGCGCCCTCGTGGGTGCCGACCTTGGTGCCGGTCTCGTCGACGATGTCGCCCTCGGCCTTGCCGAGGCGGTTCGCGAGGAAGCCCTGGGTGTCGCCGTCGGCGATGAAGCAGATGTCGTGCGAGTCGGGCTTCTTGGCCACCGCGAGGCCCCGCCGCTCGGCCTCCGCGCGGATCTCCTCCTTGGTGGTGACGGTGTCGCCGAGCGGGAACATCGCGTGGGCGAGCTGCCGGTCGTCGAGCACGCCGAGGACGTACGACTGGTCCTTGGCCATGTCGGAGGCGCGGTGCAGCTCGCGTGTGCCGTCCTCGCGGAGGATCACCTGGGCGTAGTGGCCGGTGCAGACGGCGTCGAAGCCGAGCGCGAGCGCCTTGTCGAGGAGGGCGGCGAACTTGATCTTCTCGTTGCAGCGCAGGCACGGGTTGGGGGTGCGGCCGGCCTCGTACTCGGCGACGAAGTCCTCGACCACGTCCTCGCGGAAGCGCTCGGCGAGGTCCCACACGTAGAACGGGATGCCGATGACGTCGGCGGCGCGGCGGGCGTCGCGCGAGTCCTCGATGGTGCAGCAGCCGCGCGCGCCGGTGCGGAACGACTGGGGGTTCGCGGAGAGCGCGAGGTGGACGCCGGTCACGTCGTGGCCCGCTTCGGCCGCGCGGGCGGCGGCGACGGCGGAATCGACTCCGCCGGACATGGCGGCCAGGACGCGGAGGGGGCGGGAGCGCTGCGAGGTGTCAGTCATAACCACTCCAGGGTACGGGGGCCCGGGAACCACGGCCGCCGAGTATCCGTTCTCGATCACATGGGGGCACAGAAGGCATCCGAGGACGGGGACCGGCGCATCGGGCGGCGGGCCCTCATCGTGGGCGGGGTCGCGGCAGCGGCGGGCACGGCGGTGCTGGCGCGGGACGAGCTGGCGCGGCTGTGGTGGCGCATGCCGGGGGTGGAGAAGCCGCGCGAGGAGGGCGCGGTCGACTACGCGGACGCCCGCTGGGTGGCGGCGTCGGACGCCAACTGGCGCCGTGCGGACAGGCCGGACGACTTCGGCATCGACATGGTGATCGTCCATGTCACCCAGGGCAGCTTCGACAGCGCGGTGCAGGCGTTCCAGGACCCGGGGCACAAGGCGGCGGCGCACTACATCGTCGGGCAGGACGGCCGTATCACGCAGATGATCCGCGAGCTGGACGTGGCGTACCACGCGGGCAACCGCGACTACAACGAGCGCAGCGTCGGCATCGAGCACGAGGGCTTCGTGGACCGCCCCGAGGATCTCACCGACGAGATGTACGAGGCGTCGGCCCGCCTCACGGCCCGAATATGCGCCCGCTACGACATCCCGGTCGACCGCGAACACATCCTCGGCCACGTGGAGGTCCCGGGCACGGACCACACCGACCCGGGCCCCCACTGGGACTGGGACCGCTACATGAAACTGGTCCGCGCGTCCCGCGCCGCGCAAACGAAACCGGACACCAAGGCGCTCCCCTAGGGACGTGCATCACCGCGGCTTCAGGGGCGCGGTGCTGTGCCGATCTGCGGGAGGGGGCGTGAACGCCCCCTACGTCAGTCCCGCCGCGCGGGCCCGTTCGACCGCCGGGCCGATGGCCTTGGCCACGGCCTCCACGTCGGCCTCCGTGGAGGTGTGGCCGAGGGAGAAGCGGAGGGTGCCGCGGGCGAGGTCGGGGTCCACCCCGGTGGCCAGGAGGACGTGGCTGGGCTGGGCCACGCCGGCGGTGCAGGCGGAGCCGGTGGAGCATTCGATGCCCTGGGCGTCGAGGAGGAGGAGCAGGGAGTCGCCCTCGCAGCCGGGGAAGATGAAGTGCGCGTTGGCCGGAAGGCGTCCCCCGGGGGCGGGGTCGCCGCCGAGGATGGCGTCCGGGACGGCGTCCAGGACCGCGGTGACCAGGTCGTCGCGCAGCGTGCCGATCTCGCGTGCGAACCACTCCCGCTGTTCGGCGGCGAGCCGTCCGGCGGTCGCGAAGGAGGCGACGGCGGGGACGTCGAGGGTGCCGGAGCGGACGTGGCGTTCCTGGCCGCCGCCGTGGAGTACGGGTACGGGGGTGTGCTCGCGGCCCAGGACCAGCGCTCCGATGCCGTACGGGCCGCCGATCTTGTGTCCGGACACGGCCATCGCGGCGAGCCCCGACGCGGCGAAGTCCACCGGGACCTGGCCGAAGGCCTGGACCGCGTCGGAGTGCAGGGGCACGCCGAACTCGGCGGCGGTCTCGGCGAGTTCCCGGACCGGCAGGATCGTCCCGATCTCGTTGTTGGCCCACATGACCGTGGCGAGGGCGACGTCGTCGGGGTCACGGGCGATGGCCTCGCGCAGCGCTTCCGGGTGCACCCTGCCGTATGCGTCGACGGGCAGGTACTCGACGGTGGCGCCCTCGTGCTCGCCGAGCCAGTGGACGGCGTCGAGGACGGCGTGGTGTTCGGCGGGGCCGGCGAGGATGCGGGTGCGGGCCGGGTCGGCGTCGCGGCGGGACCAGTAGAGGCCCTTCACGGCGAGGTTGTCGGCCTCCGTCCCACCGGAGGTGAGGACGATCTCGCTGGGGCGGGCGCCGAGGGACTCGGCGAGGGTCTCGCGGGCCTCCTCGACGGTGCGCCGGGCGCGGCGGCCGGCCGCGTGGAGGGAGGAGGCGTTGCCGGTGACGCCCAGGTGCGCGGTGAGCGCCTCGACCGCCTCGGGAAGCATCGGGGTGGTCGCGGCGTGGTCGAGGTAAGCCATGGTGGGGCCGATTCTACGGGGCCCGGTGCGGGGGTCGTGGGGGGCGGTCGGCCGGGTCTCGCGGTTGGCCGGGGAGTGCCGCCCGCTCAGAAGCTCCACGACATCGTGTTGTCCGCCTGGACGAACGCGGCGAGGACGAGGAGGTCGGCGATGCCGAGGCCCAGGCCCAGGAGTGCGCGGCCGCGCCGGGTCGTGCCCCGCCACAGTGCCACGGCCGCCAGCACGATCGCGGTCGGGCCGAGGAAGAGGTTGAGGACGAGCAGGCCCAGCAGGCCCAGGACGAAGGAGGCGACTGCCATGCCGTCGGCGTCGCGGGCAGGGGTGCGGCGGGTGGCCGTCGCGGTGAGGTGCATGGTGGATTCCTCGGTCCGTGTGGGGGTCAGCTTGTCGGGCGTTCGCCGCCGCGGCGCTCGCGGAGCGTGAAGATGCCCAGCCATACGGCGATGACCGCGCCCGCGGCCAGGGAGAAGGTGAGCGGGGCGTGGACGACCGTGCCGAGTGCTACGCCGAGGAGGAGGAGTGTCGCTACGAGGAACAGCATGTGGATCCCTCCGAGACTTTCCGTACAGTTGTTCACTGACTTATCAGTCTAACCCTTCCGCGGCTTCCCATGCCGGGAGAACAGTTGTTGACTGGATGGCATGAGTCACACCCTCGGTGCCCGGCAGGCCCAGAAGCAGAAGACACGGCGGGCGCTGCTCGACGCGGCGCTGGAGCTGCTGGAGGAGCAGAGTCTGAGCAGTCTGGGGCTGCGGGAGGTCACGCGGGCGGTGGGGGTGGCGCCGACCGCCTTCTACCGGCACTTCCGGTCCGTCGAGGATCTGGGGGTGGCGCTGGTGGACGAGGCGCTGGGGAGTCTGCATCCGATGATCCGGACGATCGTGTCCACGACGGGGGACGGGGAGGAACGCATCGCGCGGGCGGTCGGGTTGATCGCCGGGCATGTGGACGCGCATCCGGCGCATGTGCGGTTCATCGCGCGGGAGCGGCATGGGGGGGTGCGGGTGGTGCGGGGGGCGATACGGGAGCAGTTGGCGTTGTTCGCCGGGGAGGTGCGGGACGCGTTGGCTTCTGATCCGGTGTCGGTGGGGTGGGAGCCGGAGGATCTGCTGATGCTGGCGCGGTTGTATGTGGATCAGATGCTGGTGACCGCTTCCGCTTTGCTGGAGGCGGTGGGGGGTGGTGCGGGGGAGCGGGAGCGGGTGGTTCGGGACGCGGTGCGGCGGATGCGGTTGATCGGCATCGGGCGGGCGCATTGGGGGGACGGTGGTGGGGGTGGGTGAGGGGCTTTTCTCGCCCCCGCCGCCCCTTCCCGTTCCCGTCCCGGGGGGGGGGGGGGGGGGGGGGGGGGGGGGGGGGGGGGGGGGGGGGGGGGGGGGGGGGGGGGGGGGGGGGGGGGGGGGGGGGGGGGGGGGGGGGG
>NZ_JBICWF010000013.1:0-24626 GCF_043199595.1 Streptomyces sp. NPDC048584
GGGCCCCGGGGGGGGGGGGGGCCCGGGGGCCGGGGGGGGGGGCCGTGGGGGTGGGGGGGCGGGGGGGGCCCCCCCGCGGGGGTGGGCACGGCACGCCGTGCCCACCCGGCGGGCGAAGGAGGGCGCGGGGGCCGGCCCCGGCAGAGACACGAGTGACGGTCTCGACACCGCGGGTGCCAGGGAGTGCCCTTCGGCTCTCCGGGCGCGTACTCGGCCTCACCCGTCCGGTCCGTCATCGTGAGCGTGGCGAGGCGGCGGCCGTCACCCGGGAACCGGCGGTCGTGACCGTGAGCACGGGGCGGGCTTCGGCGTCGGCGGGTGCGGGCGCGGTGGGCGGCGCCGCCCACCGCGCCCGGCCACAGGACCGGAGTCGCCGCCGGCAGGGGACGTTGCCGCGATGCCCCTGTGCATGGCGCCCGCTCGTTCGCGGCAGGGTGCTGGGCAAGGTGGGCCGGGGACCGTGGGGGGGGCGGTCAGGTGCCCGGGTGGCTGCCCGGACCGTGGCCCGGGCCGGCCAGGGGGGTCGGGGAGAGGACCGCGGCCTCTTCGCCTGCCTCCAGGAGGGTGTCCGCCGAGCCGACGATCAGTGGGTCCGGTGTGCCCAGGGCCTCACGGTCCTTCGCCGCGTAGTCGCAGCGGTCGAGGAGGCTGCGCATCGCTTCCAGTCGGCCCCGGCGTTTGTCGTTGTTCTTCACCACCGTCCAGGGCGCGTGGGGGGTGTCCGTGGCGCGGAACATCTCGATCTTGGCCTCGGTGTAGTCGTCCCAGCGGTCGAGCGAGGCGAGGTCCATCCCCGACAGCTTCCAGCGGCGCACCGGATCGACCTGGCGGATCGCGAACCGGGTCCGCTGCTCGGCCCGGGACACCGAGAACCAGAACTTCACCAGCAGGATGCCGTCGTCGGTGAGCAGCCGCTCGAACATGGGCGCCTGCTCGAGGAACTGGCGGTACTCGGCCTCCGTGCAGAAGCCCATGACCCGTTCCACGCCCGCGCGGTTGTACCAGGAGCGGTCGAAGAAGACGATCTCGCCGCGGGACGGCAGATGGGCCACATAGCGCTGGAAGTACCACTGCCCCGCCTCCCGCTCGGTCGGCTTCTCCAGCGCGACCACGCGGGCGCCACGGGGGTTGAGGCGTTCCATGAACCGCTGGATGGTGCCGCCCTTGCCGGCCGCGTCCCGGCCCTCGCAGAGCACCACGATCCGCTGGCCGGTGTCCTTCACCCACCGCTGCATCTTCAGCAGTTCGATCTGCAGGATGCGTTTCGTCCGGTCGTACTCACCCCTGCGGATCCGGCGGTCGTAGGGATGGTTCTCGCGCCAGGTCTCGATCGGGGTGCCGTCGGCGTCGAGGAGCACCGGCCGCTCCGGGCGCCGGTCGTCCACCTCGAGACCGTCGAGAAGACCGTCGCCGGTCCCGCCGTCCGCGTGTTCGGCCATCACGTCGTCTCCCGCCGCTTTCGAGTGCGCTACGCGAAGCGTATGCCCGCGGGGCGTTATGCGGTGATTCGGCCGCGGTCCGGGGAACAGGAAGGGGCAGGACGGCAGGACTCACGCGGAGGGACGCACGACGTGCAGATCGATCTGAAGGGCCGTACGGCACTGGTCACCGGCTCCACCCAGGGCATCGGTGCGGCGATCGCCACCGGGCTGGCGCGGGCGGGCGCCCGGGTCGGGGTCAACGGGCGCTCCGCCGAGCGGGTACGGGACAGCGCCGCCGCGCTGGAGCGGGACGTGCCCGGCGCCGACGTCGTACCGGTCGCGGCGGACGTGACCACCGAGGCGGGCGCCGCGCAGGTCGCCGAGGCCCTGCCGGGGGTGGACATCCTCGTCAACAACCTCGGCATCTTCGGCTCGGCGAACCCGCTGGAGATCACCGACGACGAGTGGCGGCGCTACTTCGAGGTGAACGTCCTGGCCGCCGTACGGCTGACCCGGCTCCTGCTGCCGGGCATGGCCGAACGCGGCTGGGGGCGGATCCAGTACATCGCCAGCGACTCGGCGATCGTCACGCCCGCCGAGATGATCCACTACGGCATGTCCAAGACGGCGCTGCTCGCCGTGGGCCGCGGCTTCGCCAAGCAGGCCGCGGGCACGGGTGTCACGGTGAACTCGGTCATCGCCGGGCCCACCCACACGGGCGGTGTGGAGGACTTCGTGTACGAGTTGGTGGACCGCGAGCTGCCGTGGGACGAGGCGCAGCGGGCCTTCATGCGCGCGCACCGGCCGCACTCGCTGCTGCAGCGGCTGATCGAGCCGGAGGAGATTGCCAACATGGTCGTCTACCTCAGCTCGGAGCAGGCCTCCGCCACGACGGGCGGGGCGCTGCGGGTCGACGGCGGTTACGTGGACGCGATCCTGCCCTGAGCCGCCCCGCACGAAGGCGGCTCAGGGCCGCGCGGGTCAGCCGGCCCGGATGCGGTCGCGGATCCAGACACCTGAGGGCTTCAGCGACGACGTGCCCGCCCAGGGGCCGTCGTCGTCGCAGGTGCCCGGCTCGAAGACGGCGCCGGACCGGTGATCGTCGGAGTAGTTCCAGTTGACCCAGCTGATCTTCCTGTCCGCCATCAGGTCCAGATAGCGCTGGGACATGGCGAAGTCGTCGGCGCCCTCGCCGGCGTAGTTCTGGGTGCCGAACTCGGTGACGAACACCGGGATCCGGTCGGCCGCGCGGGACAGCGCCGCCAGATACTCGTCCCGGTGCGAAGCGGCGTAGAAGTGGAACGTGTACATGATGTTGGAGGCGTCGACCGGATCGTCGACGACCTCCGACTCGTCGGCGCCCTCCGAGACGCCGAACGACGACCAGGCACGGGTGCCGACGAGCACGGGCGCGTCGGGGTCGATGGCGCGGACGACCGGGATGATGTGCTCCGCGTACTCCTTGATCCGCGGCCAGCTCACGCCGCTGGGCTCGTTGGCGATCTCGTAGAGGATGTTGTCGCGGCCCTGGTGGCGCCGCGCGATGTCGGTGAAGAACCTCCGCGCGTTGTCGAGGTTCGCCATGGGGTCGCCGGGGTCGAGCATGTGCCAGTCGACGATCACGTACAGGCCGCGCTCGCTCGCCTCCCGGATCAGGGAATCGGCGAGGCCGGTGAAGTGCTCCGGGTCGGTCTCGTAGCCGCCTTCCTGGACGTAGGTGGAGACGCGGAGCACGTCGGCGCGCCAGTCGCCGGCGAGGGCGTCGAGCGAGCCGTCGGTGAGGCACTGGGCGTACCACTGGGTGCCGTGCGTGCTCATGCCGCGCAGCTGGACCGGGCTGCCGTGCTCGTCGCAGAGGCGGGTGCCGCAGACCGTGAGCTGTCCGTGGGCGGAGACCGGCGTGGGGGCCGGCGCGGCGGACGACGAGGGTGCGGCGGTCAGGGCGAGGAGAAGGGAGGCGGCGAGGGCCGTCGCGCTCGCGGCGGGACGTGGCTGGAGTCGTGCCGTTCTCATGTGGGGGGCTCCCGTCCGTCGGGATGGTTAGGAAGGTTTCCTGTCACCGATGGAACTGCAGCCGGCCCCGCTTGGCAAGGTGCACGACAAGACTGGCCCGGGGTCAGCCGATCAGCTGGACGAGGGCGAGGGTGCCGATGACGACGATGAGGCCGCGCAGCACGGCGGGGCTGAACTTGCGCCCGGTCCTGGCGCCGAGCTGCCCGCCGAGGGCGGACCCGGCCGCGATGAGCGCGACGGCGGTCCAGTCGAAGTCCGCGACGAACAGGAAGAAGGCGGCGGCGACGGTGTTGACGATGGCCGCCAGCACGTTCTTGACCGCGTTGAGGCGCTGCAGCGGTTCGTCGAGGAACAGCCCCATCAGGGATATGTAGATGATGCCCTGCGCGGCGGAGAAGTAGCCGCCGTAGACGCTGGCCAGGGCGAGTCCGGCGGACAGCGGCCGGCCGCCGTCGGGGCGGGCCGAGTGGCCCTCGGCCCGGCGGTCGCGCACCTTCTTGGCGATCAGCGGCTGCAGGGCCACGAGGAGGAGGGCGAGCCCCACCAGGGTGGGCACGATGGCCTCGAACGCCGCGGCGGGCAGCGCGAGGAGGAGCACCGCGCCGCAGAACCCGCCGAGCACGGCGCCGACGGCGAACTTGCGGACGCGCCGGCCCTGCCCCGCGAGTTCCCTGCGGTAGCCGATGGCGCCGCTGATGGACCCGGGGATCAGTCCGAGGGCGTTGGAGACCGTGGCGGTGACGGGGGACAGCCCGGTGGCGAGCAGCACGGGGAAGGTGACCAGCGTGCCCGAGCCGACGACGGCGTTCATGGCGCCGGCTCCGACGCCCGCCGCGAACACGCCGAGCATCTCCAGGGGCGTCACGCCGCGGCTCCGGCCGTGCCGTCTGCGTCCGTTGTTGCCCGGTGCCGGCGCCGCTCGGAGGAAACGTTCATGTGAGGACGCTAGCCTGCGGCCGTTTCGGCGATCGCCGAAGGGTCCTCGTCGGCGGTCGCCCAGGGCGTCAGGGCGCCGTGGACGGGGTGCGCCCCGTCTCGTCCGGCGGGGACTCCGTCACGCGGCCGCCCGGGTGGCGCAGGGCGCACAGGTAGGCGATGCCCAGGGCGATGGCCATGCCGTAGAACACCCACTGGTTCGCCTCGGCGTAGTCCATCCGTACCGCCGCCATCGCGTCCCGCATGGCGGTGGCTCCCGCGCCGCCGCCTTCGGGGACACGGGTGTCGCCGCTTCCCGTGACGGCCTCGGTGACCTGGCGTGCGACGTCCCGGGCCTCGTCCGACGGCACACCGCGCGACCGGAGCGTGTGCACCACCTTGTCGGTCGTGACATGCGTGAGGACGGTGCCGAACACGGCCAGGCCGACGCTCGCCGCGTAGTTGCGGACGGTCTGGGTGACGCCGGTGACCTCGCCGTAGGAGGCGCCGATGGCACGGTTGACGGCGTCCGTGGAGGCCGGGGCGAGGATGAGGCCGATGCCCGCGCCCGCCATGGCGGCGTACGGCCACTGGTCGTGCATCGAGAGGTCGGTCAACTCGCCCGCCCACAGGGCGAAGCCGACGGCGCCGAGCACGGAGCCGAGTTTCAGCGCGGGACGGGCCCCGCGCCGGTCCAGGATCCGGCCGCCCCACTGGGAGGCGAGGGCGAAACCGGCGAAGAAGTACAGCAGGAACAGGGCGGCCTGGTTGGGCGAGGCGCTCAGTGACACCTGGGCGTAGACGGAGGCGAAGAAGAACAGCGGGACGAACGCGAGCATCGCGAAGAACAGCACCAGCGCGTCCACCGTGAACGCCCGGTCCCGGAAGACCCGGATGTCGACCAGCGGATGACGGGCGCGCCGTTCGTACCGTACGAACACCACGAGCACGGCGAGTCCGCCCGCCACGCAGATCCAGGTCGCCGCGCTGTCCCAGCCCCAGGACCAGGCCTGCTGGAAGCCCAGCACGCTCAGCCCCATGCCGGCCGCGATCAGTACGGCGCCCCGGACGTCCAGGGACTCCTGGCGTCGCCGGTCCGCGATGTGCGCGAGTGCGGTGAGCACCAGCGCGGCGATCGCGACGGGGACGTTCACCCAGAAGATGGCGCGCCAGGTCCACGCCGTGAGCCAGCCGCCCAGCAGCGGCCCCAGCGCGGTGAGGGCGCCGGACAGCCCGAAGAAGAGGGCCAGGGCCCGGCCGCGCCGCTCGACCGGGAACACGGCGACGACGACGGCCAGGGCGGCGGGGAAGAGCAGGGCCGCTCCGAGTCCCTGGGTCGCTCGGAAGACGATCAGCCAGGTCTGGGCGAAGTCCCCGCGCGGGACGCAGCCGCACAGCACGGACGAGATCACGAAGACCAGCGTTCCGGCGATCACCACACGGCGGGGGCCCAGCAGGTCCGCGAGCCGGCCGCCGAGGGCGAAGAAGGCGGCCAGTGCGAGCAGATAGGCGTTGACCACCCACTGCATGCCCGAGGACGACAGACCCAGCTCGTGGACGATGTCCGGCGCGGCGATGGCGACGATCGTCTGGTCGATGAACGTCATCGCCACCGCGAACAGCATCGCGGCCAGCGCCAGGGTCTGCCGCGGCGCCGCCTCGCGCCCTGGGGTCCGGTCGCTCATCCGCCCAGTCTGTGATCCGCCGCGGGGGCCCGCATCCCGGGTTCACGGACGGAGTACGTCCGTACCGCTCAGGGCAGCCGGGCGACGCCCGCGTAGATGCCGCTGCTCTCGGGCTCGGGAGCGGGTGTCGTCCGGAACCACTCCGGCGCGGTCACCAGACCGGGCTCGACGAGGTCCAGGCCGCCGAAGAAGCGGGCGACCTCGTCGCGGGTGCGGAAGCCGAGGCGGATGCCGGCCCGGGCGTACTCGGCGGTGACCTGCGCGGCCAGCTCGGAGTGGAGGTCGGAGGCGGCGTGCGACAGCACCAGGTAGCTGCCACTCGGCAGCGCGGACCGCAGCTCGCCGACGATGCCGAGCGGGTCCTGGTCCTCGGGGAGGAAGTGCAGCAGGGCGATCAGGGACAGCGCGATCGGGCGCTCGAAGTCGAGCACACCGCGGGCGTGCCGGATGATCTCGCCGGGGTCGCGCACATCGCCCTGGATGTAGTCCGTGGCGCCTTCCCTGCTGCTGATCAGCAGGGCCTCGGCGTGCCGCAGCACGATCGGGTCGTTGTCCGTGTAGACGACCTTCGCGGTGGGGACGACGGCCTGCGCTATCTGGTGCAGGTTCGGCTCGGTGGGGATGCCCGTGCCGATGTCGAGGAACTGGTCGATGCCCTGTCCGGCCAGCCAGGCGGCCGCCCGCTGCATGAACTGGCGGTTCTGCCGGGCGGCGTCCCGCGCCTCGGGCGGCAGTTTCTCCCCCACGGCCTCGTCGACCGGGTAGTTGTCCTTGCCGCCGAGGAGCCAGTCGTAGACCCGCGCCGGATGCGCCTTGCTGGTGTCTATGTGCGGAGGGTCGGTGGGTGTGCCGGTCGGCATGGCGAAGTCCGTCCCAGAGTGGATCGAGGGTGCCTGACGATCATCAAGTCTGGCACAGCAACGGGTGTACGGAGGACAGGAGTTCGACCCGGGCGGGTCACGGCGGCGGTGCCGTGCTGGCGCGCACCACCAGCCGGGTCGGCACGAGCGTGGTACCCGGCTCGGGACCGTCCTGGCGCACCTTGCTCAGCACCGCCTGCACACAGAGCCGCCCCACCTCGGCGAAGTCCTGGTGGAGGGTGGTCAGCGGGGGCAGGAAGGAGGACGCCTCGGGGATGTCGTCGAAGCCGACGACACTGACGTCCTCGGGTACGCGCCGGCCTCGTTCGTGCAGGGCGCGCAACAGGCCCAGCGCCATCTGGTCGTTGGCGGCGAAGACGGCCGTGCACTCCTGACGGGCGGCGAGTTCGAGGCCGGCCCGGTAGCCGGAGTCCGCGGACCAGTCGCCCCGGACGAGCGGCGGCGGCACCCGGCCGGCCTCGGTGAGTGCCGCGCGCCAGGCGTCCGTACGGCGCTGGGCGGCGAACGAGTCCTCGGGGCCGCCGAGATGCCAGACCGTGCGGTGGCCGAGGCCGAGCAGATGCTCGACGGCGGCGCGGGTGCCGCCCGCCTGGTCGGTGTCGACGACCGTGTAGTGGTCGCCGGCGTCGGAGTCGACCACCACGACGACCTGGACGTGCGGCGGGAGCTGGATCATCGCCGCGTCCAGGAGGTGGACCTCCATGATGACGATGACGGCGTCGACGGCGAGTTCCTCGAGCCGGGAGAACGCCCCGCGCACCTCGTCCTGGGTCGGCACGGCCACCGGCAGGAGCGTCACGGCGTAGCCCTCGCGCGCGGCGGAGGTGGCGATCGCCTCCAGGGTACGGACGTTGCCGGTGGTGGACAGGGTGAAGATGATGACGCCGATGGTGCGGAACTCGCCGCGTTTGAGGGCGCGGGCGGCGCTGTTGGGCCGGTAGCCGAGCTCCTTCATCGCGGCCAGCACCTGACGGCGCGTCTCCTCGTTCACACCGGCGTAGCCGTTGGAGACGCGGGAGACGGTCTGGGAGGAGACGCCCGCCAGGCGGGCCACGTCGGCCATGGAGGCCGTGGTCCGGGCGCCGCCCCGAGTGCGGCGCGCGCCGCCGCCGGGTCCGGGTACGTTCGCGGGCGTTCTTTCGGCCGTGTCCACTCGCCGTCAGCACCTTCCTGCCGTTGTCCGCGTCACGGTTTCCCCAGGAAACCCTTGACCGCCCTGAGAGGGCAGTGTAAACATTCCGCCATCCGATGTTTACGTAAACATAGCAGCTGGGCAGCGCTTCACGGCCTCCGGTGTTTACGCAAACATCATGTGCAGGGGGGGGTGCCGTCCGGCTCACACGCCGGGCGGCGCCGGTCCGGATCGGTGACGAGCGAGGAACGACATGACGACGCTGCAACCGCCGGCGGCCACAGGCCCCCGGCAGGCCCCACCCGCGGCGAGACGGGACCGCCGGTCCTGGACCGGGTGGGGCTTCATCGGTCCGTTCGTGGCCGTGTTCGCCCTGGTCTTCCTGGCGCCGATCGTGTACTCGATCTATCTGAGCCTCTTCCGTGACCAGCTCATCGGCGGCACCACGTTCGTCGGGCTCGACAACTACCAGCAGGCGTTCCAGGACGAGCGGTTCTGGGCGGCCCTCGGCCGGGTCACGCTCTTCCTGTGCGTCCAGGTGCCGATCATGCTCGGCATAGCACTGCTGGCGGCCCTGGCCCTGGACAGCGGCCGGCTCTACGGCAAGAGCTTCTTCCGCATCACGATCTTCCTGCCCTACGCCGTTCCCGCCGTGGTCGCCACCCTCATGTGGGGCTTCATGTACGGCACGAAGTACGGCCTGGTCGGCGACATCAACGGGGCGTTCGGCGTCACACTGCCCGACCCGCTCTCCCCCGACCTGGTGCTTGCCTCCATCGGCAACATCGTCACCTGGGAGTTCGTCGGCTACAACATGCTGATCTTCTACTCGGCGCTGCGTGTCATCCCGAACTCCCTGTACGAGGCGGCGGAGATCGACGGTGCCGGACAGCTCCGTGTGATCACCGCGATCAAACTGCCCGCGATCCGGGGCGCGCTGGTCATCGCGACGATCTTCTCCATCATCGGCAGTTTCCAGTTGTTCAACGAGCCGAACATCCTTCGCCCGCTCGCACGCAACGCCCTGACCACCGACTACACGCCCAACTTCTATACGTACTCGCTGTCCTTCAACGGCCAGCAGCACAACTACTCCGCGACGGTGGCCATCATCATGGGCCTGATCACGATGGTGATCGCCTACGTCGTGCAGCTGCGCGGCATGCGCAAGGGAGCGTGACCCGATGAGCACCCCTCTCACCACCGCCTCCCCGGCCGCTCCCGCCAAGGCCTCCGGCCGCGGCGCGCCGAAGCTGCGCACGACGCGCGGGCGCACCGCCGGCAAGCCCCGGCGCAGCGTGCTGCTGACCGTGCTGACCTCCCTGATCGTCCTCTACACCGTGGTACCGCTGGTCTGGCTGGTCATCAACGCCACCAAGACACAGGCGGGGCTGGCCGACTCGTCCGGGATGTGGTTCGCCGACGACTTCGCGCTGTGGGACAACATCCGGGACACGTTCACGTACCACGACGGCGTGTTCGGGCGCTGGCTGCTGAACACCCTGCTGTACGTGGTGCTGGGCGCCGGCGGGGCCACCTTCCTGGCGGTCCTCGGCGGTTACGCGCTGGCGAAGTTCGACTTCCCCGGCAAGCGCGGTGTCTTCGCCACGGTCATCGGCGCGGTGGCCGTCCCCGGTACGGCCCTCGCGGTACCCACCTTCCTGATGTTCAGCAAGATGGGCCTGACCGACACCCCGTGGGCGGTGATCATCCCCTCGCTGGTCTCGCCGTTCGGCCTGTACCTGATGTGGGTGTTCGCCACCGAGGCCATCCCCACCGAACTCCTCGAGGCCGCCCGCATCGACGGGGCCGGCGAGACCCGCACCTTCTTCACCGTCGCCCTGCCGCTGCTCGCCCCGGGCATCGTGACCGTGCTGCTGTTCACCACGGTCGCCACCTGGAACAACTACTTCCTGCCGCTGATCATGCTGAAGGATCCGGACTGGTATCCGCTGACGCTCGGTCTGAGCGCGTGGAACTCCCAGGCCGAGACCATCGGCGGCGAGGTCATCTTCAACCTGGTGATCACCGGTTCGCTGCTCACCATCCTGCCGCTCATCGTCGCGTTCCTGCTGCTGCAGAAGTACTGGCAGTCGGGTCTCGCCGCGGGCAGCGTCAAGGAGTGACCGGGCCGCTGCCGGCCGCCCCTCCAGACCCCACACCACCACCCTCACCACGACCCGCCCACGAAGAAGTGGAAGCACTCACATGCGCAGAAACACCGGCCGCCTGCTGCGCGGCATCGCCCTGCTCTCCGCAGTGGCCCTGGGCGCCACCGCCTGCGGCGGCTCCGACGACGACTCCACCGGTGAGGCGGTCTCCGCCTCGGACGTCCAGGCGGCCCTGAAGAAGGGCGGCACGGTGACGGTGTGGTCCTGGGAGCCCACGCTGAAGTCGGTCGCCGCCGACTTCCAGAAGAAGTACCCGAAGGTCAAGATCAACCTCGTCAGCGAGCGGTCGGGCGACAAGCACTACACCGCGCTGTCGAACGCGATGTCGGCCGAGAAGGGCGTCCCGGACGTCGCGCAGATCGAGTACTTCGCGGTGAACCAGTACGCCCTCGGCAAGGGTCTGACCGACCTGGCCCCCTTCGGTGCCGACAAGCTGGCCGACAAGTACACGCCCGGCCCGTGGAACGCCGTGACGCAGGACAAGGCGGTCTACGGCCTGCCGATGGACTCCGGCCCGATGGCGATGTTCTACAACAAGCGGATCTTCGACAAGTACGACATCGCCGTCCCGGCCACCTGGGACGAGTACGTCGACGCCGCGCGCAAGCTGCACAAGGCCGACCCCAAGGTCTACATCGCCAACGACGCGGGCGACGCCGGCTTCACCACCAGCATGCTGTGGCAGGCCGGTTCGCGCCCCTACAAGGTCGACGGCACCAATGTGAAGATCGACTTCAGTGACGCGAAGGCCGAGCAGTACACCGACACCTGGCAGAAGCTGATCGACGAGAAGCTTCTCGCCCCGGTCAACGGCTGGACCGACGAGTGGTACAAGGGCCTCGGCGACGGCACCATCGCCACCCTGACCACCGGTGCCTGGATGCCCGCCAACTTCGTCAGCGGCGTGCCCAACGCGGCCGGCGACTGGCGCGCGGCCCCGATGCCGGCCTGGGCCGAGGGCGACAAGAGCAGCGCGGAGAACGGCGGCAGCTCGCTGACCCTGCCCGCGCTGGGCAAGAACAAGGAACTCGCCTACGCCTTCGTGGAGTACGCCAACTCCGGTGCGGGCGTCGGTACCCGCGTCGGGGAGGGCGCCTTCCCGGCCACCAAGGCGGAACTGCAGTCCGCCGACTTCCAGAGCACCAAGTTCGAGTACCTCGGCGGCCAGGAGGCGAACAAGATCTTCGCCGAGTCCGCCGCCAACGTCGCCAGCGACTGGTCGTACCTGCCGTTCCAGCAGTACGCCAACTCGATCTTCAACGACACGGTCGGCAAGGCCTATGTCTCGGGCACCACGCTCGCGGACGGTCTGAAGGCCTGGCAGGACGCCTCGGTGAAGTACGCCGAGGAGCAGGGCTTCACCGTCGAGAAGTAGCACTCGTCGGGCGGCGCGGACGCCCGCGCCGCCCGGTGTCCCCACCCGGAAGGACCGCCATGATCTCCACCCTCCTGTCCCGCGCCGGCGGGGCGGACGGTGACCCCGCCCCCCGTCTCGTCTACGGCGCCGACTACAACCCCGAGCAGTGGCCCCGCACCGTGTGGGAGGAGGACGTCCGGCTGATGCGCGAGGCCGGCGTGAACCTCGTATCCGTGGGGATCTTCTCCTGGGCCCGGCTGCAACCGTCCGAGGACACCTGGGACTTCGCCTGGCTCGACGAGGTGATGGACCTGCTGCACAAGGGCGGCATCGGGGTCGACCTGGCCACCGCCACCGCCTCCCCGCCGCCCTGGCTGACCACCGCCCACCCGGAGATCCTTCCGGTCACGGCCACCGGAGAGACGCTGTGGCCGGGGGCACGCCAGCACTGGCGTCCCACCTCGCCCGTCTTCCGCCGGCACGCCCTGCGCCTGGTCCGCGAGCTGGCGACCCGCTACGCCGGGCATCCGGCGCTCGTCGCCTGGCATGTGAACAACGAGCTGGGCTGCCACAACGTCTACGACTACTCCGACGACGCGGCCCGCGCCTTCCGGGACTGGCTGCGCGCCCGCTACTCCACGGTGGACGCGCTCAACAGCGCCTGGGGAACGGCGTTCTGGTCGCAGCGGTACAGCGACTGGGAGCAGATCCTGCCGCCCCGGCTGGCCGCCTCGCATCCCAACCCGACGCAGCAGCTGGACTTCAAGCGGTTCTCCTCGGACGCGCTCAAGGACCATCTGCGCGCGGAGCGGGAGATCCTGCGGGAGCTCACCCCGGACATCCCCGTCACCACCAACTTCATGGTGATGGGCAACACCAAGGGCATGAACTACTCCGACTGGGCCGACGAGATCGACTTCGTCTCCAACGACCACTACGTGCACCCCGGCCCGCAGGACCGCGACGAGCTGTCCTTCTCCGCCAATCTCACCAGCGGCATCGCCGGCGGGCGGCCCTGGTTCCTGATGGAGCACTCCACCAGCGCCGTCAACTGGCAGCCGGTCAACGTGGCCAAGCGCCCCGGTGATCTGGCCCGTGACTCGCTGCTGCATGTGGCGCACGGCGCCGACGCGGTCTGCTTCTTCCAGTGGCGGCAGTCGGCGGCGGGCGCGGAGAAGTACCACTCGGCGATGGTGCCGCACGCCGGTGCGGACAGCGACCTGTTCCGCGCGGTGGCCGAACTCGGGGCCGGCCTGAAGACGCTCGCCCCGGTCGCCGGGTCCGAGCGGGAGCCCGCCCGGGTCGGCATCGTCTACGACTGGGAGTCGTGGTGGGCGAGCGAGCAGGACTCCCACCCGACCGCGCTGCTCGACTACCGGCAGGAGGCGCTCGACTGGTACTCGGCGCTGCTCGCGCTCGGTATCCGTGCCGACCTCGTCACCACCCGGGCCGATCTGCACCGCCACCAGGTGCTCATCGCCCCCGTGCTGCACATGGTCCCGGCCGACCTGGCGAAGACGCTGACCCGGTACGCCGAACAGGGCGGCCATCTGATCACCACGTACTTCTCCGGTGTCGTCGACGAGCACGACCATGTGTGGCTCGGCGGCTATCCGGGTGCCCTGCGGGATCTGCTCGGTATCCGTATCGAGGAGTTCGGGCCGCTGCTCGCCGGTGACACCGTGGAGCTCGACGACGGCACGACCGGCGCCCTGTGGACCGACCGGATCACCGTGACCGGCGCCGGGACCGAGGTCCTGACCCGCTACCGCAGCGGCGAGCAGGCGGGCAGGCCCGCCGTCACCCGGCGTGGGACGGGCACGGGTTCCGCCGCGTACGTGTCCACGCGGCTCGGCGTCGAGGGACTTACCTCGCTGCTGCCGCGGCTGCTCGAGCGGGCCGGCGTGGAGAGCGAACTGCCCGCCGGGGTACGGGGGCTGATCGAGCCGGTCGTCCGGCGCGGCGACGGAAGCCGGTTCCTGTTCCTGGTGAACCGGACCGACGACACGGTTCCGGTCCCCGGCCTCGAGGGAGAGGTGCTCGTCGGCACCACCGACGCCGAGGGCGCCCTCACGCTCGGGCCCCGCGCGGTCGCCGTACTGCGGCAGCCGACCGCCTGACACACCCCACCGCTCCCCCGGAACGGCCCATGCCCGTTCCGGGGGGCCGTCCCGCCCCTCCCACCGGTCTCCGGTGCGCCGGGAGGGTCCACCGAAGCGCGACCGCCGACGGCAAGCTGGAGCGGCACCGGGCCATCAAGGTCACCGACCGTGCGGCCGCGTTCGCGGTACCGGCCCGGTCGGTGACGTCTCTCGAGGTCAAGGGCCTCTCCGGCGTCGCGGACGACGGCACGCACCTCGGCATCGGCACCGGTGACGACTCGGCCGCCCAGCGGTTGGCGGCTGGGCGCGGTGCGCCCCGGTGACGGGGCGCGCGGGCGTTACGAGTTCACCAACCCGGTGGACGGCGGGCGGCTGACCGTCCGGGACGACGTACCCGTCGCCGAGCCCGGCACCGGCGAGCGGGACCCGGCCGCCGAGTGGCTCCTGTCGACCACCGGCGACGGTACCCGGCCCCCGGTCGACGCGGCCACCGGCCGCCTCCTCGGAGCCGGCGGCCAGGCCGCGCACGAGGGCGCCGCCGTCACCACCTGGGGGCCCGACTCCGGTGCCGGCCGGCGCTGGACGGTCACGGACGTCACGGGCTGACCTCCGCTCCCGAATCCGGCCGCATCACCGCCCGGTGGTGCGGCCGGACCGCTTTCCCGACACCCCATGGAGAACACCAGTGGCACACGACGACGCCGAGCGCGAGGTGCGCCGCCGTATGGCGGCCCACGAGCTGTACACCGACGCCGTACCCGGGCTCGAACGGCTCGAGGAGGAACGGCTGCGCGGCAAGGAACTCGCCGCCGAGTACAACGCCACCGGTCCGCGCGACCAGGAGACCCGCCGCGCCCTGCTGGGCCGGCTCCTCGGCTCGGTCGGCCGCGGTGTGTGGATCGAGCCGCCGCTGCACGTCGCCTACGGCACGAACACGCACCTCGGCGACGACGTGTACGTCAACTTCGGCCTCACCCTGGTCGACGACGTCGAGGTCTTCGTCGGCGACCGCGTGATGTTCGCACCGCACGTCACGATCACCAGCACCGGACATCCCGTCCACCCCGAACTGCGGCGGGACGGCAGCCAGTTCTCGGCGCCGGTGCGCATCGGGGACGACGTGTGGATCGGGGCCGGCGCGGTGCTCCTGCCCGGGGTGACCATCGGGCGGGGCTCGGTCGTCGGCGCGGGCAGTGTGGTGACCGCCGATGTGCCGCCGATGACCGTGGTCGCCGGGACCCCGGCCCGTGTACTGCGGCCGATCACCGACGCGGACCGGGAGTGGAGCTACCGGCCGCCGGGCACCGCGCGCAGCTGACCGGGGCGCGGCGCCGTTCACCGGGCTCCGGGTTCGGCGCCGATGGTCACCACGCGGGCCCAGTCGGGCGGGGTGTCCGGTACGTAGTCGGGGTCGTCCTCGTCCCAGGACGCCCCCACCCGGGGGAACAGGCCCACCACCGTCCGGCAGGACGGCCGGGAGTCCGGCCAGGGCGTCTGTCCGTCGGTGAGGACCACGACGACGTCCGGCCGGGGCCGGGACCCGAGGGCCTTGGCGAAGCCGCTGCGCAGATCGGTGCCGCCGCCGCCCGTCAGGGGGATGCCCTCACCGCGGCACAGCCGGTGCACCCGGCCGGCCGCCGCGTCGCAGGACACCACGGACACCATGTCGCGACGGCCGCCCACGGCGCGGGAGATCGCGGTGACCTCCAGCAGCGCGCTGCCCAGTTCGGCGTCGCTGACCGAGCCCGAGGTGTCGATGACGACCGACACCCTGGGCGGCGTTCGCCGCAGGCTCGGCAGGACCGCGCCGGGCACCCCGGCCGAGCGCCGGGCCGGCCGTCCGTAGCTGTAGTCGTCGCCCGAGCCCGAGCCGGAGACCGCCGCCCGCAGTGCCGCGCCCAGCAACTCCCGCCAGGGCTGCGGTGGATGGAACGCCTCCTCCGCCCAGCGCCGCCAGCCCTGCGGCGCGTCGCCCGGCCGGGCTCTGATGCCCTGTGCCACACGGAACCTCACGGCGTCGCGTTCCTGCTCGCTGAGCCCGTGCGCGCCGTCCGGGCCCAGGTCCCAGTCCCGTTCGAGTCCGTCGGCACCGCTGCCGCAGTCCAGCCAGACCATGCCCTGGGTGTACGGGCCGAGCGTGAACCGGCGCAGATAGTCCTCCATCAGCTCCCCGGCGGTGAGCCCCAGGGTGCTCGGCAGCACCACGTCGGCGGGGCGGGCCAGCCCGTCGCCGTAGATGTCGTCGTTGATCTCGCAGTCGGCGGCGATGTTCATCCGCAGCCGCTCCCCCGCGCCGTGCAGTCCGCGTTCGCGGGCGACGCGGTCGCCGCGTCCGTGGTGGTCACGCAGCAGATGCGACACCTCGTGCACCCAGACGCCGGCCAGTTCCTCCTCCGGTGTGGCGGCCACGAACGCCGGTGAGACATAGCAGCGCCAGTGCCGGTCGACGGCCATCGTGGGGACGCGCCGGGACTCGACGGGGTGCAGTGCGAACAGGGCGGTGGCGAGGTAGGGGCGGGCGCGGGCGGCCTGCAGCCGGGCGGCGAGCAGCTTGTCGACGTCGAGGGCGGGGGCGGGGGCGGCCGGTGTCCGCGGCGGGTGCGTGGTCATCGGCCGGCCGTGACGCGGGCGGCGGCGTGGTCCGCGCGCCGGGAGAGGGCCACGGCGGAGGTGAGCCGTTCGATCGTCGGCGGTACGTCCCACTCCTCGCGGCGCAGCGTGGCGAGGGTGGTGGCGGGGACGACGACCAGGTCGGGCGCGCCGGTGTCGGCGGCGCGGGCGAGGAGGGCCCAGGCGGCGTCCCAGCGGGACCGCTCGGGGCGGGCGCGCACGGCGGCCACCACCGCGTCGAGCACGGCCTGGCGCAGATCGCCCCGCTCGGGCAGTTCGGCGCCGGCCGGGTCGGCGAGCAGCAGTTCGGGGTCGGGGAGGTCCAGCCGGTCGAGGCTGGCGAGGAGTTCCAGGCCGGGTCCGTCCCCGACGGTGCCGCGGACCAGCAGGGAGAGGACGTCGCGGTCGGAGCCGGCGGCGGTCGCGAAGGCGATCAGGGTCAGGGTCATGTCCCAGCTGCGCGGGGAGGGCCAGGGGCCGCCCCGGCGGGTCTCGCTGCTGGGCAGCCGGTGCACGAGCGGGGGCCGTGCGGTGAGGAAAGCGCACACCGCACGGCGGGCGAACTTCACGGCCGCGGTGAGCCGGTCGGGGTCGAGGCGGGGCAGGGTGGCGCGGGGCCAGGTCCCGCCGAGGCCGCGGACGACGACCTCGGGGTCGTGGGTCCAGTTCAGGTGCACGAACCGGTTGGCCAGCGGCGGGCTGAGCTCCCAGCCGTCGGCCGCCGAGGCGCGCGGGTTGGCGGCGGCGACGATCCGTACGCCGGGCGGCAGCCGGAGGGCGCCGATCCGGCGTTCCAGCACCAGTCGCAGCAGGGCGGCCTGGACGGCGGGCGGCGCGGTGGACAGTTCGTCGAGGAAGAGCAGGCCCCGGCCGGCCCTCACCAGGCGTACGGCCCAGTCCGGCGGGGCCATGGGGACGCCCTGTTCGGCGGGGTCGTCGCCGACGATGGGCAGCCCGGAGAAGTCGGACGGCTCGTGGACGCTGGCAATCACGGTGGTCAGGGGGAGGTCCAGGGAGGCGGCCAGCTGGTTCAGGGCGGCGGTCTTGCCGATCCCCGGCTCGCCCCACAGCAGGACGGGCAGGTCGGCCGCGATGGCCAGGGTCAGTGCCTCCAGCTGGATGTCGGGGCGGGGTTCCGTGGAGGTGTCGCGCAGGAGGGTGAGCAGGTCACCGGCGACATCGAGTCGGGAGGGAGGGGTGGCGAGGGCGTGCGAGGACATGGGTGATCACCTGTGGGAGTGCGTGGTGGGCGGGGCGTGGGCCCCGGTGGGGTCGTTCGACGGTGCGTTCGGTCGACGGTGGAACAGGGACGGGTGTCCCCGCGGGGTCGGTCGAGCGTGACGGGGACATGGGTCCCCGTGGGTGGGGTCGACGGGGACGGGTGTCCCTGTGGGCTCAGTCGACGGTGGCGTGGCGGGGGTGGGCGCGGCGGTCGTCGGGGCGGGGGCGGGCCGGGTAGAGCCATGCCGGTGCGGGGCCGCTGAGGCCCGACCGGTAGAGCCCGTAGGTGATCCGCCGGTGGGCGGCCGCCTCGAGTTCGTCCCGCAGGGGCCCGCCGCGCAGGCGCGCGTTCGGGCCGAGCAGGTTCTCGACGACGGCGAGCGCCCCGGCGATGTCGCCGTGGTCGAGGCGTTCGCGAACGCCCGTGAGGCAGTCCGGCCGCCGGTGGGCGCGGTCGATGACCCGCAGGCAGGGCAGCGGGGTACCGGTCAGTTCGGCCAGCAGTTCCTCTCGCCGGATCTCGTCCGGGGCATGGTCCAGAGGGACCAGTACGCCGTCGACCAGCCCGATCCGGTGGCGTGCGCCTCGGCACTCCACAAGGTGGGGCTGCCCGGTCCGCCCCGGCGGCGGGGGCGGACCGGTCGCCGTACGGTCCGGTACGAGTGCGGCGGCGACGAGGGGATGCAGCCGCTCGGCCTCGATCGCTCCGGTGCGGAGCAGGTCGAGGTCGGGCAGGACATGGGTGGCCGCGGCGGGGAGGACGGGCAGGGGCGGGGCGGACGCGGCAGGGTCGGCGGGGGCGATCCGCAGCCCCGTGTCACCGCCGTCGTCGGGGACGGTCAGAAGCAGCCGCCGTGCGGCGCCGATCCGGACGGTGAGGGTCCCGGCCGTACGCCCGACGTCGCGCAGGACGATACGGGCCTCGTCGGCCCAGCGGTCCACGGCACAGTGCAGTCCCGGCGGGAGGAGTCCGGGTGGTTCGGGTCCGGTCGCCTGCCGGTCCGCGCCTGAGCGGGCCCGCAGTTCGCCGGTTCTGCGGGCGTCCCACAGGTGGCGGTGCAGGTCCAGGCGGAACCGGGGTGCGGGACGTGGATGCGGGTGGTGCCGGGCGCCGGCGCCGAGCCTGCCGGTGTCCCACAGGGCGAGGCCGATGCGCTGGCCGCCGTCCGCCCACGCGGGCGGGGTCCGGGCGACGAGGTGCACCGGGTCCTCATGGCCGTAGCGGGCCAGGGCGACGGTGAGTCCGGGGCGCAGCAGTCCGTCGGGGGCGACTCTCGGCATGTGCCAGCGCAGCAGATCGGGCGCCAGGTGCCGCAGATCGGACCGGACTTGGGACGCGAGGTCGCGGCCGTGGGTGCGGGCCAGGGTACGCAGGTGGAGGTCGACGTCGAAACCCGCCGCGGCGCAGGCACCGGCCCAGTCGCCGACGTGCCGGCGGGCGGTCGCGGTCTCGATCATGGAGGGCGGCACAGCGTACTCCCGTACGCGCCGCCAGAGGGAGATGCGGGAATTCCCGTTCGCGGGGTGTGGGTGCATCAGCACTCACCTTGCGCGGACGGGACCCCCATTCTGAGGACAGAGTGAGTGGTCATCGCGGCGAGCATAGCCCGCCGCGCGACGATCTGTCAGGTGGCTTCCAGGCCTTTGGTTCGGCGATCGAGTCGGGTGTCCGCCCGGCCGGGCGTTCACCGGGTTCGAGACCGCCGCCGGCCCGTCCGACGGGCCGGCGGCGGTGGGTCGGCGCGGAACTACCGGCGCCGGCGCATCAGTACGTACAGGAAGTACGGCGTCCCGATCACGGCCGTCATCAGACCGGCGCCCAGCTGGGCGGGCGCGATCACGGTGCGGCCCAACAGGTCCGCCGTGCACACCAGCACGGCGCCGAGGAGGAGCGCGACGGGCAGGACGCGGGTGTGGCGCCGTCCGACCAGGGCCCGCGCCGCGTGGGGCGCGACCAGGCCGACGAAGCCGATGGTGCCCGCGGCGGCGACGGCGGTGGCACTGAGCAGCACGCTCAGCACGAGGAATCCCAGTCGTCCGCGCGCCAGGTCGAGCCCGAGCAGCCGGGGGGTGTCCTCGTCCAGGGAGACCAGGTCGAGTTCCCGGTGCCGTACGCCGGCCAGCGCGATGCCGACGGCGAGGACGATCGCGAGGGGGAGGACGTCGGGCATGTTCCGGCCGTACGTGGAGCCCGACAGCCAGGTGAGGGCCTTGTTCGCGTTGAACGGGTCGGTGAGCACGATCAGCAGACTGATCAGGGCCGTGGTCGCGGTCGCGGTGCCGATACCGACGAGCACCAGCCGGTTCTGCTGGTAGCCCCCGCGCGCGGCGAGGCCGAACACGACGACCGCGGTGACCGCCGATCCCGCGAAGGCCGCTCCGGCGACGCTCCACCCCCCGACGACGGGGACCGTCGTCACGAGGATCACCGCGCCGAGCGCGCCGCCGCCGGACACGCCGAGGACCGCGGGTTCCGCCAGCGGGTTGCGGGTGACGGCCTGTACCAGGGTTCCGGCCAGGGCGAGCGCCGCTCCGGCGAGGAGCGCGGCCAACACCCGGGGCATCCGGGTGTCCAGGACGAAGGTGACCGTCCTGCCCGCCCTGCCCTGCGCCCAGTTGACCACGTCGCCGAGCAGCAGCTTGCTGTCGCCCAGCAGGACGGCGGCGACGGTGACGCCGGCCAGGGCGGCCGCCAGCACGACGAGTGTGGTGACGAAGACGGCGTGGCTGCGGATGCGCAGCTTGTCCGGTGCGGCGGCGCCGGCGGTGTCGCGCAGCCGGGCGGCCATCACGATCAGGAACACCGCGCCGACGAGGCTGGTGACGACTCCGGTCGGGACGGCGACGGCGGTGTCCGCGTCGACGAGGGCGCGCAGCAGCACGTCCGCGCCGAGCACGAGTGCGGCGCCGACGAGTCCGGCGAGCGGAACACCGGTTCGCAGCCGCAGGACGCCCCGGGCCCAGCGGGCGAGCGGGCGGACCAGGGCAGGGGCGCACAGGCCGACGAAGCCGATCGGGCCGGCCAGGGTGACGGCCGCCGAGGAGAGCAGCGTCGCCAGCACGACGGCGGTGACGCGGGTGGCCCGCACCGGGACGCCGAGTCCGCGGGCCGCGTCGTCGCCGAGGGCGAGGGCGTCGACCCGGCGGGCGATGAGCAGCAGTCCGATGAGTCCGACGACGGCGACGGGCAGCATCTGGAGGACGCCGTCGAAGCCGTTCTGGCCGATGTTGCCCTGGTTCCACCGGTAGAGGCCCTCGGTCTCCTGCGGGAACAGCAGGAGCAGTCCCTCGGTGACGGCGGTGAGGCCGAGGGCGAGCGCGGTGCCGGCGAGGACGAGCCGTACGGTGCCGGAGCCGAGGCCCGACAGTCCGAGGACGACGGCCGCCGCCGCGAGTCCGCCGGCGAAGGCGATGCCCGAGGAGGCGAGCAGCGGCAGGGACACTCCGGTGACGGCGGCGACGCCGAGGGCGAGGTAGGAGCCCGCGTTGACGGCGAGGGTGTCCGGGGAGGCCAGGACGTTGCGGCTGACGGCCTGCAGGGCGAGGCCGGCCATGCCGAGGGCGGCGCCCACGAGGAGTCCGGCGGCCATCCGGGGCAGCCGTGAGGCGATGACGACGGACGCGTCCGCCGTGTCGGCCCGGCCGGTGAGGGCCTTGAGGACCTCGGCGGGGCCGACGGCGGCGGTGCCCTGGGTGATGTCGACGACGGCGAGGGCCGCGACCAGGAGCACGAGCGCGGTCGTCACCGCGGCCGCGCCCGTCCGGGACGGCACCGTCTCCGGACGGGCGGTGGGGGTGGTGGCGGTGACGGCCATCGCGCTACTTCGTCAGCGACGCGACGAGGGCGTCGGTGTACGCCTCCATCGAGCCGGTGCCGCCGAACATCCAGATGCCGTCGTCCAGCCGGTGGACGTCACCGGACTTCACGAACGGCAGGGACTTCCATATGGAGTTGTCGGCGAGCTCCTTGCCGAAGGGGTCGCTGGTCGCGTCGTCGTCGTTGCCGATGTAGGCGAACTGGACCTTGCCCAGGCCGGTCAGGCCCTCGACGTCGGTGGCGGCCAGGCCGTAGGCCTCGTCGCCCTCGAGCTTCCAGGCGTTCTTCAGTCCGAGCCGCTCGTTGACGGCGCCGATGAGCGAACCGGAGGTGTAGGGGCGCAGGGAGACCTGGCCCGCGTTGACGTAGCCGTCGGCGAAGGCTATCTCCGCGCCGTCCAGGCCGGCTTCGGTGAGGGCCTTCTGCCCTTCGGCGAGCTTGGCGTCGAAGTCCTTCTTCAGGGTGGCGGCGCGGTCGGTGGTGCCGGTGGCCTCGGCGATGAGGTCGACGTTCGTCAGCATCCGCCCGATCGGGTCGGCGGCGTCGGCGGACTTCACCTCCAGGACCGGGGCGACCTTGCGCAACTGCTTGACGGCGTCGGGCTTCAGGTCGGTGGTGGCGACGATGAGGTCGGGCTCGAGCGAGGCGATGGTGTCCATGCTGGGCTCGCCGCGGGTGCCGATGTCCTTGGGCTCGTTCTTCAGCGGGACGGCGGAGTCCCAGGTGTTGTAGCCCTTGACGTCGGCGACGCCCACGGGGTCGACGCCGAGGGAGATCAGGTGCTCGACGACGTTCCACTCGGTGCCGACGACCTTCTTGGCGGGGCCGTCGAGTTCCACCTTCGCGCCGGTGGCGTCGGTGAGGGTGATGGCCTGCGCGGACTCCTTGGCGGTCGCGTCGTCGTCGGCCGCGGGTTCGGTGGTGCCGCAGGCCGCCAGCAGGAGGGCGGCGGCGGTGGCCAGGGGCGCGGTGAACAGGAGGCGTCTCATGAGGTGGTGCCGAGCCTTTCGCTTCGGGTGTGGTGACGGCCGATGGCGCGGGTACGCAGCCGGCCGGTGAGGGGGTCGGTGTCGACCTCGATGCGGATGCCGTAGACCTCGGTCAGGCGTTCCGGGGTGAGGACGTCCTCGGGGAGGCCCTCGGCGACGACGTGTCCGGCCGCGAGCAGCACGATGCGGTCGGCGACGGCGGCCGCCTGGTCGAGGTCGTGCAGGACGACGCCGACGGCGATGCCGTGTTCGTCGGCCAGGTCGCGCATGAGATCGAGGAGTTCGACCTGGTAGCGCAGGTCGAGGTAGGTGGTGGGTTCGTCGAGGAGGAGGACGCCGGTCTCCTGGGCGAGACAGCCGGCCAGCCATACACGCTGGAGCTGTCCGCCGGAGAGGTTCTCCGCTCCGCGGCCGGCGAGTTCGGCGACGCCGGTGAGGGCGAGGGCGCGGTCCACCGCGGCGCGGCCGCCGGGGTCCGTTCCGCCCCAGCGGCCGCGGTGCGGGTAGCGGCCGAACTCGACGACGTCGCGCACGGTGAGTCCGCTGGGTGTGGGGCGCCCCTGGAGCAGCAGGGCGACGCGGCGGGAGAACTCCCGGGGGCCGAGGGCGAGCGCGTCGGTGCCGGCGTCGATGGTGAGCGTGGCGCTGCGCGGCCGTTGCAGCCGGGCGACGGTCCGCAGCAGGGTCGACTTGCCGCTGCCGTTCGGGCCCACCAGGGCGGTCACTTCGCCGGGGCGCAGGGTCAGCGCGGCGTTGTGCACGACATCGGCGCCGTCGTACGCCACGGTCACGTGGGTGGCGGACAGTTGATGGCCGCGCGGGCCTGAAGTCGCCTCTTCAGCTGGGATCACGAGGCAAGGTTAGCCTACCCTTAATTCCCGTTATCAGGGGGTGACCTGCGACAAGGCCGGACCGGGTTGTACCGGCCGTCAGAAGGCGTAGCGGATATCCAGCCACGGCGCGTGGCGGGCGACCAGTTCCCGCAGTTCCGCGAGGGCCTGCCGCTTGATGGCGGCGCGGTAGCGGAGGTTGAGGGCGCCGTTCTGGGAGCGCTTGGTCTCCTGTGCGGCGGGCCGCCACAGCGCGTCCTCGCCGCGCGGATGCCAGCGGAGGTTGACCTCGTGCAGGTCCGCGTTGTGGGTGAGCATGATGACCTCACAGCGCGCCTGTTCTCTGACGCGCCGCGGCAGTACGTCGTCCATGTGGCGCAGCAGTTCGGCCCAGGCGTCCTGCCAGCCGGGGCGGAGGACCACGGGTGAGAGGTTGAAGTGCACCTCGTACCCCGCGTCGAGGAAGTCCGCGGCGGCGGCGATCCGCCGGTCGACCGGACTGGTGCGCAGGTCCAGCAGGCGTGAGTCGTCGGCCGGCATCAGCGAGAAGCGGATACGCGTCCGGCCGCGCGGGTCGAGTTCCAGCAGGTCGGGGTTGACGAACTTGGTCGCGAAGGACGCCTTCGCGGTGGGCCAGTCACGGAACGCGCGCACCAGGTCGGCGGTGTTGTCGCAGACGAGGGCGTCCACGGAGCAGTCACCGTTCTCGCCGATGTCGTACACCCATGCCTCGGGGTCGCACTGGTTGGGTTCGGTCTTTGGGCCCTGGGCCGCGACATGGCGGCCCAGGTGGCCGATGATCCCGTCGATGTTGGTGAAGAGGGTGATCGGGTTGGCGAAGCCCTTGCGGCGGGGGACGTAGCAGTAGACACAGGACAGGGCGCAGCCGTTGGACGGGCCGGGGGCGATCCAGTCGGCGGAGCGGCCGTTGGGTCGAGTGGTGAGTGTCTTCTTGACGCCGAGCACGAGGGTCTCGCGCTTGATCCGCATCCAGCGGTCGGCGCTGCCCTCGTTGCCGTGCAGCTCGGGGATGCGCCAGTGGGAGTCCACCTCGATCAGCGTGGCGTCGGGGAACCGGGCGAGGATCTGCCGGCCGCGCGGCGAGGCGGCGGCGGCCGGTTCGGCGTGGATCTCCCGGATGGCGAGCAGCCGGCGCGCCTGCGCGGAGTCCCGGAAGCCGGGGGCGGGCGGGGGCGGCGCGTCCCCCGCCGCCGCCATCGCGTCGAGACCGAAGAGCGGCTCCTGGGAGCCGGGGGACGAGGGGGGATGGTGGCGCATGTGCAGATCGGCTTCTCGACGCGGAGACGATACGGAATGCCCGCCGTCCGGATTCCACGGAACCCGGCCGGCCACGGACTCTCCCACTGTACGGCGACGGGACCACACCCCACGGGATCTCCCGCCCCCGCCGGGCCCGGCCCTCACCGCCCACGACGACAGCGAGCACCCGCCCGTCGGGCCGACGGACTCCCGTCCCCCGGA
>NZ_JBICWF010000013.1:24724-95691 GCF_043199595.1 Streptomyces sp. NPDC048584
GAACCAAGGGCGAGGAACGGCGGGCATGACCCGTACCACCGGCGCCCCACGGCCGGGGCCGACCGCCGTGGACAGCCGCGACGCGGGCCGACGGAAGCCCCCTCCCCCACACGAACGGAACCAAGGGCGAGGAACGGCGGGCATGACCCGTACCACCGGCGCCCCACGGCCGGGGCCGACCGCCGTGGACAGCCGCGACGCGGGCCGACGGAAACCCCCTCCCCCACACGAACGGGGCCGGAGGCGAGGGAAGGGCAGGCGTGCACCGCGGCACCGGCGCCCGTGGTCGCGCCACGGCGTGCGGCGCCGGTGCGCTTGGAAGCGGGTGGGCGGGGTTCCCACCCGGATCGCGTGTCACGCGGGTGTGAAGCGTTCCCAGACGCGGTGGGAGGCCAGCAGGGCGCGGACCTGGTCGAGGACGGCGGGCCCGGAGTCGGCGACCACGACGCCGGGGGCGTCGGAGGGGATACCCGCCGCTTCGAGGGCGGCTTCGCCACCCGCCCACGCGCCGATCGCCTTGCCGTGCCGGAACGCCTCGGTCAGCAGCTGCGCGACCCGCGGGTCGGCCGCCGTACGCCGCCCGGCGGCCGGCGCGCCCTTGCCGTCGCGCACGCCGGTCGCGTCGTCGCCCGGGGCCGGCGGCCCGGCCAGCAGTACGGCGTCGTACTCGACGGACCGCGCGGTGACATAGCTGCGCTGTACCGTCAGGGCCGGATCGCCCGAGCCGAGCGTGCCGGCCGTCGGCGCCACGACCAGCGGGACCATGCCCGCCTCGAGCACGGCGTCGCGTACCGCGTGGACCCCGTCGAGGTCGCCGTCCGGACCGGCGAGGATCCCGATGACGCGGCCGTCGACGGGCCAGGTCCCCCCGATCTGCGAGAGGGCGGGGCTCGGCGCCACGTCGGCGAGCGGCACGGTGGGCTCGGGCGCCGGCAGGCCGAGTCCCGCGGCGACACCGGCGCACAGCTCGGGGTCGATGTTGGCCAGCACCTGCAGCGTCCGCTCCCTGATGGCCTGCTCGTAGCACTTGCCCAGTTCGAAGGTGTAGGCGCCGATGATGTGCTCGCGCTCCACGGGGCTCATGCTGAGCCAGAACCGGCGTGGCTGGCTGAAGTGGTCCGCGAACGACTCCGGCGCCTCGCGCACCTTCGACGCCTCCGGGATGCGCACCGGCGCCTCGATGAACGCGCTCGTGTCCGCGCCGGCGGTGAACGGGCAGCCCCCGTCGAGGGAGTTGGGCCGATAGGGGGCCACGCCCCGGTGCACGGCGGTCTGGTGCATGCCGTCGCGCAGCATGTCGTTGACCGGTGCCTGCGGCCGGTTGATCGGCAGCTGTGGGAAGTTGGGGCCGCCCAGGCGGGTGATCTGGGTGTCCAGGTACGAGAAGAGCCGTCCCGCGAGCAGCGGATCGTCGGTGATGTCGATCCCGGGCACGAGGTGGCCGACATGGAAGGCGACCTGCTCCGTCTCGGCGAAGAAGTTGGACGGGTTGCGGTTGAGGGTCATCAGCCCGACCGGCCGCACCGGGGCGAGTTCCTCCGGCACGATGTTCGTCGGGTCCAGCAGGTCGATGCCCTCGAAGGTCTGCTCGGGGGTGTCGGGGAAGGTCTGGATGCCCAGCTCCCACTGCGGGTACGCGCCCGCCTCGATGGCGTCGGCGAGGTCCCGCCGGTGGAAGTCCGGGTCGACGCCGTTGATCGTGAGCGCCTCGTCCCACACCAGGGAGTGCACGCCCAGCTTGGGCTTCCAGTGGAACTTCACCAGGGTCGTGCCGCCCTCGGCGTTCACCAGCCGGAAGGTGTGGACGCCGAAGCCCTCCATCATGCGGTAGGAGCGCGGGATGCCGCGGTCGCCCATGAAGAAGATCGTGTGGTGGGTCGCCTCGGTGTGCAGGGAGACGAAGTCCCAGAACGTGTCGTGCGCGCTCTGTGCCTGCGGGATCTCCCTGTCCGGGTGCGGCTTCACGGCGTGGACGACATCGGGGAACTTGATGGCGTCCTGGATGAAGAAGACCGGGATGTTGTTGCCGACCAGGTCGAAGACGCCCTCGCTGGTGTAGAACTTCGTGGCGAAGCCGCGGGTGTCGCGCACGGTGTCCGCGGATCCCCGCGAGCCGACCACGGTGGAGAACCGTACGAACACCGGTGTCTCGACGTCCGCCGCGAGGAACCCGGCCTTGGTCACGGCGGCTGCCGTGCCGTAGCTCTGGAACACCCCGTGCGCGCCGGCGCCGCGCGCGTGGACCACGCGCTCCGGGATGCGCTCGTGGTCGAAGTGCATGACCTTCTCGCGCAGATGGTGGTCCTGGAGCAGTACGGGGCCGCGCGGGCCCACCTTGAGCGAGTGGTCGGTGTCGTACAGCCGGGTGCCCTGGGCGTTGGTCAGGTAGTTGCCGGACTGCGCCACCCTCGCCTGGTCGGCGCCGGTCGGCTGGCCGGTGGGCGACACGGTGGCCGGGCCGCTCTGGTCCGGCTTGGCCGGCAGCGGTTCACGGGGCCGGGTCGGCTCGGCCACGGTGGGCGGCTGGGGTCCGGGCCGGCCGGGAATGCCGTCGGACGGTGCCGATCCGTCGTCCCGCAGGCTTTCCGCGATCTTCTTCGCCGCCCGCTTGACGGGGTTGGCCTCGCTCATGGGTGACACTCCTCCGCTTCGGACCGGCCACGGTGGCCGTGCGTTCAGTTGCGACTGCGGGCGCCCCGACAGGGCATAGCACCTGAAAAGGGCAGCAGGCGCTGTCAACGTCTCACGTCGGCAGCACCCCCGCAGCGGGCGCCCCCCGAAGGGGTGAACCGCCCCGGCCGCGTACCCCGGGCCGGGCGGTCGAGGCATGCGGATTCGGCCCGGCGAGCCGCCCCGCGGCGGGCATCCGCTTCACCAATTCATGTCCGAGGGCTTGCCGGGGCGATGTCTCACCACTTAAATCAAAGCCTGAACTAAGCGGCCGCGCAGCCGTGTTCGTCCTCCGGCATGCCTACTCGCAGAGAGAGCCGCTGCACAGCGCCACCGGCCGGCCGGACGGTCCGGCCTGCGCGCACGCGGGCTCGCCCGCATCCCCACATCGCCCCAGCAGAAGGCTGACGCATGAGACAGATGAAGCACTCGAGCCGCCTCAGACGCGGAGCCCTGGGTACGGCGCTCGCCGCCACGGCGGCGCTCGTCACCCTGCCCGCCGCCCAGGCCCCGGCCGCCGCGGCCGAGACCCCGTTGTCCCAGGGCAGGACGGCCACCGCCTCCACGGCCGAGAACGCGGGCACGCCCGCGAGCGGCGCGGTGGACGGCGACACGGGCACCCGGTGGTCGTCGGCCGCGAGCGACGACCAGTGGCTCCAGGTCGACCTAGGCGCCACGGCGTCGGTCACCCGGGTCGTCCTGAACTGGGAGGCCGCCTACGGCAAGGACTACAAGATCCAGTTCTCCGGGAACGGCAGCAGCTGGACCGACGCCCGCACCGTGACCGGGAGCGACGGCGGCGTCGACACCGTGGATGTGTCGGGGCAGGCCCGCTACGTCCGTATGCAGGGCCTGGACCGGGCCACCGAGTGGGGCTACTCGCTGTGGGAGTTCCAGGTCTTCGGCACCACCGGCTCCAACCCGCCCGCCTCCTGCGGCACGGCCAACGCCGCCCAGGGCAGGCCGGCTTCGGCCTCGTCCACGGAGAACGCGGGCACCCCCGCCGCCGCCGCGTTCGACGGTGACGCCGGCACCCGCTGGTCGAGCCAGGCAGCCGACCCGCAGTGGGTGCGCGTCGACCTGGGCGCCGTACGCGATCTGTGCGGGGTGGACCTCGATTGGGAGGCCGCCTACGGCAAGGACTTCCGGATCGAGGCGTCCACCGACGGGCAGAACTGGAGCACCCTGAAGTCCGTCACCGGGGCGACCGGCGGCCGTGCCTCCTACGAGGTGAGCGGCTCGGGCCGCTATGTACGCGTCCTCGGCACGGCCCGCGGGACCGGCTACGGCTACTCCCTGTGGGAGGTCGCCGTGCACACCACGTCCGACGACGGCGGCACCGGTCCGATCGAGGGCGGCGGCGATCTGGGTCCGAACGTCATCGTCGTGGACCCGTCGACGCCGAACCTGCAGCAGAAGTTCGACCAGGTCTTCGCGCAGCAGGAGAGCAACCAGTTCGGCAGCGGCCGCTACCAGTTCCTGCTGAAGCCGGGCGCGTACAACAACATCAACGCCCAACTCGGTTTCTACACCTCGGTCTCGGGCCTCGGACTCAACCCCGACGACGTGCAGATCAACGGTGACCTCACCGTGGACGCCGGCTGGTTCAACGGCAACGCCACGCAGAACTTCTGGCGTTCGGCGGAGAACCTCGCCATCAACCCCGTGAACGGCACCGACCGCTGGGCGGTCGCGCAGGCCGCTCCGTTCCGCCGGATCCACGTCAAGGGCGGCCTCAACCTCGCCCCGAACGGCTACGGCTGGGCCTCCGGCGGCTATATCGCCGACTCGAAGATCGACGGCACCGTCGGCCCGTACTCCCAGCAGCAGTGGTACACGCGCGACAGTTCCGTCGGCGGCTGGACCAACGGCGTGTGGAACATGACGTTCACGGGTGTCCAGGGCGCTCCGGCGAGCAACTTCGAGACCGGCCCGTACACCACGTTCGACACCACGCCCATCTCCCGTGAGAAGCCGTTCCTCTACCTGGACGGCAATCAGTACAAGGTGTTCGTGCCCGCCAAGCGCACCAACGCGCGCGGTGTCTCCTGGCCCGCCAACACGGGTGGTACGTCCCTTCCGCTCGACCGGTTCTACGTGGTGAAGCCCGGCGCGACGGCGGCGACCATCAACGCCGCGCTCGACCAGGGCCTCAACCTGCTGTTCACACCCGGTGTCTACCATCTGGACCGGACCATCGAGGTCGACCGCGCCAACACGGTCGTGCTCGGCCTCGGCCTGGCGACGATCATCCCGGACAACGGGGTCGACGCCATGCACGTGGCGGACGTCGACGGTGTCCGGCTGGCCGGCTTCCTGATCGACGCCGGCCCGGTCAACTCGGACACGCTGCTGCGGATCGGCGAGCCCGGCTCCGCCGCGGACCACGCCGCCAACCCGACCACCATGCAGGACGTGTTCGTCCGTATCGGCGGTGCCGGTCCGGGGCGTGCCACCGACTCCGTGGTCGTCAACAGCGACGACGTGATCATCGACCACACCTGGATCTGGCGTGCCGACCACGGCGAGGGCGTCGGCTGGGAGACCAACCGCGCCGACTACGGACTGCGCGTCAACGGCGACGACGTCCTCACCACGGGTCTCTTCGTCGAACACTTCAACAAGTACGACGTGTTCTGGAGCGGCGAACGCGGCCGCACGATCTTCTTCCAGAACGAGAAGGCGTACGACGCCCCCAACGAGGCCGCCATCACCCATGACGGCATCGTCGGCTACGCGTCCTACAAGGTCGCCGACTCGGTGAACGTCCACGAGGCATGGGCGCTGGGCAGTTACTGCAACTACACGTCCGACGACACCATCGTGCAGCACCACGGATTCCAGGTGCCGGTGAAGCCCGGTATCAAGATGCGGAATCTGCAGGTGATCTCGCTCGGCGGCAAGGGGCAGTACCGCCACGTCATCAACGACACGGGCGCCCCGACGTCGGGGACGGACACCGTCCCGTCCAAGGTCACCCAGTTCCCCTGAGCGTGACGGCGTCCCGCGCCGGATTCAGAACAGCCGCCCCTGCTCCTCGGGGGCGGTCCGGCGCGGGACACGACGCGGCCCCGGCCGTCGTACGGGGGTCTCCTCCCCGAACAGCGGCGCCGTACCGTACTCGTCCGGCTCGGCCGGCACCACGACGGGGCCGGTTCCCACACTGAGGAACAGCGGAGCGTCGAGATCGAAGTCCCCGGGCGTCATGTCCGCCCAGTCGCGCTCCCGACGCTCACTCACCGACGCTCCGCTCCCCGTCCATCCGGCCAGGCTATCGGTCGTGCGCCGCCGCGCGGACGACACGTCGGACCGCCGCCGTCCGGCGAGGAGACGTAGGTCACATCCGCGTTCCGGTCACATCCGCCGGAGCTCCTCCGTCAGTGCGGTGTATCCACGACAGCCGACCAAGGAGCTCCCCATGGAAGCGCGTCTCGACTTCTTCTCCAACCCCCTCGCGGCCAAGGTGCTGAAGCACATCAACTCCGCGGGCAGAGCGGTGACGGACGCCGGTCTGCCGCACACCACCCTGGAGCTGGTGAAGATCCGCGCCAGCCAGATCAACGGCTGCGGCTTCTGCACCGACATGCACACCAAGGACGCCGCCGCGGCCGGGGAGACCGCGGTCCGGCTCAACCTCGTCGCCGCCTGGCGGGAGGCCACCGTCTTCACGGAGGCCGAGCGCGCGGCGCTGGAGCTGACGGAGCAGGGCACCCGGCTCGCCGACGCGTCCGGCGGGGTGAGTGACGACGCCTGGACCGACGCCGCCAAGCACTACGACGAGGACCAGCTCGTCGCCCTGATCTCGATGATCGCCGTCATCAACGCCTACAACCGCATCAACGTCATCAACCGCCAGCCCGCCGGCGCCTACCGGCCGGGCCAGTTCGGCTGACGGAACCGTTTCGGCCCATGACGAGGGGGCGCGCCCGCGAAGCGGACGCGCCCCCTCGTCATATACGGGTGTCAGGCCCCGGTGCGCTTCGGCAGCCGCCAGCCGGGACGTACGAAGTGGCAGGTGTAGCCGTCCGGGTAGCGCTGCAGATAGTCCTGGTGCTCCGGCTCGGCCTCCCAGAAGGGTCCGGCCGCGGTCACCTCGGTCACGACCTTGCCCGGCCACAGCCCCGACGCGTCGACGTCGGCGATGGTGTCCTCGGCGACGCGCTTCTGCTCGTCGTCGAGGTAGAAGATCGCGGAGCGGTAGCTCGTGCCGATGTCGTTGCCCTGCCGGTTCTTCGTGCTCGGGTCGTGGATCTGGAAGAAGTACTCCAGGATCGTGCGGTAGTCGGTGACGGCCGGGTCGTAGGTGATCTCGATCGCCTCGGCGTGCGTGCCGTGGTTGCGGTAGGTCGCGTTCGGCACGTCGCCGCCGCTGTAGCCCACCCGCGTGGTCAGCACACCCGGGAACGTGCGGATCAGCTCTTCCATGCCCCAGAAGCAGCCGCCGGCGAGCAGCGCCCTCTCCTCGTTCCTCGTCATCTCGAATGTCGCCCTTCTCCCACATGCCCTACGGCTTCCACCAGTGAGAACCCCACCGGCTCCCCCATTGTTCCGGTCACGCCGCCGTCGGCGTACGGCGGGCCGCACAGTCTGCCCGTCATGCTCGCCGCTCGCGGAGCACGGGGATGCGGGACTCCCCGCGGGTCGGCGGGTGAGGGGGCGGGCCGGGGGGATCTTGGGGGATCCTTCGCGCACCGGGCGTGGGGCGGTGCTAGAAATGGGGCATGGCCGGTTTCCTGGGCCGCCTTCGCCCGGTGGTGACCGCGCGTCCCCTCGCCCACCAGGTGTTCGCCCTGCAAGTGGTGATCGTGCTGTTCCTCGCGCTCGCCGCGGCGGCGGCCCTCGTACTGCAGGCGCGCGCCGACACCGAGCGGGAGGCCCGCAACAGGGCGCTCGCGGTGGCGCGGACCTTCGCCCAGGCGCCGGGAGTGCGGGCGGCGCTGGCGTCCGACGATCCCAGCGCGGTGCTGCAGCCTCGCGCGCAGGCGGCGCGCGCGGCCGCCGACGTGGACTTCATCGTCGTGATGACCACGGACGGCATCCGCTACACCCACCCCAATCCGGCCGAGATCGGCCGTCACTACATCGGCGCCATCGAGCCCGCCGCGCAGGGCGGTATCGTCCGGGAGACCGTCACGGGCACGCTCGGGCCGTCCACGCGGGCCGTGGTGCCGGTCACCGACCCGGACGGCACCGTGGCCGGGCTGGTCTCCGCCGGCATCACGCTCGAACGCGTGAGTGAGACCGCCAACCACCAGGTGCCGCTGCTGCTCGGCGCGACGGCCGCCGCCCTCGGTCTGTCGGTGCTGGGCACGGCCCTGGTCAGCCGCCGTCTGCGGCAGCAGACCCACGGGCTGGAGCCGGCCGAGATGACCCGGATGTATGAACATCACGACGCCGTGCTGCACGCCGTACGCGAGGGCGTGATCATCGTCGACGGTGAGGCCCGGCTGGCCCTGGCCAACGACGAGGCGCGCAGGCTGCTCGACCTCCCCGCGGACGCGGAGGGCCGTACGGCGGCCGGGGCCGGGGTCGACGCGGCCCTGGCCGGGCTGCTCGCCGAGGGCCGCCGGGCCACCGACGAGGTGTACGTCGCCCGGGGCCGGCTGCTGGCCGTGAGCCAGCGTCCGACCGACCGGGACGGCGGGCCCTCCGGGGCCGTCGCGACACTGCGGGACACCACCGAACTCCAGGCCCTGGAGGGCAGGGCCGATGTGGCGCGGCAGCGGCTGCGGCTGCTCTACGACGCGGGCCTGCGCATCGGCAGCCGGCTCGACGTGGTGCACACCTCGCAGGAGTTGGCGGACTTCGCCGTACCGCGGTTCGCCGACTTCGTCGCCGTGGAACTGGCGGAGGCCGTGCTGCGGGGTGAGGAGCCGTCGCAGCGGGACGCGGCGCTGTGCCGGGTCGCGTTCCGGGGTGTCCGGGACGACGTCCCGTTCCTGCCGGTCGGTGAGCTGATCCCGTACGGCCCCGCCACGCCGCAGGGCGCCGGTTTCCGCTCGGGCCGGCCGGTCCTGGAGGCCGACATGACGAGCTTCTCCGGGTGGCAGGAGCCGGCGCCCGAGCGCGCCCGGAAGGTCGTCGAGGCCGGGATCCACTCGATGGTCGCGGTGCCGCTGCGGGCACGCGGTGTCGTCCTGGGCGTGGTCACGTTCTGGCGTTCGCGCAAGCCGGGGCCGTTCGAGGAGGACGACGTGGCGCTGGGCGAGGAGCTGGCGGCCCGCGCGGCGGTCAGCATCGACAACGCCCGCCGCTACACCCGTGAGCACGCCATGGCGGGCACGCTGCAGCGCAGTCTGCTGCCGCGCGCGCTGCAGGAGCAGAACGCGCTGGACGTGGCGCACCGCTATCTGCCGGCGCAGGCGGGGCGCGGCGGGGTCGGCGGCGACTGGTTCGACGTCATCCCGCTGCCGGGCGCCCGGGTGGCGCTCGTGGTCGGCGACGTGGTCGGTCACGGGCTGCACGCGGCCGCGACCATGGGCCGGCTGCGTACGGCGGTGCACAACTTCTCCACTCTGGACCTGCCCCCGGACGAGTTGTTGTGGCACATGGACGAGCTGGTGACCCGGATCGACCAGGACGAGGGCGGGGACGGTGAGGCCGCGCAGGTCACGGGGGCGACGTGTCTGTACGTCATCTACGATCCGTCGACCCGCCGGTGCACGCTGGCCCGCGCCGGGCATCTTCAGCCGGCCGTCGTCGGTCCGGACGGCCGGGCCGGGTTCGTCGACGTGCCCGCGGGTCCGCCGCTCGGGCTGGGCGGGCTGCCGTTCGAGACCGCCGAGCTGCTGCTCGCGCCCGGCAGCAGCCTCGCGCTCTACACCGACGGCCTGGTGGAGGACCGCCACCGGGACATCGACGAGGGGCTGGAGCTGCTGCGGCGGGCCCTGGAGGGCGCCGGGAACCCGGACGAGGCCTGCGACACGGTGCTGCGGCGGCTGCTGCCGGAGCGGCCCCGCGACGACGTCGCGCTGCTGATCGCCCGCACGCGGGCGCTGGACGAGGACCACACCGCCGTGTGGGACGTGCCGTCCGATCCGTCCGCGGTGGCCTCGGTGCGCTCGGCGGTCACCCGGACGATGGCCGGGTGGGGGCTGGAGGAGGAAGCGCTCGTCACGGAGCTGATCATCAGTGAGCTGGTGACGAACGCGGTCCGGCACGCCTCGCCGCCGATCCGGGTACGGCTGATCCGGGACCGCGCCCTCATCTGCGAGGTGTCCGACGGCAGCAGCACGTCCCCGCATCTGCGCCGGGCGGCGATCACGGACGAGGGCGGCCGCGGACTGTTCCTCGTCGCCCAGTTCGCCGAACGCTGGGGCACGCGGTACACGGCGAACGGCAAGGTCATCTGGACGGAGCAGCCGCTGCCCGCCGGGGACGACGAGTGAGTCCGCACGACCCTGCCGACGGCCCGGGCCTGCTCAGGCGAGGAGTGAGATACGGGCCGTGATGCTCTTGCCGGCCGGCTCCTGCCGTACGTCCAGGGCCTGGGCGACGGCCATCACGATCTCCAGTCCGTGCTGGCCCACCCGTCCGGGGTCCGCGTCCCGGGCCACCGGGGGCGCGGGGTTGCCGTCCCGGACGATCACCTCGACGGCGTCGCCGGCGACCCGCAGGTCGAGGCCGACGGGGCCCGGCGCGTACTTGCGGGCGTTGGTGACGAGCTCGCTGACCACGAGCTGCGTGATCTCCACCGCGCGGGTCGACACCGGCAGGCCGTCCTCGGACCGGGCGCGGGCCAGGAACGCGGCGGCGAGATGTCGTGCCTGCGCTATCCACGTGCCGTCGTCGTCCAGGGCGTACGACGCCCGCAGCCGCGGTGCGCCTGGCACCGTGTCCCCCTCGTCGACTGGAACTGGTTCCATCCGGCCCGCCTTCACTCACCGATCACACCCGCGCGACTACCCGCATCGCTCCCCCGCACGCCACTGAAGTGTGACAGGTGCCTGTGACATCGGTGGGCCGTGGGCGGGGGGAAGCCGAACGCGGCACGACGGCCCCGCTTTTCACTAGAGTGATCCGGGCCAGTATCCGGCGATCCGTGAATCAGTGAGGTAATCGCGCATCATGCCGACCGAAACGTTTGAGTTCCAGGTTGAGGCCCGTCAGCTGCTCCAGCTGATGATCCACTCGGTCTACTCGAACAAGGACGTCTTCCTTCGTGAACTCGTCTCCAACGCCTCCGACGCGCTCGACAAGCTGCGTCTGGCCGCGCTGCGGGACGAGGCACCGGACGCCGACGTCTCCGATCTGCACATCGAGCTCGAGATCGACAAGGACGCCCGCACCCTCACGGTGCGGGACAACGGCGTCGGCATGTCGTACGACGAGGTCGGCCGGCTGATCGGCACGATCGCCAACTCGGGCACCGCCGAGTTCCTGCGGGAGTTGCGGGAGGCGCAGGACGGGGGCGGCGCGGAGGGGCTGATCGGCCAGTTCGGCGTCGGCTTCTACTCGGGGTTCATGGTCGCGGACGAGGTCACCCTGCTCACCCGGCGCGCGGGCGAGCCGAAGGGCACCCGGTGGTCGTCGCGGGGCGAGGGCACGTACACGCTGGAGGCCGTCGACGACGCCCCGCAGGGCACCTCCGTCGTGCTGCACCTCAAGCCGGCCGACCCCGAGAACCAGCTGCACGACTACGCCTCGGAGTGGACGGTCAGGGAGATCGTCAAGCGCTACTCGGACTTCATCACCTGGCCGATCCGTCTCGTCGGTGGGAGCGGCGACGACGGGGAGGCGGCCGAGCCGGAGACCCTGAACTCCATGAAGGCGCTGTGGGCGCGCTCGCGCGAGGAGGTGTCCGAGGAGGAGTACCACGAGCTGTACAAGCACATCGGCCACGACTGGCGCGAACCGCTGGAGACGATCCAGCTGCGGGCCGAGGGCACCTTCGAGTACCAGGCCCTGCTGTTCGTCCCGTCGCACGCCCCGCACGACCTGTTCCGGCGCGACTCCGGGCACGGACTGCAGCTGTATGTGAAGCGCGTCTTCATCATGGACGACTGCGAGGCCCTGCTGCCGCCGTATCTGCGCTTCGTCAAGGGCGTGGTCGACGCCCAGGACCTCTCGCTGAACGTGTCCCGCGAGATCCTCCAGCAGGACCGGCACATCCGGATGATGCAGCGCCGGCTCACCAAGAAGGTGCTGTCGTCGGTCAAGGACATGATGGCCGACGACACGGGACGGTACGCCACGTTCTGGCGGGAGTTCGGCGCCGTGCTGAAGGAGGGGCTGGTCACCGACCCGGACAACCGTGAGGCGCTCCTCGCGGTGACGTCGTTCGCGACCACGCACGGGGACGGCGGCACGGCCACGCTGAGGCAGTACGTGGAGCGGATGCCGGAGGGACAGGACGCCGTCTGGTACATCACCGGCGAGTCCCGGGAGAGCGTCGGCGACTCGCCGCACATGGAGGCGTTCCGCGAGCGCGGCATCGAGGTGCTGCTGCTCACCGACCCCGTCGACGAGGTGTGGGTCGACGCGGTGTCCGAGTACGAGGGCAGGCCGCTGCGGTCGATCGCCAAGGGCGAGGTCGACCTCGGCGCGCGGGAGGACGACCGCGGCAACGAGGAGCGGGAGAAGCAGGCCGAGGAGTACGCGGGTCTGCTCGGCTGGATGCGGGAGCGGCTGGCGGAGGACGTCAAGGAGGTGCGCCTGTCGACGCGGCTGACGGTGTCCCCGGCCTGTCTCGTCGCCGACGCGAACGATCTCACCCCGGCGCTGGAGAGCATGTACCGGGCCATGGGCCAGGAGGTGCCGGCCACCCGGCGCATCCTGGAACTCAACGCGGACCACGCGCTGGTCAAGGGCCTCAACAAGGCGTACGGGGAGCGCGAGGACCGTTCGGACCTCACCGATACCGCCGAGCTGCTGTACGCGCTGGCCGTGCTGGCGGAGGGCGGCCGCCCGAAGGATCCGGCGCGTCTCGTGCGGCTGATGGCGGACCGGCTGGAGCGCACCCTGTGACCCGGCGGTGCGCCCGGCCGTGATCAGACACCGGCCGGCTCGGCGGTCCGCGGCCTGCGGGCCGCCTCCCGCAGGCGCCGGCCGCGGCGGGTCGGGCCCCAGGGCTTGAGGACCGAGATCACCGTCATGAAGACATAGGCGGTGAGCGAGACGATCGGTCCCATCAGGACGTCGTTCCCGTCGGGCAGGGGGTGCCCGGCGGAGACGGCGGCCGCGGCCGCGCTCACGCCGGGCCGCAGCACGAGGGCCGTCGCGGTGGTGGTGGCCAGGGTCAGCCAGAACTTGGTCCACACCCAGCGGTGCCTCGCCAGCCCCCAGGGGGTACCGAGGGACAGCACGAGGCCGCTGCCGAGCGTGAGGAAGGCGACCGGCAGCAGGAGCCAGTCGGCGAAGAGCTTCATGGCCCGGACGGACACCTCCACCATGGCCGCGGACCCGGTGGTGCTGGCGGTGATGCCGAGGGCGAGCAGCCCGACGGTGAGTCCGAGCCAGCCGGCGGAGGCGACGGCATGGACGACGAGGTGGGCCCGGCGTGCGGGTCGGCTGAGTTTCACTCCCCCACGGTGCCGGGCCCGGGCCGTACGGACATCTGACGGCGGGAGTAACCCGGCGTACTGACGTCGGCGTACACGCCCTCGTGGACCGGTGGTTCAGCCGGTGAGGGTTAAGGTCTGGGCGGCCGAGCCGGTGCAGGGCTGCTGGGACAGGTGTGCCCCGTCGGCGGTGGAGGCGTTGTCGACGGTCAGGCACTTGCCGCTGTGCCGGGCGACGAACCGGTAGCGGCCGTCGGCGCCGGCGCTCTGTTGCCGGCCACGCTGGCCCCGGACCGGTTCACCGGCCGGGACGGCTGAATCCGATGTGCGCGCGCCTCGCGTCCGGTGGAGTCTGGGGATCATGCGGCGTGAGGACGTACCGGACGGCGGGGACGGCGAGGTGGAGGCGGTCCTGGACGAGCTGTACGCGCTGCCGCCGTCCGACTTCGTCGCCCGGCGCGAGGAACGGGCCGCCGCCGCGCGGACGGCCCGGCGGGCCGGCGACGCCCGCCGTATCCACGCGGCCCGCCGGCCGACGCTCGCCGCGTGGGCGGCGAACCTGCTGCGGCACTCGCGGCCGGACGAGGCCGGGCAGTTCCTGGAGCTGGGGCGGGCACTGCGGGAGGCGTACGCAGGGCTTGATCCCGGCGCGCTGAAGGAACTGTCCGCGCAGCGGCGGCGCATCGTCTCCGAACTGTCGCGGCAGGCGGCGCTGTTGGCACGGGAGGCCGGGCATCCGCTGTCGGGCTCGGCCCAGCGGGACGTGGAGACGACGCTGCGCGCGGTGCTCGCGGACCCGGAGGCCGCCCACCTGTGGGACACGGGCCGCACGGAGACCGCGCTCACGCCGCCGACGGGGTTCGGTGCGGAGACGGCCGGTGCGGCGCCGGCGCGGGGGGCGCCCCGCACGGAGACGGCCAGTACGAAGGCCCCGGCGCGGAGGGCGCCTCGCACGGACACAGCCAGTACGAAAACCCCGGCACACGGAACGCCCCGCACGGACACGACCGGCGCACGGACTCCCGCGCACGAGGCACCCGGCGCGGAGGAGGCGGGCGCCCCGGCCACGGCACGAAAGCCGACCCGCGCGAAGACCGACGGCGCACCGGCTCCGACTCCCTCTCGCAAGCCCTCCCGGACGCCGTCGGCCCGCTCCCGGCGGCACGATGAACTGGCCGAGCGGCGTGCCGAACGACAAAAGCGGCACGAGCACGCCCAGGAGGCGGCCCGGGCCGCCGAGGCACGCGTACGGGAGCTGCGCACGGAGCAGGATGAGGCCGGCGCCTCGCTGCAACGGGCACGTGAACGCCAACGGGAGGCCGGGGAACGGGTGTCGGCCGCGGAAGAACGACTCCGGGAGGCTCGTACGGAGTGGGAGCGGGCCGACCGGGAGCAACGGGAGGCCGGGCAACTGCACCGAACCGCCGCGCACGCCCTCGCCCGTGCCGCGCGGGAGGCGAAGGCGGCGGCCCGTGAGGCGGAGAAGGCGGCGAAAGCCGTGCGGTGACCCACCGGAAAAGGGCCCTGCATTGGCATAGACCTGACACGGTCAGGCTCGCTAAGCTCTGCCCACCCGGAAATGAGAGCGCTCTCAGACCGCGCAGTTCCACCCCCACCTTGCTGGAACGACGAAGGGCTCACCTTCCATGAGACGTACCAGACTCACGCATGCCGGCATAGCCGCCCTGCTCATGATCGGCAGCTGGACCGCGGCCGGCACGCTCCCCGCCTCGGCGCAGGACGCCCCCGACTCCCCCACCGCCCGCCCCGCCGGCTCCGCACCCGCCTCCGCGGGTCTGCTGGAGGCCATGCAGCGGGACTTCGGGCTGACCCGCACCGAGGCCGAGGACCGGCTGGCCGCCGAGCGCGACGCCACCGACCTCGCCCCGAAGGCGCGCAAGACCGCCGGATCCGCCTACGGCGGCGCCTGGTTCGACGCCAGGAGCGAGAAGCTGACGGTGGCCGTCACCGCGGACGCCGACACCGCGACGGTACGGTCCCTGCGCGCGTCCGGCGCCGCCGTCCGCACCGTCGAGCACACGGCCCGGCAGCTCGACGCCGCCAAGTCCCGGATCGACCGCCTCGACGCGCCCTCGGGCGTGAGCAGCTGGGCCGTCGACCCGACCGCCAACACGGTCGTCGTGAACGTGGTCGCCGGCGAGCGGGCTGACAACGATGTCCGCTCCTTTGTGGACAAGGCGCGCGAGGCCGGCCCGGTCACCGTGCGGACCGTGGCGGCCCAGGCCGAGACCTTCGCCGCCGGAACGGTCGGCGGCGACCCCTACTACACCGGCAACGTCCGCTGTTCCATCGGCTTCTCGGTGCACGGCGGCTTCGTCACCGCCGGGCACTGCGGCGGGGCCGGGCAGCAGGTCAGGGGCTGGGACGGCTCGTACATCGGCAACTTCCAGGGCTCCTCGTTCCCCGAGAACGACTACGCCTGGGTGAACGTGGGCAGCGGCTGGTGGACGGTGCCGGTGGTGCTCGGCTGGGGCACGGTCTCCGACCAGCTGGTGCGCGGCTCGGCGGAGGCTCCGGTCGGCGCCTCGATCTGCCGCTCCGGCTCCACGACCCACTGGCACTGCGGCAATGTGCTGGCCAAGAACGAGACGGTCAACTACAGCCAGGGCGCGGTCCGTCAGATGACGAAGACCAGCGTCTGCGCCGAGCCGGGCGACTCGGGCGGCTCGTTCATCAGCGGTGACCAGGCGCAGGGCGTCACCTCCGGCGGCTGGGGCAACTGCTCCGGCGGGGGCGAGACCTGGTTCCAGCCCATCAACGAGATCCTCAACCGTTACGGGCTGACGCTGCACACGGCCTGACGGGCCGACGGCCAGGAGCGGGCCCCGCCGGACGACCGGCGGGGTCCGCTCTCGTGCCCGCGCCACAAAAGTTACCCTGCCGTAACTTACTCACGGGTTACCGGCGGTAAGTAAGCGCTGCTAGTTTCCGGTTCACCTTCCTGGAGCAGAGCGAGGAGTGAGCCGTGAGCCGTATCAGCACCGTGCTGACCAGCGTCGTCGCCACGACCGCCTGTGTGTGCGTGTCGGCGCCGTCCGCCGCCGCGAGCGACCCCGTGGTGTCGCGGGGCGTCACCATCCCCGCCTTCTACACGCCGCCCGCCGAACTGCCCGCGGGCAACGGTGTGCTGGTCCGTCACGAGCCACTGCCGCTGGGGCTGGGCCTGCCGGGCCTGGACGGCCGTACCCTGCCCGGCACTGCGACCCGCCTGATGTACACGTCCACCGACTCGAACGGGCAGCCGGTCGCCGTCACCGGCGCCTACATCGAGCCGTCCGCCCGCTGGAAGGGCGACGGACCCCGGCCGCTGGTGGTCGTCGGCTCGGGGACCATGGGGCAGGGCGACCAGTGCGCGCCCTCCCTCGCCCTGCAGCACCCGCTCACCTTCAACGGGAGGACGGTGTCGCTGGCGTACGAGGATCTGGCGGTCTACCGGCTCCTGGCCACCGGGGCGGCCGTAGCCGTCACCGACTACGTCGGACTCGGCGCGACCGACCGGCTCCACACCTACGTCAACCGTGTGGACGAGGGGCACGCCATGCTGGACGCCGCCCGCGCCGCGCACTCGGTGCCGGGCGCTTCCGTGACCGGGGCGTCCCGGGTGGCCATGTACGGCTACAGCCAGGGCGGAGGCGCCAGCGCCGCCGCGGCCGAGTTGCAGCGCGCCTACGCGCCCGAGGTCCCGCTCGTCGGCACCTACAGCGGGGCGCCGCCCGCCGATCTGACCGAGGTGATGAAGGGCATCGAGGGCAGCGCCCTGGCCGGCGCGCTGGGCTGGTCGATCAACGGCTTCGCCCAGGAGGAGCCGGAGCTGCGCGCGGTCGTCGAGGAGAACATCAACGCCACCGGGCGGGCCGCCCTGGAGGACATCTCCACCACCTGCGTGGGCGACGCGATCCTCGGCTACGGCTTCACCAGGAGCACCAGGTGGACGAAGAGCGGCGAGTCCATCGCGGCGGTCATCGCCGGGGAGCCCGCCGCCCAGGCCGTACTCGACGAGCAGCGTCTCGGCACGACGCGGCCGACCGGGCCGGTCCGGCTGGTCACCGGGGTGCAGGACGACATCGTCCCGCACGCGCAGGCACGGCAGCTGGCGGTGGACTGGTGCGCCAAGGGCGGCGACGTCACCTACAAGGCGGTACGGCTGCCCAACCTGGGCGACAAGCTGCTCACGAACCACCTGGCGCCGCTTCTCACCGACCAGGGCGACGCGGTGGCGTGGCTGACTGACCGGCTGAAGGGCGAACCGGCGGTGTCGAACTGCCGCACCATGCCGGTCCAGCCCTGAAGCACCACCGGGAACGCCGCGAGCCCCGTCCCGGATGACCGGGACGGGGCTCGTGCGAGAGGAGCGCCGGGCAGGCCTTGCACCTGCATCTCCCCGCAGGAAGCGGGGCGTCTTTCCTTGGACCACCAACGCACGGTCGGACTCCGGGAGTTCCCGTCGCCTTGACCTGGGTCAACCATAGCGGTGATCGCCCCAGGAGTCACATCGGGTCACGACCGTCCCAGGAGTGCCCCGACGGGGGCTCCCTCGAAGTTCCTCTCGACCTGCGCCTTCTCCGCGGCGCTCGGGTAGGGGTTGGTGCACGAGAGGCCGGCGCTGGCACCCGACATCAGGTCGGAGCAGGGACCGGGCTTGCGGTCCGGCAGGCCCAGCATGTGGCCGAGCTCGTGGGCCGCGACACGGATCGCGTAGTAGCCCTGGTCCATGGCCTCGCGCCCGAGGTAGACCGTTCCGCCGCCCTGCGGGGAGGGGACGGAGCGCGGCCAGCCGTCGTCCGCCACGATCCGGACGTCGGCGGACTCCCCTGAGCCGGCCGGACGCAGTTCGACGGACTCGACGCTCTCGTTCCAGATCGCCGCGCCCCGGTCCACCGCGGCCTTGAACTCGCCGGCGCGGCTCGCGTCGTAGGTGATCACGTCGACGGCCACCTGGCGCGGGGCGGTGCCGGCGGACGGGACGGCCTCGGCGGGACCGTTCAGCAACGGTCCGGCCAGGACGAGAACCGCGGCCAGGCCGCCGGTCAGCGTACGGACCCTCATGGTCGACCTCCTTGTGGGGGGAGCGCGCGGTACTCACGCCGCCGCTTCCGCCTGCCCGCCGGCACGGACTCCATTCCGTCGTCGCGCCCGCCCGCCGATTCAGAAGCCGTACTGCTGAATGCCATGGAAGAGATCGGTTGGACTTCCCGATGACGCGGGGGCACTGTGGCGAGGAATCCACACCATCGCACGGGACACCCCCGCTCGCACCACCGGAGACCTGCCGATGAACCACATCGCCCGCCCCGAGCGCTACGACGGCACCATGCGCTATCGGCGTACCGGCCGCTCGGGACTCGACCTCCCGCTGCTGTCGCTGGGCTACTGGCACAACTTCGGCGACGACAAGCCGTTCGAGACGCAGCGCGAGATCGCCCTGCGCGCCTTCGACCTGGGCATCACCCACCACGATCTGGCGAACAACTACGGCCCGCCGTACGGCTCCGCCGAGATCAACTTCGGCCGGCTGATGCGCGGGGATCTGGCGCCGTACCGGGACGAGCTGGTGGTCTCCACCAAGGCCGGCTGGGACATGTGGCCCGGCCCTTACGGCCAGGGGGGTGGCTCGCGCAAGTACATGCTGGCGTCGCTGGACCAGTCCCTGCGGCGGACGGGCCTGGACTACGTCGACATCTTCTACTCGCACCGCCTGGACGCCACCACTCCGCTGGAGGAGACGATGGGCGCCCTCGACACGGCGGTACGGCAGGGCAAGGCGCTCTACGTCGGCATCTCCTCGTACGACGCCGAGCGCAGCCGGGAGGCCGTGGCCATCCTGCGGGACCTCGGGACGCCGCTGCTGATCCACCAGCCGTCGTACAACATGCTGAACCGCTGGATCGAGACGGACGGTCTGCTGGACGTGGCGCAGGAGGAGGGCTTCGGGGTCATCGGCTTCACCGCGCTCGCGCAGGGGATGCTGACCGGGCGCTACCTGGACGGCGTGCCGCGGGACTCGCGGGCGGCGGCGGGCAAGTCGTTCGACACCGGCTGGCTGACGGACGGGATGCTGCGCCGCCTGCGGGCCCTGAACGCCGTCGCGGCCCGGCGCGGGCAGACCCTCGCGCAGATGGCGCTGGCCTGGGCGCTGCGCGATCCGCGGGTGACCTCGCTGGTCGTCGGCGCGTCCCGCACGGAGCAGCTGGAGCAGAACGTCGCGGCGCTGGAGAACCTCGACTTCTCCGCCGAGGAGCTGGCCGAGATCGACGAACACGCCACCGAGGGCGGCGTCGACCTGTGGCGCGAGGCGCGTCTGGGCACGATGGGCTGAGCGTGCGCGGCGCCGCGGGTGTGCGTCGCCGGGAACGGGGGAACCGGGGTGTCCCATGCAGACCTTTCTGCCGTATCCCGGTTTCCGCGAGTCGGCGCTGGTCCTCGACCGGCGCCGGCTCGGCAAGCAGCGGGTCGAGGCGATCCAGGTGCTGCGCGGTCTGATCGTCCCCGGGTACGGGTGGCGCCGGCATCCGGCGGTGCGCATGTGGACCGGCTACGAGGAGGCCCTGGTGCGGTACGGCCTGGAGGTCTGCCGGGTCTGGCGGGAGCGGGGCCATCAGGACAGCTGCGCCGCCACGCTGGTCGCCGACCTCGCCGGAGTGCGGCCGGGGGCGCCGGTGCGCGGCCAGGAGGAGCTGGCCGAAGCCGGTGAGCTGCCGCCGTGGCTGGGCGACGAGGCGATGCACCGCAGTCATCGTTCGGCGCTGGTCCGCAAGGATCCGGAGGCCTACGGCGAGGTCTTCGCCGGGGAGCCGGACGATCTGCCGTATGTGTGGCCGTCGTCCGACCGCGATCCGGAGGCGGTCGGCGGCTGACGGCACTCACCCGGTGGCGAGTGCCGCCCATTCGCTCTCCGGGAGTCCCAGCAGCCGTTCCCTCTCCCCCGCGCCGGGCAGCGGTCCGTGGTCGCCCGTCACCTTGAGGGCGGAGACCGCGGTGAGGTGTCCGAGGCGCAGCGCGCGCGTCACCGTGGTGCCCCGGAGCAGCCCGGCGAGGAATCCGGCCGCGAACGCGTCACCGGCGCCCACGGGTTCCACCACCGCCGTCCGCAGTGCGGGCACCGTGTACGTGCGGTCGCCGGTGAGGGCGGTCGCGGCGCGGGCGCCGTCCTTGACGACGAGGACGCGCGGGCCGGGCAGCAGCGTCCGTACGTCCTCGGTGGTGAGGTCCGCGCCCCACAGGTCCTGTGCCTCGTCGAGGCCGACGAAGACGATGTCCGCGCGGTCCGCCAGTTCCCGGAGCAGGGGGGCGGCGGTTCCCTCGGGCCAGAGCGCGGCCCGGTGGTTCACGTCGAAGCCGATCGCGTACGGGCGGGCGCCGGCCGGTGCTTCGAGGGCCCGGGTGACCAGGGCGCGGCAGGACGCGGACAGGGCGGGGGTGATGCCGGTGAAGTGCAGCAGCCGGGCCGAGGACACCGGTTCCCGGTCCAGCAGGCCGGGGCCGAGCGCCGAGGCGGCCGAGCCGGCCCGGTGGTAGTGGACGCGGGTGCCGTCGGGGCCGGGGTCCTTCAGCATCAGCCCGGTGGGGCGGTGGGGATCGGTGTGGACGTACGACACGTCGACGCCGGCGGCGGAGACCGCGGCGCGGACGCGGCGGCCGAGGGGGTCGTCGCCGAGGGCGGAGAGCCATACGGCGGGGATGCCGTGGTCGGCCAGGTACATGGCCACGTTGGACTCGGCGCCGGCCACCGCGAGCCGCAGCCGTCCGGCGTGCTCCAGTGGTGCGGGCGGGTCGGGGGCGAGGGCCGCCATCGTCTCGCCGACACAGACCACACGTCCCTCGGCGGGCAGGAGAGCGGGGGTCATACCGGCTCCGCCGGGGAGGCCGACGGCCGGTAGGGGGCGGCGGGTGCGCCCGGTACGCCGACGCGGGTGCTGAAGAGGGCGCCGTCGTAAGGGCCGGGACGGCCGAGGCCCACGCGGGCCGAGGTGATGTGCAGTTCGTCGCCCGCGAGGCACACGCCCGCCGGCTGCCCCGCGGGGAGGCGCAGGACGCGGTCGAGGCGGCCGTCGGGGAGGTGGCGGCGGACGGTGCCGGTTCCCCAGACGGCGATCCACACCGCGCCCTCCTCGTCGACCGTCATGCCGTCGGGGCTGCCGTCGTCCACGGTGAGGAACACCTCGGGGGTGCCGAGCGCGGCCGTCGCGGGGTCGACCGGGTAGCGGCGGACGATCCCGCGCGCACTGTCGGCGAGGTACATGTGGCGGCCGTCGGGGGTGAAGGCGGGCCCGTTGGGCACGGTGATGCCGTCCAGGACCTGGTGGACCGTGCCGTCGTGGTCGACCCGGTACAGCGAACCGGCGCCGTCGTCGGCGTCGTGGCCCATGCTGCCCGCCCAGAAGCGGCCGGACGGGTCGGCGCAGGCGTCGTTCATCCGCATGCCGTCGCCCTCCGGGCACGCGAGCCGGTCGGTGGTGCCGTCGGGGGCGATCAGGCAGACGCCGGTGCCGGCCGCGGCGATCCAGTGCCCGGGCCGCCCTTCCACGGGCGCCACGGCACCCAGCGGCACGGTCAGCCGGAGCAGGGTCTCCAGGGGCGCGGCGGGATCGTCGGGGGCCGTGAGGAGACGCCCGGCGAGGAGGTCGACGAGGACCAGCCGGTCGCCGGTGAAACGGATGCCCTCGCCGAGTTCGAGACGGTCGGGGCGGGTGGGAAGGAGCTCGTCGGTGGTCGTGCGCGTCATCGTGCGGCCTCCGGTACGGACGGGTGCGGGGCGGCGCCGAGCCCGAACCGGGGGCGGTCCAGGCGGAGTTCGCTGGTCATCGGTTGGCCTCACGTACGGCCGTGGCGCACACGCGCACGCTCGGCGCGGCACAAATGCGCCCGGCCGGAAGGCGATCGGCGAAACCGACGCCCGCGCCCTGTACGAGGCGCGTGGGCAGGAGCGCGACGGTCATCGCACGGCCTCCCGTACGGCCACGCTGAAAGCGCGGGCGCGTGCGCGCAGGGCGGTGAGGCTGCCACCGTCGGCCGCGTCTCCGACGAGGGGGGAGCCTACGCCCACGGCGGTCGCGCCGGCCGTGAGGTAGGCGCGGGCGGCCTGTTCGTCGACGCCGCCGACCGGGACGAGCGGCTCGTGCGGGAAGGGGGCGCGCAGCGCCTTCACATAGGCCGGCCCGCCGGCCTGTGCGGCGGGGAACAGCTTCAGGGCGGTGGCGCCGAGGGACCGTGCGGCGACGATCTCGGTCGGGGTGAACACCCCGGCCAGCACCGGCAGTCCGAGCTCGAGCGCGGCGCTCACGCCCTCTCCGAGCGCCGGGGTGACGGCGAAGTCCGCGCCCGCGTCGTGGGCGGCGTGGGCGTCGTCGGCGGTGAGGACGGTGCCCGCGCCGAGCGGCCGGCCGGGACCGAGGGCGGCGCGGGCGCGTGCGATGACGGACAGGGCGTCCGTCCCGGTGAGCGACACCTCGATGAGTTCGACGCCCTCGTCGGCCAGCGTCAGCACGGTGCGCAGGGCGGCGTCGGCGTCGGTGCCGCGCACGATGGCGACGAGACGGTGGGCGGCCAGTGCGGCCTGGAGATCCACGACTGGGGGTTCCTTCCTGGAAGTGCTCAGGGGCAGCGGCAGTGGGCGGTCAGCGTGAGCCGCCAGCGGACCTCGCCCGACGCGGGTACGCGCGCGGCGTCGTCCGGGCCCGCGTCGGCGAGGCCGAAGACCCGCCCGAGCATCGGTTCGACGCCCGTACTGCGGTAGGGGCGGTCCGCGGGGAAGCCGCCGAGGTTGCGCCACAGGGCGACCGACACCGGCTGACCGTCGGCCTCGACGGACAGGGCCAGCCGGTCCGCCGGGCCGTCGTGGACGCAGGCACGGCCGGTGTCGACGACGGCGCCGACCGCGGTGCCGTCGTCCGGTCCGAACCGGTCGAGGCGCAGTCCGAGGGGTTCGGGCCAGACGCCCTCGGCCCAGGGCGCGTCCGTGGGCCAGGGGCGGTCCAGCAGCGGCGCCGCCTCGGGGTGGAGGCGGGTGCGTGCCCCGTGGGCCAGACGCAGCACCGCGTCCGGTGAGAGGTCGAGCAGCGCGTGGGCCGCCCAGACGAAGCGGAAGCCCGGATCGGCGGTCAGGGTGTAGTGGACCTCGGCGGCCTCACCGGTGGCCCGGATGGCGCGGGCCAGGCCGAAGCCGTCGCAGTCCACGCGTTCCACGTCCCCGTCCCGGTGCCAGCGCCGCGCCCAGGCGTCGCCGTGGTCGGGTGTGCCCCGGACGGTGGGCACGCACTCCTCCAGTCCGCCGGCGTCCACGAACGCGTCGCCGGGGGCGGCTTCGGCCCGTTCGGGCGCCTCCCGGTGCCAGAGCCACTCCCGTCCGCCCGCGGTCAGCGAGGTCCAACGGCCGCCGTGTGCCGGGTCGGTGACGATCCGCGGGGGTGGCACGCTCACCATTCGGCGAAGGAGCCGTCGGGGTGCCGCCACACCGGGTTGCGCCAGGCGTGCCCGGTGCGGTCGGCGGCACGTACGGCGGCCTCGTCGACGGTGATGCCGAGACCGGGCCGGTCGCCGCGCCGCGCGTGTCCGTCCACGAACCGGAAGGGCTCGGGGTCGACGACGTACGACAGCAGGTCGGCGTCCTTGTTGTAGTGGATGCCGCGGCTCTGCTCCTGGATGAGGAAGTTCGGTGTCGCGAAGGCGATCTGGAGACTGGCCGCGAGGGCGATCGGGCCGAGCGGGCAGTGCGGGGCGAGCAGCGCGCCGAAGGTCTCCGCGAGGGAGGCGATGCGGCGCACCTCGGAGATGCCGCCCGCGTGGGACAGATCGGGCTGCGCGACGGCGACCCCGGCGGTGAGCACGGGCAGGAACTCGGCGCGCGAGTAGAGGCGTTCACCGGTGGCGAGCGGCACCGGGCTCATGGCGACCAGTCCGGGCAGCAGATGGCTCTGCTCCGGGACGACGGGTTCCTCGACGAACAGCGGGTGCAGCGGGGCGAGTTCGCCGAGGACGCGGCGGGCGGACGCCGCGGTGAAACGGCCGTGGAAGTCGACGGCGACGTCCCGGTCCGGGCCCAGGACCTCGCGGGCGGCGGCCACCCGGGCGACGACGGCGGCGGTCTCGGCGGCGGTGGCGACGGGGGAGGTGGCGCCGGCCGCGTTCATCTTCACCGCCGTGAAACCGGCCTCGACCTGGGCGGTGATCTGCTCGCGCAGCCGGCTCGGTTCGTCGCCGCCGACCCAGGCGTACACCCGGACGGTGTCCCGTACGGGGCCGCCGAGCAGGGCGTGCACGGGGGCGCCGTAGGCCTGTCCGGCGATGTCCCACAGGGCCTGGTCGAGTCCGGCGACGGCGCTGGAGAGCACGGGGCCGCCCCGGTAGAAGCCGCCCCTGGTGAGCACCTGCCAGTGGTCCTCGATGCGCAACGGGTCCTGGCCGACCAGGAGTTCGGAGAGCACCTCGACGGCGCCGCGCACCACCTCGGCACGGCCCTCGACGACCGGCTCGCCCCAGCCGACGAGGCCGTCGTCGGTCTCGACGCGGCAGAACAGCCAGCGCGGCGGCACGAGGAACGTTTCGATACGGGCGATCTTCACTGCGCGCCGGGGCCTTTCGTGTCGTCGTCGCCGTCGTCGATCCGGTCCAGGTCGCGGCCGGCCTGTTCGAGCAGGGCCCGCATGGCCGCCTCGGCGGCGTCGGCGTCCTGCTCGCGAACGGCGTCCAGTACGGCCCGGTGGGCCGGTACCGGGTTCTCGCTGTGCGGGGAGCTGTGCACGATCCGGTCGCGGTGGGCGAGTCCGGACTCGATGACCATCTCCATGCGTTCGAGCAGTTCGTTGTGGGTGGCGTCGAGCAGCGCCCGGTGGAAGGCCAGGTCCGCCTCGACGGCGTGGCCTGCGTCGCTGTGGTCCTCCCCCATGGCCCGCAGCGCCTCGTCGAGGGCGACGAGGTCGCTCTCGGTGCGCCGCTGCGCGGCGAGGCGGACGGCGGCCGGTTCGATGATGGCGCGCACCTCGGCGAGGTTGCGCAGCAGCGCGCGGTCGGCTTCGGTGGTGCGGCCACCCTCGAACTGCCAGCGCAGTACGTCGGCGTCGAGCAGGTTCCAGTCGCCGCGCGCGCGGACGAAGGTGCCGCGTTTCTGCCGGGCGTCGACCATGCCCTTGGCGGCGAGGACCTTCAGGGACTCGCGCAGGGCGGTAAGGCTCACGTCGAGTTCGCTCTGCAGGGCCACCAGGTCGAGGGTCGCGCCCTCGGGGATGTCCCCGCCCAGGATGCGGCGGGCCAGGGCTTCCACGGTCTGGCCGTGCACACCGCGGCGGGCGTAGCGCGTCATGTCGGAGAGCCTTTCTGCTTCGGGACGGCGGTGGTGGTCATGCGGAGGCCTTGACGACGCTCCAGCCGCCGTCGACCAGGAGGTGCGAGCCGGTGACGAAGGAGGCGTCGTCGCTGCCGAGGAACGCGATGGCGGAGGCGACCTCCGCGGGGGTGCCGAAGCGCCGGGCGGCGGTCTCGGCGACGCTGCGTTCACGGTCGGCGGGCGGGACCCTGTCCCAGGCGGCGGTGAGGATCGGCCCCGGCAGTACGGCGTTGACGCGCACCTCGGGCCCGTACTCCACGGCGAGCTGTCCGCACAGGGAGAGCAGGGCGCCCTTGGAGGCGGCGTAGGCGGGGTGACCGGGGATGCCCTTGTGGGCGTGGACGGAGGAGGTGAGCACGACGGCGCCGCGCCGGGCGCGCAGATCGGGCAGGACGGCGCGGAAGCCGAGGAAGCTGCCGGTGACGTTGACGGAGAGCTGCCGTTGCCAGGAGTCGAGGGACAGCTCGTGGGCGGGGGCGACATCGACGGTGTAGGCGTTGCAGACCAGGAGGTCCACGGGGCCGTAGCCGTGGGCGGCTTCCACGACGCGGTCCCAGTCCGCCTCGGCGGTGACGTCGGCGCGGACGAAGGCGGCCCGGCCGCCGCCGTCGGTGATCCGCCCGGCGACGGCCCGGCCGGCCGTCCCGGAGATGTCGGCGAGCACCACGGCGGCTCCTTCCTGCGCGAGGCGCTCGGCCGTGGCGGCGCCGATGCCGGAGGCCGCTCCGGTGACCACGGCCGTACGGCCGTGGTAGCGGGCGCCTTGGCGTGGTGCGGGCTGGTCCATCGTGGGGTGGGACTCCTTCGCGGTGTCGGTGACTCGGTGTGCGGGCAACATATGCCGGGCCGGGGTTACTGGCGTGTCAGGACGACCAGTTCGGCGTCGTGGCCGGCGCTCCACGCGAACGGCAGGCCGTAGTGCAGCAGATGGGATCCGCCGTACGTCGTGCCGGTCGCGGTGTCGTGGTAGCGGGCGGCGGGGTCGAGGCCGCGCGGCCGCAGCCGCGCGGGGCGGCCGGGGACGAGCGGGGCGCCGTCGAGCCGTCCGGTGCTGAAGGCGGCCACGACGGTGCGCCGGCCGTCCGGGGCGTCGTACTGGACGCCGCAGGTGGGGTCGTCCGGGGTGCCGAGGAGATGCGCCTCGCCGTGGTGGATCACCTCGCGCACCTCCTTGTAGCGGGCGGTCCACCGGGCCGCCTCCGCACGCTGTCCGGGTCCCCAGGCGCGCAGGTCGGCGCCGATGCCGAGGACTCCGCACATGGCGGTGACGAAGCGGAAGGCGAGGCTGCGTGGGCGCGGGTCGAACAGGCCGGGGGCGTCGGTGACCCAGGAGCTCATCACATGCGGGGCGTGGACGTGCAGAAAACCGTACTGGATGCGCAGCCGGTCCAGGGGCGCGGTGTTGTCGCTGGGCCAGACGACGTCGGTGCGGGCGATGGTGGCGTGGTCGACGCGTCCGCCGCCGCCGGCGCAGCCCTCTACGGTGACGTGCGGGTGGGCGGTGCGCAGATGGTCCAGGACGCGAAGGTAGCCGCGGACGTGTGCGGCGTCCAGGTCGAGCTCGCCCGCCGGCCCGGCGCCGGGGCGTCCGCGTTCGGTGGGCGGGCGGTTCATGTCCCACTTGAGGTAGGAGATGTCGTAGGTGGTGAGCAGCCGGTCGAGGGTGCCGGTGACGAAGTCCTGGACGTCCTCGCGGCCGAGGTCCAGCAGGAGCTGGTTGCGGACCAGGCGGGCGGGCCGGTCCTCGACGCGGTAGACCCACTCGGGGTGTTGGGCGTGCAGGCGACTGCCGGGGCTGACCGCCTCCGGCTCCACCCACAGGCCGAAGTCCAGTCCCAGCGCCCGCACCTGGCCGATGAAGCGGTCGAATCCCCGCGGGAAGGCGGCGGGGTCCGGGTGCCAGTCGCCCAGTCCCCCGGTGTCGTCGGCGCGGCCGGTGAACCAGCCGTCGTCCACGACGAACAGTTCCGCCCCGATACCGGCGGCGGCCTCGGCGAGTTCCAGCTGCCCGGCGGCGTCGACGTCGAAGCCGGTGGCCTCCCAGGAGTTGTAGAGGACCTTGCGGGTGCGGTGGGTCCGCTCGCCGGTCAGCAGGCGTTCGTAGCGGTGCTGGGCGCGGGCCAGTCCGTCGAGCCCGTCGGGGCTGAACACGCAGGCCAGCTTGGGGGTGGTGAGGGTGTCGCCGGGGGCGAGGAGCACCGCGCCCTCGTGCGGTACGCGTCCGGCGCGGACCCGTACGGCTCCGCCCGGTTCGGCCTCGGCGGTGATGTGCCAGTTGCCGGGCCACTCCAGGGCCACGCCGTAGGTGGGCGCGGGGCCGTCGTGCGGTGCCGAGCGGTCCTGTACGGCGAGCCAGGGCGCGTAGGCGTGTCCGGGCACTCCCTGGACGCTGCCGATGGTGAAGGTGCCCCGGGTCAGGTCGAGTTGGGTGCGCTGGAATTCCTGCGACCACTGTCCGGCGAGGCAGGTCAGCCGTACGCCGTCGCTCGCGGGGATGTTGACGGCCGCGGAGTCGAACCGCTCCAGGCGCAGGGGTTCGCCGCCGGTGCAGGTGTGCTCGGTCCAGCGCCGCACGACGTCCGTGCCGGGCACGGTGGCGTAGCACAGGACGGTGCGCAGCCCGAGGACGTCGTCGGTGAACGCCAGCCGCAGTGTGCCCTCACCCTCCTCGGCGCCCGCGAACTCCCACCACACTCCGCGGGCGCCGCCGGGGCGGGACGCGATGAGGTCGGCGCCGGTGAACGGGCGCAGGCCGGACGGCAGATACTCGGCCGGGGCGGTGTCGGCGGGGGTGATGAAGTGGGTGCGCCGGGACCGGCCGAGAGCGGATGGGCCGTCCTCGCTGCCGTGCGGTCCCCAGGCGTCGAGTTCGGCCCAGGGGCCGTCGTCGGAGAGCCGCACGGTGTAGCTCGTACGGTCGGTGCGCAGGGTCCAGCGGTGGTGTGTCACTTGACCGCTCCGAGGTTGAGGCCGGCCACGAAGTGCCGCTGGAAGCGCAGGAACACGGCCACGGTGGGCGCGGCGGCGATGACGGATCCGGCGGCGATGACGTTCCACATGGAGACGTACTGGCCCTGGAGTCCGATGAGGGCGGCGGTGATGGGCATCTTGGTGTCGGTGCGCAGCACGGTGATGGCCCACAGCAGGTCGTTGAAGATCCAGGTGAAGGACAGGGCGCTGAGGGCGGCCAGCGCGGGCCGGGTGAGCGGGAGGATGATCCGCCAGAAGATCTGCCAGGGCCCCGCACCGTCGACGACGGCCGCCTGCTGGATCTCGGGCGGGATGGCGCGCATGAAACCGTGCAGGACGAAGACGTAGAAGCCGACGCCGAAGCCGATCTGTACGCCGATCAGGGCGGGCAGGGTGTCGTAGACGCCCATGAGTTCGCTGAGCTTGGACACCGGGATGAGCAGGATCTGCGGCGGGAGCAGATTGCCGCCGAGCATCAGCAGCAGCAGGGAGCGCCGGAAGGGCAGTGCGTAGCGGCTGAGGGCGAAGGCGGCCATGGCGGCCAGCGCCAGGGTGACCAGTACGGTCGGGACGGTCACCAGCAGGCTGTTGATCAGGGCGCGCTGCTGGCCGCCGTCGACCCAGGCCCGGGCGAAGTTGCCGAGGGTGAAGGAGTGCGGCCGGCTGCCCAGGCCGTGGGCGGCGATGTCGTCGAAGGAGCGCACGCTGGTCACCAGGACCAGGGCGATGGGCAGCAGCCACAGCACGGCGAGGGTGCCGGCGCCGAGGTGGAACCCGGCGGTCGCGAGGCGCCGGCGGCGCAGGGCCGACGGGGTGTGGGCGGTCGCCATCAGTCGGCCTCCCGGAAGGCGCGGACGAGGTAGGAGGCGATGACCCCGAACGCGAGGACGAAGATCACGACGGCCAGGGCGGAGCCGTAGCCGAGGCGCAGGGACTGGAAGGCGGTGGAGTACATGTAGGTGCTCAGCAGCTCGGACGAGTGGTAGGGGCCGCCGCGGGTCAGCGACCACACGACGTCGAAGGAGCGCAGCGAGTCGATGACGATGACGGACAGGACGACGGCGTTGACGCCGCGCAGCTGGGGCAGGGTGACATGCCGGAGGCGCTGCCAGGGTCCGGCGCCGTCGACCTTGGCGGCCTCGTGGAGGGCGGGGTCGATGCCCTTGAGGCCGGCCAGGTACAGCACCATGACATAGCCGATCTGCCGCCACAGGGCGGGCACGATCACCGCGTACAGGGCGGTGTCCCGGTCGGCGAGCCAGGCGTGCCGCAGGCTCTCCAGGCCGACGGACTCGAGGACCTGGTTGAGGACTCCGTCGGGCTGGTAGACGGCCTGCCAGACCAGGGCGGTGGCGACCAGGGAGAAGACGACGGGCAGGAACAGGGCGGCCCGGTAGAAGCCGACGCCGCGTCGTTCCTGCTGGAGCAGGAGTGCGGTGGCCAGGCCGAGGACGGCGGACAGACCGCCGAACAGGACCAGCCAGAGCACGGTGTTCCAGGTGGCGTCGCGGAACGTGTCGTCGCCCGCCATCTCCCGGAAGTTGTCCAGGCCGACGAACGTGGGCGCGGACACCCCGTCCCAGCTGGTCAGGGCGAGGTAGAAGCCCTGGAGGGCGGGCCAGAACACCCACACGGCCTCGGCGAGCAGCGGGACGAGGACGAAGGCGAGCACCAGCGGGGGTGTGCGGCGGGCGCCCCGGCCCCGCCTGCCGCGGGGCGGTGCGGGGGCCGGGGAGGTGCTTTTCGTGGTGGTCAGGACGGCCACGTCAGACGTTCCAGATCTTCTCGGCGTCGCGCTGCCAGGTGGTGAGGATCGAGCCGATCGACTCGGGCTCGGCGATGAACCGGGTCAGCGCGTTGTCGGCGGTGGGCTGGAGGGCGTCGCTGGAGTCCCGGTTGAAGAACTGGGTGATCTCCGCCGCCTCCTCGATGTGTGCCCGCCCCTTGACGACCAGCGGGGTGCCGGCGTCCCTGGCGTCGGGGTGACAGGGCAGGACCGTACCGGAGGAGCCCTTGATGTAGATCTCCTGCGCCTCGGCGGTGCCCAGGTAGCGCATCAGGTCGATCACCTCGTCGTGGCGGCCGGTGCGGGCGCCGGCGAAGTACCCGTCGGTGGGGGCCTCCTCGGCGAGCGGGACCTTCGGGTCGATGACCGGGAAGCGGAAGAAGTCGATGTCGTCCAGGGCGTCCTTCGGGGCCGCGTCGGCGAAGAAGGTGCCGATCAGCATCATGCCGCTGCGGCCGTTGAGCATGGACGTGGACGCGTCCTGGAAGGCGACGGCGGTGCCGTCCGGGTCGAAGTACGGCAGCACCTCCTGCCAGCGGTCGAACACCTTGCGCACCTCGGGGTCGTCGAAGCGGTGCTCACCGGCGAGAAGCCCGCGGTGGTAGTCGGCGCCGTTGATACGGATGTCCAGGTAGTCGAACCAGGCGGAGGCCACCCAGGCGGTGTTGCCGCCGGCGCCGAGCCCGATGGGGCTGATGCCCTGGCTCTTGAGCTTGTCGCACAGGTCGAGGAAGTCGTCCCAGCTCTTCGGCTCGCTGACGCCCCACTCGGCGAAGTGGGACTTCCGGTAGAACATGCCCCACCAGTAGTAGGTGGTGGGGACGAAGACCTTCTTGCCGGAGGCCGCCGTGCACAGACTGTTCAGCGCCCTGGAGTAGCCCGCGAGCTCGGGGGACTCCCAGACCTCGCCGAGGTCGAGCAGCAGGTCCTTGCGGGCGTAGGCGTCGGCGACCGAGCCGGGGTACCAGGTGTACACGTCCGGCGGGTTGGCCGAGGTGAGGTACGTGGGCAGTTGGGTGCGGAAGGTCTCGGCGGCCACGGTGTTCAGGCTGACCTCGCCGGTACCCTTCTCGGCGTATGCGGCGACGAGGTCCTCCATCGCGGCCTTCGCCTGCGGGGCGGACAGGTTGGACTGGAGGGTCACCGCTCCCCCGGAGGCGCTCTTGCCGGAGGAGCCGGAGGTCACGCAGCCGCTGAGCAGGGACGCCGTACCGGCGGCGCCGAGTCCGGCGAGGAAGCGGCGTCGGCTGGTCTGGTGGTTCGTCATGGAGCACTCCCTGGGGATCCGCGCGGCCGGCGCCGGCCCTCGTACGGCCGGCGCCCGCTCGCGGCGGATCCAGGTTCGCGTGGCGTTCGCGCCACGTCAAGGATAATTACTAATTTATTCGAGCTAGAGGCGGTGGCACGGCGGGTGTGTCACGGCGAAGACTGTGGCGCCACACGGAACCCCTGTCAATAATTATTCCTAATTTATTTATTGAAGGACGGGTACACGAAGGCCCCGGCGTCCCCTCCTGGGGTGCGCCGGGGCCCGACGGTGTGTCCGGCCGTCACCGGGCGGACAGATAGTCCTCGACTCCCGGAGCCGCGTGCGCCTCCTCCGCGTTCACCACTCCGCCGACCGCTCCGGCGTCGGGCCTCAGCACATACGTCTCGACGCTCGCGGGACGGTTCACGTCCGAGAAGTTCTGGGCGGTGCCGAGGCCCGTGTCGGCCTTGGTCTGCGCGCGGTGCGCCTTGACGACGTCCTCACGGGTGAGGCCGCCCGCCTCGCAGGCCGCCTTCAGGTCGGCGCCCATCAGCTCCGCCGCGTTGTACCCGGACAGCACCCCGGAGTCGACCGGCGAGTCGGGGTACTTCTTCCGGTACGCCGCGACCATGCTCTTCACACCCGGCAGATCGGAGCTGACCGCCGGTGCGGCGCTCACGATGCTGAGCATCGCCGCCAGGGCCGGGGCTGCGGGGGTCTTCATCAGCTGGGGCGCGAAGCCGGGGGCGCTGCTGACGACGGGGACCTTCAGTCCGCGGGAGGCGGCGACCCCGACGAGGGAGGCGGTCTGCGCGGGTCCCGCGCTGATCAGGATGGCCTTCACTCCCTCCTTGCGCAGGGCCGACACCTGGGCCGACAGATCCGTGTCCGTGGCCTGGATCTTCTGCCCGGCCACCTTCATGCCGGCCTGCTGAGCCGCCCAGGTGGACCCCTCCAGCGCGTTGGCGCCGTAGTCGCCCTCGAAGTAGACGTGACCGATGGTGTCGCCCTTCTTCAGGCCCTTGGTGCGGGTCAGGAACTCCACGGCCGCGATCATGTCGACGTCGTAGGTGGTGCCGAGCACCTGGACGGCGTCCTTGCCGAGCAGTGAGGCCGCCCAGGCCTGCGGGAAGGTGAGCATCTTGTCCCGCTCGATGTCGTCGAGCAGGGCCGCGACCACCGGGGAGCCGATGACCTGGGGCAGCGCCACGACGTCCGGGGCGATGTCGGCGTAGGCGGTGACCGCCTTCTGTACGTCGTAGCCGTGGTCCTTGACGACGATCTCCACCTTGCGCTCGCAGATGCCGCCCTTGGCGTTGGTCTCGTCGGCCCACATCTGCTGGGCCTGCACGATGCTCTTGCCGAGCGTGGCGTAGGGGCCGGTCAGGTCGGTGAGGGCGCCCAGCTTGATGGTGTCGGCGCCGACACCGGGTCCGGTGCGGAGGCCGTCGGCGGCCTCGCCGCCCTTGTCGCCGCCGCCCGCCTTGGAGCTGCATCCGCTGACCGCGAGCAGCAGGGCGAGGGCGCCGGCGAGGACGGTCCCGGCGGTGCGGTGCCGGTTGCGGCGCCTGGGGTGCGTGGTGTTCACGGGGTGTGCTCCTTGGGTCGTGCGGCCGGTTGCGGTGGCGAAGGGACGACGGTTTCCGGGGTGGGGGTACGGGGGTGGCGGCGCCGTACGCGGTCCCGGAGCCGGCGTGTCAGACCGTGCAGGCCGTCGGGGGCGTACAGCAGGACCAGGACGATCGCCGCGCCGTAGAGGTAGCGGGCCGCCTCGGTGGGGCCCACCGCCCCCTCCGCGGAGCCGGGCGCGGTCACCAGCGGGAGCTGGTCGGCGTAGCGGGTCATCAGCAGCGGGAGCGCGGTGACGAAGACGGCGCCGGCGGTGGCTCCCGCGACGGAACCGAGGCCGCCGATGACGATCATGGCGAGGTAGTCGACGGAGAGCGCGAGGGAGAAGTAGTCCGGGACCACGCGGCGGAAGGCGAGCGCCAGGAGCACCCCCGCGAGGCCCGCGTACATCGACGAGACCACGAAGGCGGCCGAGCGGTGACGGGCGACGTCCACGCCCATCACGGCGGCCGCGGTCTCGCTGTCGCGCAGGGCGACCAGCGCCCGGCCGGGGCGTCCGCGCAGCAGGCCGCGGGCGGTGAACCAGGTGAACGCGAACAGGGTCAGTCCCAGGAACCACAGTCGCTCCTCGGCGCCGAACGGCACGCCGAGGACGGTCAGTTCGGGGTCGCTCTGAGCGAAGCCGAACCCGCCGAGGGTCAGCGGGGGCACGGAGCGGCCGTTGAAGCCGCCCGTGACGGAGTCCGCGGTGAGCAGCACATGGTGACCGAGGAAGACCAGCGCGAGGGTGGCGATGCCGAGGTAGATGCCCTTGACCCGGGCGGCGACGGGACTGAACAGTCCGCCGGCCGCCCCCGCGAGCAGGACCGCGAGGAGCGCGGCGAGGGCCGGGGGCAGTCCCGGGCCGGGTTCGCCCGCGAGCCAGGCATAGCCGTAGGCGCCGACGGCGAGGAAGAAGGCGTGCCCGAGGGAGAGCTGTCCGGCGGTGCCGCTGAGCAGGGCGAGGCCGATCGCGCCGATGGCCGCCGCCATGGAGAACAGGCCGATGCGCAGCCAGAACGCGTCCAGGTAGAACGGCGGCAGGCACAGGACGACGGCGACCAGCAGGAGCGAGGCACGGCGTCGGGTGAGCAAGCCGGGAAGTCGGTCAGACACGGGCCGTTCCCTTCGCGCCGAACAGCCCGGTGGGCCGCACCAGGAGGACGAGCAGCATCACGGCGTACGGGGCGACGTCGCCGAAGCCCTCGCCGAGGACGTGCAGATCGGACCCGTAGCCGACGACGAGCGCCTCGGTCAGGCCGATGATCATGCTGCCCGCCAGGGCACCGGCCGGGGAGGCGAGGCCGCCGAGGATCGCGGCGGGGAAGGCGTTGAGGGCGATCTGGCCGGTGGTGCGCTCCAGCCCGGGGGCGGGGAACGCGGCGAGGAACACTGCGGCCAGCGCGGCAAGCGCGCCCGCCAGGCACCAGGCGCCGGCGCGCACCCTGCTGAGCCGTACGCCCATGAGGGCGGCCGCCTCCAGGTCCTCCGCCGCCGCCCGCAGGGACAGGCCCCAGGCGGTGAACCGGAAGAGCGCGAACACCGCGCCGATGACCAGGGCCGACACCACGATCGCGGCGAGCCGGCTGTCGGCGACGGTCAGCGGCCCCAGCTCGGTCACCGAGTCGCCCCACGGGTCGCCCAGGGACAGCAGGTCGCCGCCGATGCGCCGGGACAGATCCGTGAGCAGGACGATGTCGACGCCGATGGTGACGATGGTCTGCACATGCGCCGAGTGGGCGTCCTGGCCGCCACGTTGCAGCAGGAACCGGTCGAGTACGCCCGCGAGGGCGGCCGTGGCGAGGACGGCCAGCGCGAGTGCCCCGGCGAATCCGAGGTCGTCGTGCAGGACGGCGGTGAGGTAGCCGCCGAACAGCAGCAGGGAGCCGTGGGCGAAGTTGAGGACGCCGGAGGCCTTGAAGATGACGACGAAGCCGAGCGCGACCAGCGCGTAGACCGAGCCGAGGGCCAGCCCGCCGAGGATGTTGTCGAGGAATGCCGTCATGCCGCGTCCTCCCCGGGCGCGTCGGTGCCGAGGTAGGCGCGCAGCACCTCCGGGTCCTGGCGGACCTCGTCGGGGGTGCCGTGGGCGATGCGTCTGCCGAAGTCGAGCACGGTGACGTCGTCGGCGAGACGCATGACGAGGCCCATGTCGTGCTCCACGAGGACGATGGACAGGCCGAGTTCGGCGCGGAGTTCGCCCACCGCCTCGGCGGTACGGGCGCGTTCGGCGGCGTTCATGCCGGCCACCGGTTCGTCGAGGAGCAGCACACGGGGCTCCAGGCAGAGGGCGCGGGCGAGTTCGACGCGCTTGCGGTCGCCGTAGGGCAGCAGGGCGACGGGACTGTCGAAGTGGGCGCCCAGACCGGTGAGTTCGGCGATCTCGCGGGCTCTTTCGAGGTGCTCGCGCTGTTCCCGCACGGCGCTCGGCAGGCGCAGCGCGGTGGCCGCGAAACCGGCGCGGGTGAGGGCGTGGCGGCCGAGCATCAGGTTGTCGGCGACGGTGCCGTGGGTGGTGACGATGTTCTGGAAGGTGCGGGCCACGCCGAGCGCGGCGATACGGTGCGGGGCGAGCCGGGTCAGCTCGGTGCCGCCGAGTGTCACCGTGCCGGCGGCCGGGCGGCACAGACCGGACAGCACGTTGAAGCAGGTGGACTTGCCGGCGCCGTTGGGTCCGATGAGCGCGTGCACCGAGCCCGGGGTGACGGTGAAGGAGACGCCGTCGAGGGCGGTGAGTCCGGCGAAGCGCACGGTGACGTCCCGTACGTCGAGCACGGGCGGCGGCGCGGTGGTGGTGCGGTCGGTCACGCCGCCCCCTGGTCCTCGGCCGACTCGCCCAGGTAGAGGCGGCGTACGGCGTCGGTGCGGGCGAGTTCGCCGGCGGGGCCTTCGAGGCGGGTCTCGCCGACCTCCAGGACGTGGGCGTGGTCGGCGAGGGAGAGCGCCATTCCGGCGTTCTGCTCGACGAGGAGTACGGCGGTGCCCTGGGCGTTGATCTCGCGGATCACCTCGGCGATGCGGTGCACCATCTGCGGGGCGAGGCCCAGGGAGGGCTCGTCGAGGAGCAGCAGGCGCGGGGCGGCCATCAGGGCGCGGCCGATCGCGAGCATCTGCTGCTCGCCGCCGGAGAGCAGGCCGGCTGCCTGGTGGGTGCGTTCGGCGAGACGGGGGAAGAGCGTGAAGACGCGGTCGCGGGACTCCTGGATCTGGGCGGTACGGGTGCGGCGGCTGAGGCCGAGGCCGCCGGAGCGGAGGTTCTCGTCGACGGAGAGGCCGGCGAACACCCGTCGCCCTTCGGGGACTTGGACTACTCCGGCACGGACCGCGGCGACCGGGTCCCCGCCGTCGAGGACCGTGTCGCCGTAGCGGATGGTGCCGGCCGTGATCGCGCCCCGGTGCAGGCGCAGGGTGCCGGAGACCGCCCGCAGGAGGGTCGTCTTGCCCGCCCCGTTGGCGCCGAGGAGGGCGACGACGGTGGCGGGCGGGACGGTCAGGGACACGGAGCGGAGGGCGGACAGGGCACGGCCGTAGGTGACGTCGACGGTCGCCACGCGCAGCGTGGGTGAGCTGTCCGGTGGGGCTTCGGGCATCGCGACTCCTCGGGGCCGGGGCGCGGGGCGCGGCGGCTTCGGGGGGCAGGGGTGCCTCACGACAGCATGGGGGTGGGCGGGGGGTACAGGTTTTGGGGGTCGTACGCTGCGGCGTACCAATGGGGGTGGGTGGGGGTTGTGCCGGTGCCCAGGCGGGCCCGTTGCCGGGCCCCTCTGTTTTTGGGGGAGGGCGGGTGGGGTGCGGGTGGGCCGGGCGGTGTGATGGGTGCCGTCTGCGGCGAGGTGCCGCTGCGCCCACCCGTGCCGCCCCAGCGGCACGATCGCCCGCAGCTGGGCGGGTGCAGCGCCTGCCCGCAGCTGTGCGGGTATGTGCCTGCCCGTTCGCAGTGATGTGGCGTCGGGCGCACGCGGTTGCGGGCGTGGGCCGGGACTACGTCAGGAAGTTGCGGGCGGTCAGGGCCAGGGTCGTCTCTGTCAGGTCCGTGGGGCGGGAGAGGGAGCGGCCTGTCAGTTGTTCATAGCGGCGCAGGCGGTTGAGGACCGTGTTGCGGTGGCAGTAGAGGCGGCGGCTCGCGCGCTGGGCCGAACCGTCGCAGGCCAGCCAGGTGGCGAGGGTGTCCAGCAGGACCTCCGCGTCGGCCGGTTCGAGGTGGGCCAGCGGGCCCAGCAGCCGCTCCACCAGCGCGGCGCCGAGTTCCGGGCTCGACACCACCAGCGCGGCCGGCAGATGCTCGGTCAGCCGGATCGTGCCGCCCTGCCCGGGGCACAGGCTCAGCGCGGTGTCCGCCAGCCGCCGCGCCTCCCCCACGGCGGACAGTCCCCGGACCGCGCTGCTGACGCCGATCCGTGCCCCGGCCGCCTGTTCCTCGGGGACCACGGGCTCCGTACCGTCCCCGGCCAGGACGATGCCGTAGTCCGCCTCCACGCCGGTGTGCCAGTGCACGCGCACACCCGGGGCGAGGGCCGCTTGGGCACCGGAACAACCGGGACCGGCGCCGCCGGCGACCGCGACGACCACGTACCGCCCGTGCTCCGGCAGCGCCAGCGCCTGCGCCGCCTCCGGCAGGTCGGCGATCCTGCTCGTACCGTCCAGCAGGGCCGCGGCCAGCAGCCGCACCCTGTTCTCCCTGCGCCACGCCAGCTGCCGCTCGGTCTGCCGGTAGGCGTCCGCCACGAGGGTGCAGTGCTCGTCGACGAAGTCCCACACGTCGGACGCCACATGCACCAGCAGCCGTACGTCCTCGGGTGCCGACCGGGACGTCTCGTCGACCAGGCCCTGCCAGACGAGGGAGCCGCCCAGCCGGAAGGCGTGCAGCAGGGCGTCGAGCGGCAGCCCCTGCTCGGCGCGCACGGCACCGATCTTCCAGGTGCAGCGCCGCGCGGCGTCGCGGGCGCCCCGCGGATCGAGCAGCGAGGAGATGCTGTGCCGCAGCGAGCGGTGCACCTCCTGCCAGGTCGTGGTGGCGTCCGCCTCCACGGCGGCCCTGTACGCGGGCTCCTGCTCCTGCAGAACGGCGACCAGCCCGTCGGTGAGCTGGGGCAGGTCGTCCAGCAGGACGCGGGCGGCCCGGTGCAGCACGCGCAGCGCGTCCGCGTCGATCAGCGACCGCACGCGCGGTGTCCGGGGCGGGGGTGCGGGCTCGGGTCCAGGGCGCGGCAGGGTTCGTGGCCGTACGGCGTGTCGCATCGCGCATCTCCCCCAGGGTCGGCTTCCCGGCGGTGCCCGTGCGGCGGGTCCCCGTATCGGCGCCCGGCCGGTACGGGGGGAGCCCGTGGGCCGGCCGCCATCGGACTCGTCCTGTCCCGAAGGATGACATACCGTCCGGTCGGTCCCTAGAGCTGTGCACCGGTCTTTTCCGCCTGTTCGACCAGTCGGACCAGCTCGACGCGGGAGCGGACTCCCAGGGTGGCGAAGATGTTGCGCAGGTGGTAGTCGACGGTGCGGGTGCTGACGGACAGGCGCAGGGCCACCTCCCGGTTGGTGGCGCCCTCGGCGACGCACCGTGCGATACGCAGTTGCTGCGGGGTCAGCCCGGAGAGGTCCCCGGTCCCGGTCCGGCCCGGGGCCGCGCCGCCCGCCCGTGACTCGGCGGCGGCCTGCTCCGCCCAGAGATGCGCGCCGCAGCGTTCGAAGCCCATCAGGGCCTCACCCAGCCGGGTCCGTGCCTCGCGCAGCCGGCGCCGGCGCCGCAGCCATTTCCCGTAGAGCAGTTCCGTGCGTGCCCGTTCGAAGTCGCCGGCGGTCTCCTCGTGGCGGTCCAGGGCGCGCTGGTACAGGGCGTCGGCCTCGTCCGGGGCGGCCAGCAGGGCGCGGCAGCGCAGCAGTTGGGCGGGGGCCTGCGGGTCGGCCCGGCACCCGGCCCATACGGCGAAGTCCTCGACGGCCGAGGCCGCGAGTTCCGGACGGCCGGCGAGCGCGGTGGCCTCCACGAAGCAGGGGACGGCGAGCATCCACACCGCGAAGTGGCCGCGGCGCGCACCGGGGCGCACCAGCGGGCCGAGCCGGTCCGCGGCCTCGCGGGGGCGGCCGGCACCGAGGTCGGCACGGGCCGTGGCCCACTGTGCGAGCGTCGCGGCCTGGGCCAGTCCGTGCCGGCGGGCGGTGCGCAGGGCCGCCTCGACATGCTCGGCGACGACATCCCGCTCCCCCTCGATGGACGCGGCGAGTGCCAGTACGGCGTGGTGGTGGGCGGCGGTGTTGCGCTGCCCGGTCCGGGACGCGGCGCGCAGTCCCTCCTCGGCGTGGGTGCGGGCGAGCTGGTGGCGTCCGGCACGCAGTTCGGCGTAGGCGAGGTACTCCAGGGCCCGTGGTTCGAGGGCGGCACAGCCGTGGATACGGGCCGCGGCGAGCGCCCGGGCGCCGGCGCGGCGGGCGGCGGCCACGTCGCCGAGCATGAGCGCGGCTGAGGCGGCCCGCAGCAGCGGCTCGGCCCCGTCGCCGCCCGGCTCGTACGCGACCACCCGCCGCAACGGCCCGGCGGCCCGGTCGAACCGCCCCAGCAGCACATCCCGCATCCCGTCCCGGTGATCACGCAACACCGCGGTACGCCCCTGTACGGCGCTCCACGCGTCACCACCGGCCCCCGGCCCCCCGCCCCCGGCCGCGGCCGCTTCCGCCTCGGCCCCACCCGGGCCGAGAGATCCGGACGGCGGGGGCTCATATGCCGGCGTCTCCGAGCCGGCACCGGCGGCAGCCCGAAGACCGGGGCCGGAAGACGACGAACGCCCTACCCGCCCGCACGCCCCGGACCCACCCCCGGCCACCGACCGGGCACCGGAACCGGACCCGGCGGACGATGCCCCGGCCGCCGACACCCGCGAGCCCCCGGGAAGGCCGGGCGGCCGGTGACGGTCAGCCGGTTGTTCCGCCTCGGTGCCGACGGTCGCCGGCGGCACGTCCGGCCCCGAACCACCCCCGGCCGCCGACCGGTCGGCGGTGCCCGCGGACACCCCCGGCCGGGTGGACGGGCTGGGCAGCCGGGGACCGCCGGCCGACGGTTCCGGCTCGGGCCCGACGGCCGCGACCGGCACGTCCGGGCCCGAGCCGGAGACACGGCCCGGCGGCCGGGGAACGCCGGCCGGTGACGCCGCCTCGGTACCGGCGTCGGCCGTCGGGCGGACGGCGGTGCCGGGAGGCGGCGGCCCGGTGGCCGGTGCTCCACGGCCGGGGACGGAGCCGGGCGTCGGCGCGGCCGGTGTGGGGGCGGTGTGGAGGGCGAGGGCGTGGAGGCAGGCCGTCGGATCGCCGGCGGACCAGGCCGCTTCCGCCGCTGCCAGGGTCGCCGTGTCGGCGGCGGTCCGGTCGGTGGCGGCCAGCAGCGTCGCGGCGAGGAGGAAGGATGCGTGGGCGTCGGCCACCGGGCCGTCGGTGAGGAGTACCGAGCCCCGCAGGAGTTCCGCGCCGCCCCGTACCGACGCGGGGGCCGGCCGGCTGCGGGCGGCGTCGAGGAGGCGCAGGGCCGCGGGTGAGTGCCCGGCGAGGAGCGCCCGTGCCGCGGCGGCGGTGTAGCGGTGGGCGCGGGCGGCATGGTCCGGCAGCCGGTGGTCCGTCTGCCGTCGCGGAGTCGTCTGTCCGGTCATTCACTCGACGTTACTCACGCGTAAGGCCGGGTGGAGGGGGTGCGTCCACGAGTGTGCCGGGGCCCAGGGCGCCCGGCGCCCGGCGGTGCCCGCGCACAACGCCGGTGGCGGCCCGCGCCGTTCGCGGACCGCCACCGGGTCAGGGGATCAGGAGGTGTGCGGGCAGTTGCCGCGGGACTCCTCGATCGTCAGGCTCGGCCGGGGCAGCGGGCAGAGGAACTGCTCGTAGCGGGTGTCGTTGTCGATGAACCGCTTCAGCCAGGAAACGCTGTACTTCGCGATCGTCGTGTTCGACGAGTTGGGCGTGAAGTGGGTGGCGCCGTTCAGCTCCAGATACGCCCGGTCCAGGGAGGACGGCAGGCCGGTGTACAGGGGTTCGGCGTGGCTGGAGACCGGGGCGACGGTGTCGCCGTCGGCGCCGAACAGGAGGGTGGGGGTCCTGACCTCGGGCCAGGTCTTGTCGAGGTTCCAGGGGGTCAGGGGGATCGCGGCCTGGAGGGAGGGCCGGTCCTTGGCGGCCTCGAGGGTGCCGCCGCCGCCCATCGAGTGGCCCATGACACCGAGCCGGCTGCTGTCGATCCGGCCGCGGACCGCGCTGCGCTGGGTGAGGTAGTCCAGCGCGGCGAGCAGCTGGTCGCCGCGGGAGGCGGGCTGGTCGAGGGTGGTGTTGGTGTCGATGGTGAACACCACGAACCCCTGGGAGGCCAGGCGCGGGCCCAGCCAGGCGATGGAGGACTGGTAGGCGGTGAAGCCGGGAGCGATGGCGATCGCCCCGAAGGTGCCGTCGGCGGTGCTGGTCGGGTAGTAGACGGTGCCTCCGCCGAAGCCGGTGACGGACAGCGAGGAGACGGAGATGTCCGAGACGGCGTACGGGCCGCGCAGCGCCTCGATGCTCGATTCGGTCGGTGCCGGGCCGCGCTCGTACGGGTTGTCGGCCGCCTGGGCGCCGGGGCCGGTGAGGGTGGTGAGCGCGACGGCGGCGGCGAGGGCCGCGGTCAGTCCGGCGAGCCGGCCGGTCCGGCGCCTGCGGGTGTGGGGGTGCTGCTGCACGACGAGTGGTCCTCTCTGTCGCGGCGGACCGCCCGGCCGGTGGATGCACATGGTTCACGGCACGGTTGGGGCCGTGCCCCGGCCGGGGGCGCCGCCGATGGACTGGCGGTGCCACTGTCGGAGAGGAGGGAGCCGGTGCGGACCGGCAATCTCACCGGTCTCGTATACGGCGTCGGGTGCGCAGCGGACGGGCCGGGGCGCCCGGCATGCGACAGGGACGCGGGGGTACAGGGGCAGGCGCGGTCACCGTCGGAGTCGGCGCCGACGGTGGCCGCGGTGCGTCGGAGAGGGTCCGTCAGGCCGCGTCGTAGACGTGCGCCCGGCCGCCGGCCCACTTCACCCAGGCGGGATCGTCCAGCAGCCGTTCGGCCTCGGGCAGTCCCGCCCGGCGCAGGAATTCCACCACGTCCCGGTCGGAGTTCGCGAGGCCGACGATCTCACCGCGTACGGTCACCCGGCGGCCGCCCGACCCGAGCGGGGGGTGCACCACGATCGGCGGTTTCCTCATCCCTCCAGGATCCGGCCGGTGCCGCCGCCATGCATCCCGGCCCGGTGCGTCACCCGACTGCCCCGCCGGACGAGCCGTCCGGCCCCGGCCCGTGCTCGTATGGAAGCGGCCTCCATGCCTACCCGGAGGGAGCTGGGAATGCACGAGATGTGGTGCGGTGCAGACACCTCGGGGGAGCTGGTGTGGCATGTCCTCACGTCGGACAAGTCATCCACGCTCTGCGGAGTGGAGAAGCAGAACGAGTCGACGCATCGGCACGCGACCGACCGGCATTGCTTCTCCTGCATGAGGACGTTCCAGTCCGTCGTCGAGGCGAGCTGAGACGGTTACACCGTCCCTGCCGCCGAGCCGGTCCGTCCCGGGCCGGTTCAGTGGCAGGGGCGACCCGTCTCCGGAGCCGCCCGCACGGCCGCCCCCGGGCCCGTCTCGAGCCGGCAGTAGCAGGACGCCTCGACAGGTACGTCCGCCAGCGCGGCCGCCTGCCTGAGCTGGCGGCCGATGATCGCGGCCTCCCCGGTCCTCCCGGTGCGCAGCAGGCACTCGTGGAACCCGTGCAACGCCCAGACGTTGTTCGGGTGCTGCAGGGGGCGGGGCAGGGTGGAGTCGAGGCCCAGGTCTGCCCGGTACACCGCTTCGGCCTCCTCGACCCGGCCCTGTTCCAGCAGCAGCGCCCCGTAGGCGTGCCGGGTGGGCTGCATCCAGCCCCAGGGTTCGTCGTAGGGCAGGCCGTCGTCGAGGGCGACGGCCCGCTCCAGCGCGGCGAACGCGGTGTCGTACTCGCCCTTGCGGTAGGCGAGTTCACCGTCGAGCATCGCCGACGCGATGGCGAGGATGTCCAGACAGGTGTTGTTGAACAGCATCCGGGTGCCGGGGACGCGGCGGACGGCCGCGCGGAAGTTGTCCCGTTCCGCCTCGGCCCGGTCGACGGCGCCGGTCGCGGACAGGGCGACGCCACGGGCGTAGTGGAGCATGGCCGTGGTCACGCAGTGGAACTCCGGGTCGGCGGGGAACGGCAGGTCCAGGATGTCGTCCCAGCGGCCGAAGCGGATCAGGACGTGGACGCGCATGGCGAGGAACCCCTCGAGCCAGTCGGCCATGGGCGGGCTCTGCACGCGGAGCAGTTCCTCGGGAACGGCGGCCTCGAGCCGGGCGGCGGCGTCCAGCGCGATCGCCGACTGGCCGGCGAACATGGCGCCGTAGATCCTGAAGTGGTGGTTGTGGGCGCGGTAGAGCGTGTAGAAGTTCATGGCGCCGGCCCGCCGGAGGTACTTCTCGTCGGCGGCGACGGCGAGGGTGTTGTCCGACACCACCCGGCGGTAGTCGCCGCAGAGCACTTCCAGGTGTGAGGGCATGTGGTGCAGATGCCCTGCGTCGGGCACGGCGCCCCGCAGCCGGTCGGCGACGGTGAGGGCCGCTTCGGGCGTGGGGGACATCTCCATCAGGTGGATGTACAGGTGGAGGACGCCGGGGTGCCGGGCGCCCGCCTCGGTGGCGAGCGCGCCGTCGAGGACCGCCTTGGCCTCCAGGGTGCGGGCGCCGTCGGCGGGACGGCCGCTGCGCAGGTCCCACAGCTGCCAGGGGGTGAGATTCATCAGGGCGTCGGCGCAGAGGGTGGCCACGTCCGGGTCGCCGGGGGCGTCCTCGTACACCTCGAGCATCCGGTCGGCGTAGGGCTCGTTCCAGACCGAGCAGTCCTCGGCGGCCTGCGCGCGCGGGTAGCGGGCGCGCAGGGCCTCGATGAGGGCCCGTTCGACGGGGGTGGCGTGGGCGGCCCTGTCGTGCGCCCGCTCGACGGCGGTGTGGGTGCGGGCGACGGTGTGGACGAGTTCGTCGCCGTCGAAGGCCTCCCAGGGTTTGTTGTAGTTGGGGCCGAGGGCGTAGGCGATGCCCCAGTGCGCCATGGCGCAGTCGGGGTCGGCCTCGGCGGCGCGCTCGAAACAGGCGACCGCCTCCTCGTGGTTGAACGCGTACGTCCACATCAGCCCGCGGTCGAACCAGAGCTGTGCCTCGGCGGAGGAGGTCGTCACGGGCCGGCGGTGGTCGCCGAGGTCGTAGTAGTCGTCCATGCGTGCCTCCCGGGGCAGCGGATGGCCGGCCGTGGGTGACGCCGGCGACGAACGTCCCTTGGGGACGAACCCGACGATAGCGGGGCACACGCGCGTGCGCAGGCAAGCTGCGGGGACCGCCGCCGGGGCAGGTCACGCGCCGGCCAGGAGCTGTGGGGAGAGCACCTTGATCATCGTGTTGGTCCGGCGCAGGGTCCGCGGATGACAGGAGGAGACCGGCTCCAGCAGATCGCCGTCGCGGAGGGCCTGTGCCGCCCGGTCGAGCGTCTCCCGGTGGAGCGGGAAGGGTCCGGCCTTCCACAGGCAGACGCCGTCGCCCCGCGAGTACCCCCTCACGGCGACCCCTGCACTCACACCGGGCGTCCGCAAGGGCACGGTGAGTAGTCACGGGTGATGGGTGCGCAGTCCGTTCCGGCCGGGTTCACCGACGGGCTGGCACGGGGACCGCGCGTCTCCCTAGGATGTACTCCCTGTCCAGCCAGTCCAGTTGGCGCGGCCCGCAGGGGGAACGATGCACACCGGTAAGCAGTTGTCCACCGAGATCGACGCGTCCGTGCCGACGGCGGCGCGCATGTACGACTACTACCTGGGCGGCAAGGACAACTACGCGGCGGACCGGGCGGCGGTCGAGGAACTCGACAAGGTGGTGCCCAGCACCCGACGGCTGGCGCTGAACAACCGGCGCTTCCTCCAGCGGGTGGTCCGCACCCTCAGCGCGGAGTACGGGATACGGCAGTACATCGACCACGGTTCCGGTCTGCCCACCCAGGACAACGTCCACCAGGTCGCCCAGCGCATCGACCCGACCGCCCACGTGGTGTACGCCGACAACGATCCGATGGTGCTGGTGCACGGCCGCGCCCTGCTGGAGCAGGACCAGCGGACGGTGGTGATCCAGGCCGACATGCGCGACACCGACGGGATATTCGGCCATCCGGAGACCGAGCGCCTGATCGACTTCTCCGAGCCGGTCTGTGTGCTGTTCAACTCGGTCTTCCACTGCATCCCGGACGACGACACCGACGGTCCGCTCACCCTGGCCCGCCGGGTGCGGGAACGGCTGGCTCCGGGCAGCTTCATGGTGATGTGCCAGCTCGTCAGCGAGGACGCCGAGGTCCGCAGGGCCGTCACCGACTTCATGGACCGGGCGACCCAGGGGCACTGGGGGCGCGTACGCACGAAGCGGGACGTGGAGTCGTACTTCGAGGGCCTGGAGGTGCTGGAGCCGGGCCTGGTGGAGGTCTCCACCTGGCGGCCCGACACGGAGGTGGCGCCCCGTCAGCTCACCCAGGAGTGGATCGAGTTCGGCGGTGTGGGCCGGCTTCCGCAGTAGCCGCACACGCCACGGCGCCCCCGCCGGACCGTCGGGTCCCACGGGGGCGCCGGCGCGTCGGCCCGCCGCTACACCGTGGCGTAGCGCTCCTTGATCGTCCGCTGGAGCAGATCCACCGAGTCGCGCGGCTTGAGGGCCTCGTCGGCGAGGCGGTCCAGCGCGATCCGGTACTCCTCCGTCTCGTCGCGGTCCTCGAGGAAGTTGGCGCTCCTGATGTGCTCCAGGTAGACCACGTCGGGCAGGTCGAGGCCGCCGAAGCGAAGATAGGTGACGGGTATGGCGGGAGCGGACGCGTTCGTCACGTCCAGCGGGACGATCTGCACGGTCACGTTGGTGCGCCCGGCCAGTGTCACCAGGTGCTCGAGCTGCTCGCGCATCACGGCGCGGCTGCCCAGGACGCGCAGCAGAACGGATTCGTCGATGACGGCCCAGATCTGCGGGGCGTCCTCGCGCTGCAGCAGTTCGGCACGGCGCATCCGCAGTTCGACCCGGCGCCGCACCTCGCCGGACGGGACGTTCGGCAGGCCCCGCTCGACGACCGCGCGGGTGTAGGCGGCGGTCTGCAGCAGTCCGGGGACGTACTGGATCTCGAACGTACGGATGGTGGCGGCGGCTTCCTGGAGGCCGACCAGACGGTCGAACCACTCGGGCATCAGCCGCTTGTCGTACCGCTGCCACCAACCCGGCTCACCGGCCCGCCGGAGCAGTTTGAGCAGCACCGAAACCTCGTACTCGTCGGTGCCGTACCGCGTCAGCAGGGCGCGGACATCGGCCTCGGTCGGCGGGCGCCGGCCCTTGCCGGACTCGATACGGGAGAGCTTCGCCGGGCTGAAGCCGACGGAGCGGGCCGCCTGCTCCTGGGACAGTCCGGCATCGTCACGGAAACCGGCCAGCTGCACACCGACCAGCATCTTCAGCAGGGTCGGAGCGGGCTCGGACCTGTCCAGATAGGGTTCCAGACGGGAGATTCGAGGCGACGCGGCGGACATCCTGACTCCCAGCAGACCGGCACAAGGGCGATTCACACTATCGCATCTGACTGTCCCTCACCGCATCCACGTGCGAAAGCCGAGCGGAAGTAGTGAGCGGTGCTCCGCTTCCCGGAACCGGCCCGGGAGGCCCGCGCCGGTTCGCCGCGGGCATTCAGACCAGGTGGTCGAACTCGCCGTCCTTGGCGCCGGCCAGGAACGCCGCCAGCTCCGCCGCCGTATAGACGAGGGCCGGGCCGTCGGGGTCCCGGGAGTTGCGCATCGCGATGCTCCCGTCGGGCAGCGGGGCCACCTCGACACAGTTGCCCTCGGCGTTGCTGTGCCGGCTCTTGATCCAGCGGGCGCCCAACTGACCGGCCCGCACTCCGTTCCGCACTCCTGCCACCGCTGTCTCCTTGCTGTCCCGGTCCGCCCGGTGCGCGCCGTTCGGGGGAGTCCGGACGCGCATCGGCGAAAAATCTCGCGCAATTTCTCGTGCAATTGCACACGAGCGCTCTCAGCGTGGATAATAGCCGTGGCGTCAACCCCCGTGTTGACGCCCCGTCCTGACGTCGCATCGGGGAGATGTCGTGTCATCACCTGCGCTTCCACTGCTCCGGCCGCCGGCCGGGGCGGTGATCCGGACGGCGGGCGCCCGCGTGGCACCCGCCCGCCCGGTGCCGGGGACGGCCCGCCCCGTGTCCCCCTCGGCCGCCATGCCCATCGGGCGCGGCCGGGTGGGGCTCGCGCGGGCGCGGTCCTTCACCCGGGACGCCCTGTGCGCCCGGTCCCCGGGCGACCACCGCGACGACGCCACCCCGGTGATCACCGAGCTCGCCGCCGACGCCGCGACCCCCGCGGCACCGCGGTGCGCGGATGTGCCGGACATCCGGTCGAGGTTCCGCCGGGAGCCCGCGCACCTGCCGCTCGGCGTCACCGATTCCGACGACCACCCACCCGTCCGCACCCCCGGCGCCGGCTCCGGCCCGGCGGAGCGCGGCCGGGGACCGCGTATCACCGACGCCCCGGCCGACGGCCGGGGCCGGACCCCCGCCCCGCCCCGGGGCAAGACGGTGTGGGCCCGTTTGTCGACCCGCCCGCCCATCTGACACGACTGCCGCGGAAAGGCATCCACGCCATGCGCAGCGCTTCTACGGAACAGCCGAGCAGCGAGCGCCCTGTGCGCCACACGTCCCCCACCAAAGTGGCCCGTACCACGCCCCTCACGGCAGTGTCCCGCGTGCCGTGGGCGGACATGCAGGACTCCACCGGATCGGCGGCGGCCATCCCGCTGCTGCTGAACGGCATCGCCTGGGGGGACGCCCGCACGGCCCGCACCGCCCTGGAGGATCTGCGCAAGCGGATCTGCCAGTACGGCTTCGTCACGGAACAGGCGACCGCGGCCACGGTCCCCTTCCTCTGGGAGCTGGCCCAGCTGCCGCACATCACCTGCCGGGTCCGGATCATCCAGCTGCTCAAGGCCATCGCCGACGCCCGGCAGTGGGAGAGCACCGCCGCCGCCTACCCCAAGCTGCTCAACCGCCGCGAGAACCCGGTGGTGTGGGAGCGGGCCGCCCGGCAGGCGGTGCGCGCCCGGCGCGGCGACCTGAACCGGCTGCTGGCCGAACCGGACACCGAGATCGCCCGCGCCACCACGGAGCTGGCCCGCGCGCTGGCCGACTGAGGCCGCGGAGCACGGCCGCCGGGGTGGCCCGGCCGAAGAACGCGCGCGGCCCTTCGGGGGACGAGCCGCGCGCTGGGGGGAGGGTCGCGCGCGGTCAACGGGGGACGGCCGCGCGCGACCCGGAAATCCTGTGACGGATCGGTGACGACCCGCCGGTCGGGTGGGTGGCGCCTCTCGCCTCGCACGGCGCGGCAGTGTAGACATGGCACATGGTCCGACTCAAGGGTCGATCCCAGGCCCGGTCGTCCCTGCGGCCCGGTGCCGCGGCGTCCGTACGGCGCCGGCGGGACGCAGACGGCCGCTCCCGGTGGCGTCCGGCGGCGGGACTGCGGTCGGTGCTGAGCGGGCGCAGCGTCGCCGGCCAGGTGTTCGTCCTGCACCTGGTGATCGTGCTGCTGCTGGTCGTGGCCGCCGTCGTGGCGCTGGTGCTCCAGGTCCGGCGCGACAGCACCCAGGAGGCCCGCAACCGTTCCCTCGCCGTCGCGGAGACCTTCGCGAACGCACCGGGCATGGTCGAGGCGCTGGAGTCCCCCGATCCCACGGCGGTGCTCCAGCCGCGTGCCGAGGCGGTGCGCGAGCAGGCGCGGGTCGACTTCGTCGTCGTCATGAACACCGACGGCATCCGCTACACCCATCCCAAGCCGGACCGCATCGGCAAGAAGTTCGTCGGCACCCTCGGGCCCGCGCTGGCCGGGCAGCCTGTGGTGGAGGAGATCAAGGGCACCATCGGGCAGCTGGTGCAGGCCGTGGTGCCGGTGAAGGACTCAGGCGGCCGGGTGGTGGGCCTGGTGTCGGCGGGCATCACGACCGAGCACGTCGGCGGGGCGGCGGAGGACCAGCTGCCGCTCGTGCTGGGCGCGGCACTCGCCGCGCTGGCCCTGGCGACCGGGGGCGCGGCCCTGGTCAGCAGACGGCTGCTGCGCCAGACCCATGGCCTGGGTCCGCACGAGATGACCCGGATGTACGAACATCACGACGCGGTGCTGCACGCGGTGCGCGAGGGCGTGATCATCGTCGACGGCGACGGGACGCTGATGCTCGCCAACGACGAGGCGCGCCGGCTGCTGGGCCTGCCCGAGGACGCCGAGGGCCGGCACGTACTGGACCTGGGGCTGGATCCCGGCACGGCCGAGCTGCTGTCCTCGGGCCGGGTCGCCACGGACGAGGTGCACCTGGTCGCCGACCGGCTGCTGGCCGTCAACCAGCGGCCCACCGACCGGGCGGGCGGCCCGCGCGGCAGTGTGGCCACGGTCCGCGACTCCACCGAGCTGCGCGCCCTGTCCGGCCGGGCGGAGGAGTCACGCGAGCGGCTCAACATGCTGTACGACGCCGGCGTGGGCATCGGTACGAGCCTGGACGTCACCCGCACGGCCGAGGAACTCGCCGAGCTGGCCGTGCCGCGGTTCGCCGACTTCGTCACGGTGGACCTCTTCGAGGCGGTACTGGCCGGCGGTCATCCGGACGCGGGCGGCGCCCTGCGCCGTGCGGCGTCGACGGGGGTCGGCGAGGACGCCCCGCTCTACCCCACCGACCATCAGATCCGCTTCGTCGAGTCGTCCCCGCAGGGCGTCAGCCTCGCCACCGGCCGGCCCGTCCTGGAGCCCCGGCTCAGCGAGGCTCCGGGCTGGCACGCGCAGGACGTGGAGCGCTCCGGGCAGGTCATGGAGTACGGCATCCACTCGCTGATCACCGTGCCGCTGCGGGCCGGGGCGCTGGTGCTGGGGGTGGTCAGCTTCTGGCGTTCGCGCAAGGACGAGCCGTTCGACACCGACGAACTGGCGCTGGCGGAGGAGCTGGTCGCGCGGGCCGCGGTCTCCATCGACAACGCCCGGCGTTACACGCGCGAGCACGGCATGGCGGTGACGCTCCAGCAGAGCCTGCTGCCGCGCACGCTGCCCGATCAGAGCGCCCTGGAGATCGCCTACCGCTACCTTCCCGCGCAGGCCGGTGTCGGCGGGGACTGGTTCGACGTGCTGCCGCTGTCCGGGGCCCGGGTCGCGCTGGTGGTCGGCGATGTCGTCGGGCACGGGCTGCACGCCGCGGCCACGATGGGGCGGCTGCGTACGGCGGTGCACAACTTCTCCTCGCTCGACCTTCCGCCCGACGAGCTCCTCGCGCTGCTCGACGAGCTGGTCGGCCGTATCGACCAGGACGAGGCGCAGGACGACGAGAGCGCCCCGGTGACGGGGGCGACGTGTCTGTACGCGGTCTACGACCCGGTCTCCCGGCACTGCACCGTCGCCCGCGCGGGTCATCCCCCGCCCGCCCTGGTGCGGCCGGACGGGAGTGTGGAGTTCGTGGACGTGCCCGCCGGTCCCCCGCTGGGGCTCGGCGGTCTGCCGTTCGAGTCGGCGGACCTGGAGCTTCCCGAGGGCAGCCGGCTCGTCCTGTACACCGACGGGCTGGTCGAGGACCGGGCGCACGACATCGACGTAGGCCTGGAGCAGTTGCGCGAGGCGCTGTCCCGGGCCGGCGACTCCCCCGAGGAGACGTGCAGGGTCGTACTGGAGTCGCGGCGGCCGGTCCGGGCCGTCGACGACATCGCGCTGCTGGTGGCGCGGACGCGGGCGCTGCCCGCCGACCGGATCGCCGAGTGGACGGTGCCTGCGGATCCCGCGGCCGTCGGCGAGGTGCGGGCCGCGGTCACCCGGAAGCTGGCCGAGTGGGGTCTGGACGAGCTGGCGTTCAGCACGGAGCTGATCCTGAGCGAGCTGGTCACCAACGCGCTGCGCTACGGCGGCTCCCCCATCCGGGTGCGGATGCTGTGCGAACGCCATCTCATCTGCGAGGTGTACGACAGCAGCAGCACCTCGCCGCATCTGCGGTACGCGACGATGACGGACGAGGGCGGGCGCGGGCTCTTCCTGGTCGCCCAGCTCGCCGAGCGCTGGGGCACACGCTATCTGCCGGCCGGCAAGGTCATCTGGGCCGCACAGCCCGTTCCCTGAGCCATAAGGCGAGGTGGGGGCACCTCATAAGTGAGACTTATGAGCCCATAGACCGGACCCGCGTACCAGGTAAGGCATGCCTCAGTTTAGGCTTCCCATCGAGTCGCCTGTCATCGCTCGAAGGGAACCTGACCATGCCCCGCCCCCTGCGGGTAGCCATCGTCGGATCCGGCCCCGCCGGGATCTACGCCGCCGACGCCCTGCTCAAGTCCAGCGTGGCCGCCGAACCCGGCGTGTCCATCGACATCTTCGAGCGCATGCCGGCGCCGTTCGGTCTGATCCGCTACGGTGTCGCCCCCGACCACCCGCGGATCAAGGGCATCATCACCGCCCTGCACCAGGTGCTCGACAAGCCGCAGATCCGGCTGTTCGGCAATGTGGACTACGGCACCGACGTCCACCTGGACGATCTGCGCGCCTTCTACGACGGTGTGATCTTCGCCACCGGTGCCACCGCGGACCGCGCGCTCTCGATCCCGGGCATCGACCTGGACGGTTCCTACGGCGCCGCGGACTTCGTCTCCTGGTACGACGGCCACCCGGACGTGCCGCGCACCTGGCCCCTGGAGGCCGAGAAGGTCGCCGTGCTGGGTGTCGGCAACGTCGCGCTCGACGTGGCCCGTGTGCTGGCCAAGACGGCCGACGAGCTGCTGCCGACCGAGATCCCGGCGAACGTGTACGAGGGGCTGAAGGCCAACAAGGCGCTGGAGATCCATGTCTTCGGCCGCCGTGGCCCGGCGCAGGCGAAGTTCAGTCCGATGGAGCTGCGGGAGCTGGACCACTCCCCCAACATCGAGGTCATCGTCGATCCCGAGGACATCGACTACGACGACGGCTCCATCGCCGTCCGGCGCGGCAACAAGCAGGCCGACATGGTCGCCAAGACGCTGGAGAACTGGGCGATCCGCGACGTCGGCGACCGTCCGCACAAGCTGTTCCTGCACTTCTTCGAGTCGCCGGCCGAGATCCTCGGCGAGGACGGCAGGGTCGTCGGCCTGCGCACCGAGCGCACCGAACTCGACGGCACCGGCAATGTGAAGGGCACCGGCGAGTTCAAGGACTGGGACGTCAGCGCGGTCTACCGGGCCGTGGGCTACTTGTCCGACAAGCTGCCCAAGCTGCCCTGGGACCTCGACTCGGGCACGGTCCCGGACCGCGGCGGGCGCGTCCTCCAGGAGTCCGGTGAGCACCTGGAGTCCACGTACGTCACCGGCTGGATCCGGCGCGGTCCGGTGGGCCTGATCGGCCACACCAAGGGCGACGCCAACGAGACGGTGGCGAACCTGCTGGAGGACTACGCGGCGGGCCGGCTCGCCACTCCCGGCTCCCCCGGCCCGGAGGCCGTCGACGCGTTCCTCGCCGAGCGCGGCATCCGCTTCACCACCTGGGACGGCTGGTACCGCCTGGACGCCGCGGAGAAGGCGCTGGGCGAGGCGCAGGGCCGCGAGCGTGTGAAGCTCGTCGAACGTGAGGACATGCTCCGCGAGAGCGGCGCCTGACCACCCGAAGGGCCCGGTTCCGAGCGCCCGTCCGGTCCGTACGCGGACCGGGCGGGCGCTCGCGCGTCCACGGCGTGCCCGCCCGCGGGCCGGCCGGCGGTCAGTCCGGGAGGGTCAGACGGTCCGTCTCGCCCGGACGGAGGCGGACCGTGCGGTCCGGAAGGTGGACCTCGATCGGGGTGCGGCCGGAGGCCGGTACGGCGACCTCCAGCAGGTCGTGCTCCAGCCGGAGCCGGACGCCCCAGTGTCCGTGGTAGCGCAGGGTGAAGCCGTAGGAGGAGAGCTCGGGCAGGGGGACGGGGTCGAGCCACAGGGCTCCGCCGCGGGTCTCCAGGCCGGTCAGCCCGCGCTGGACGAGATCGAGCGTGCCGGCCATGGCGCCGAGGTGGATGCCCTCCCCTGTGGTGCCGCCCTGGATGTCGGCGATGTCCGCCTGGAGGGCCTCCTGGCAGAACTTCCAGGCGTCCGCCCGCCGGGCCCTGGCCAGCACCCAGCCGTGGACCAGACCGCTGAGGGTGGAGCCGTGGCTGGTGCGGTGCAGATAGTGGTCGACCGTGCGCCGCCAGGTCCGTTCGTCCAGGCTCACCCCCAGTCTGCGGAAGACGGACTGGAGTTCGGCGGGCGAGAAGAGGTAGCCCAGCATCAGGACGTCCGCCTGCTTGGACGCCTGGTAATGGTTGACGGTGTCGCCCTCGGCCTCCAGCAGCCGGTCCAGGCGCCGGATGTCTCCGTACCGGTGCCGGTAGCCGCGCCAGTCCAGCTCGGCGAGTTCGCCGTAGCCCTCGAACTGGCTGATGACACCGTGGTGGAAGGGGACGTACAGGGTGCGGGAGACCTCCTCCCACCGCTCGAGTTCCGCCGCGTCCAGCCCCGTCCGCTCGGAGAGTTCACGGCGGCGCGGCTCGGGCAGAGCGCGCAGCACGTCCAGGGTGCGGGCGAGCACCCAGGCGGCCGTGACATTGGTGTACGCGTTGTCGTCGAGGCCCGGTTCGGCGGCGTCCGGGTAGGCGTCGTGGTACTCGTCGGGACCGACCACACCCTTGACGCGGTACCGGCCCAGACGGTCGTCGTAGGTGGCCGTGTCCGCCCAGAACCGGGAGATCTGCAGCAGCGTCTCGGCGCCCTTGGTCTGCAGGAACTCCTGGTCGCCGGTGGCCTCGCAGTACTGCCACACGTTGTACGCGATCGCCGATCCGACGTGGTGCTGGAGATGGGAGTGGTCGGGCAGCCAGCGGCCGGAGCGGGGGTTGAGGTGCAGCTGCTGGGTCTCCTCCCGGCCGTCGCTGCCGCTCTGCCAGGGATACATCGCGCCCCGGTGCCCGGCGTCCCGGGCGGCGGTGCAGGCACGCTCCAGGCGGCGGTGACGGTGGTGCAGCAGCGCTCGGGACACCTCGGGGAAGTGCAGGTTGAGGTACGGCAGGACGAACAGCTCGTCCCAGAAGACATGGCCCCGGTAGGCCTCGCCGTGCAGTCCCCTGGCCGGCACCCCGACGTCCAGGTCGGCGGTGTGCGGGGAGAGGGTCTGCAGGACGTGGAAGAGGTGCAGCCGCAGGATGCGGCCCGCCTCACCCGGTACGTCCAGCTCGGCCCGGCGCCACAGCTGCTCCCAGGCCGTCAGATGCGGTGGCAGCAGCTCGTCGAAGCCGCCCGCCCGGGTCACCCGGTCCACGGCGGCGTGCAGCGGGTCGCTGATCGCGGGGTCGCGGGAGGTGTGCAGGGCGACGATCTTGTCGACGGTGACCGTCTCCCCGACGGCGAGTTCCAGACGGGTGGTCTGCAGGGCGCGCGGGCGGTCGTGCCGGTTGACGACGGGCGCGGGCGAGGTCAGCCGGGCGGCGAGCGCGATCCGGATGTCCGAGGTGCGGGTGCGGCAGCGCAGCCACACGGTGTCCGCGGCGGTCGTCCCGGTGAGCACATGGGTGAGGTGACGGCCGTCCAGGTCCCGGTAGCGCGGCACCCCGGCGTTGGTGACGTCGCCGTCGAGCGCGGCCTCGGTCTCGAGGGGGCCGGAGAAGCCTTCGGCGGTGAACTCGGTGCGCAGGCCCGCCAGATGAGGGGCGGCCATGTGCACGAACCGGTGCTGGCGCACCAACAGCGCGCGTCCGGCGCCGAGGCCGAACCGGGTCCGGCGCTCCAGCAGCCCGGAGGACAGATGCAGGGTCTCGCCGTGGTCGAGCACGGCCGCGGTGTCGGGGCTGAGCCAGGGCTCGCCGGGGAGCCGGAAGCGCAGCGGCAGCCAGTTGGGCAGGTTGACCATGTCCTCGTTCTCGACATGCCGTCCGGCGACCTCGGAGACGAGCCGGTTGTAGATTCCGGCGGCGTACGTGCCGGGATAGTGCACCTCGTCGGCGGAGCACTCCGGCAGCGCGCCGCGGGTGGCGAAGTATCCGTTGCCGAGGGTGCACAGTGACTCCCTCAGCCGCGCCCCGTCGGGGTCGTACCCCTCGTTCTCCCAGGTCCAGCCCGTCACCGCGCCGCTCCTCCCGCCGACGGCAGGCGGTCGACCACCGGAGTACCCCTGGCGGGTGCCCCGCACACACGCCCCGGCCGCCGGCGGGCCCTTCGCACCTGACGGCGCGAAGGGCCCGGGCGCCGGGTCAGACCTCGAGGTCGGCCTCGATACGGCGCAGCTGGTGCCGCGCCATCGCCAGGTTGGCCCGGGTGCTGTCGAGCACCAGATACAGGAAGAGGCCGTTCCCGCCCCGTCCCTTGAGCAGGCGGACGAGGTGGTACTGGCTGCTCAGGGTGATCAGGATGTCCTCGATCTCGTCGTTCAGCCCCAGGTGCTCCATGGTGCGCAGCTTGGACCGTACGACGTCGGTGTTGCCGGCGGCGGCGATCTCGAGGTTGAAGTCCTTGCCGCCGCCCAGCGTGCCGAGGGCCATGCCGCTGGTGTAGTCGACGAGTGCGGCGGCCGTCGCGCCGTCGATGGAGCTGAGGCATTCCTTGAGCGCGGTCTCGGTGTTGGCCATGGGTGGGTGTCCCTTCTGTCGTGATGGGTGATCCGGGCCGGCCGCCGGGTCCTGCGAAGGCGTCCGGCCGTGGGAGGGAAGCCGGGGTCAGCCGCCGGGCTGGGGCCGGGGCCGGTGTGCGGGCCGCTGCGGGGTCCGCACCGGGAGGGTGCCGATGGGCCGGGCCGGGATCTCCCCCGGCTCGGGGGTCTGCTCGCGGAGCGCGAGCCGGTCGGCGTGCCGCCCGCCGCCCGGGCCGCTGTGGGTGTCCACCAGCTCCGCGATCCGGGCGCCGCTGCGCCGTCCCTCCAGATGCAGCCGGCCCACGTTGACCCTGTCGTCGGCGAGGAGGGTGAGGACGGCCGTGGTGCCGGCCGCGTAGGTCGCGATATAGCCGTTGCCGCCCCGCACCAGCAGTTCGCGGAAGTCGCCGCGGGCGGCGGCGTCCGTCATCCGGTGGGCGACGCCGAGCGCGGCGGCGGTGAGTGCGGCCAGCCCCTCCGGTTCGGTGTCGGGCACGTCGTGGGCGAGGACGAGTCCGTCGACGGTGGCGGCGAGTGAGCCCGTCAGTTTGGGTATCCGGGTACGGAGCCGACGCAGTTCGTCCAGCACGTCGGTCTCGACGGCCATGAGCAGTCTCCTTTCGGCACGCTGCCGGCGCGCGCGGATCACAGTGCCTCCAAGGCGTCCAGGAGCCGTCTCAGCAGGGCTGTGTCGGGCTCGTCCCACGCCGCGCCGCCCGTGTCGGGGACGGCGTGGACGGGCGTGGCGGGCGGGGGTGGCGCGGGGGTGACCAGCCCGCCGGCGGCCAGGCGGCGCAGTTCGACGAGGGTGTGGAAGGTGCGGTGGGCGAGGGCGGAGGCGATCTGTGCGGCGGTGCGGGCGCCGTCGACCTGGGCGAGGGTGCGGGCACGGCGGGGCGGCAGTTCGGCCGGGCCGGTGCCGGGCACGCGGGTGAGCGGGGCGGTGTCGACGGACGGGTCGGGCCAGATGCGGTGCAGCAGGTCGCGGCGGCGCCGTGACTCGCCGAGGACCGTCGACACGGGTACGGGGCGGACCGCGCCGATCCAGTGCGCGACCCCGGGGCGGAAGCGGTGCGTGGCGCCGTCGTGGACGAGCGCGAAGTACGCGGCGTCGAACAGGGCGCCCAGATGGCACAGTTCCAGCGCGCCCGTGGTGAGGCGGCCGCTGTCCACCAGCCGGCGGCCGACGCCGTGCGCGGCCCCCGCCTGTTCGACCGCTTCCCACCAGCCGGCCGGGGCGACGGCGCCGCTGCGGGTGAGCAGGTCGCCGAGGTCGGGACTGTACGCGGACTCCACGTGGACCACGCGTCCGGCCGAGAGGTAGAAGATCCCGGACTCCGTGGAGAGCGCTCCGGTGGCGTGGTCGGCCGCGAGGGTGCCGAGCAGTTCCGGCGCGGTTCCGTCGGTGCACGCCGTGGTCATCCGAGCACCAGCCGGTCCGCCATCTCGGCCAGCCGGATCCGGGCTAGGGCGAGGTTGCCCGCTTCGCGGTCGAGCCAGAGGTACAGGAAGACGGTGCTGTCGAACGTGGTGATGACGAAGCGGAGCAGGTGGTAGGCGTCGGCGGTGGTGAGGATCAGGTCGTCGACGGGTGGTTCCTTGCCGGTTCTCGGGTGGCCGCCGTCGGCGGGGGCGAGCGTGCCGCTCTCCATCGCCAGGCGGGCGAGTTCGGCGGTCTCCGCGGCGGTGGCCTCGGCGTCCTCGCCCGGGGCCTCGCCCACCGCTCCCAGGGCGAGTCCGCTGATCCAGTCGACGACCAGGGCGCCGCGGGCACCCGGCAGTCGCATGGCTTCCAGCAGACTCTCGTCGATTCCGGGCACGCCGGATCCCCCTTCTCGCACGGCTGTACCGCGAACGTGACGTCGACGCTACGGTGTGTGCACGGACGAGGTGAGGGGATTGGCGTTTTCCGGGGGAATATGCGACGTGGGCCGTGCGGCGCTGGTAGGGTCCGGGCTTTTGTCCGGTGCGAAGGGGCTCCGCCCCTTCGAGACGCGGCCGGGGGTGGGTGAGCGCTCGGGGACGGGTGCGGGTGCGTGGCCGCTCGGCGCGGGGCGGGCGGGGCCGGGCAGAGGGTGCCGTTCCGTCGTGGGCGGGTGCGGGGTCGCCCGGTGGGAGCGGGCGGGGCCGGCCCCGGTGCGGATGGTGGGTCGCCCCCGCCCGCCGGGGACATTGTGGTGGGGCGTGGGCGGGTGGGGCCATGGGTGGAGGGCGGTCGGCTTGTGCGCGGTGCGCACACCCCGTGTGCGACACGCCGTCCGTGGAGCCCGGGATCACCCCGTCGGGCGACGGCGGCGATACTGGCGGAGGCACGTACCCCCGTTCACGACTGGACCCATGTCGACCACCCGTTCAAGCCGCCCCACCGTCCCGCCCACCGTCCGGCTGGCCCGCGGTCGCCACACCGGCACCGGCAGAGCCGACGCCACGCTCCGGCACACCCTGCACTGGCTCAAGGCCGGCCAGGACATCGACGACTTCCTGGAACTCCCCGCCCCCGAGACGGAACCCGACCTGGTGTTCGAGGCCCGTAGCCGGGTCGGCGACGGGGTCACCGTGCGCGCCCGGCTGAGCCTCGCGCCGGGCACGGACGCGGGCCGGGACTGGATCCTGGTCGCCGAGGCGGAGCAGCCCTGGGATCCTTCCTGGCCGTCCCCGGCCGCCATGTTCTGGCCGGCGCAGCCGCCGCCGGACGCCGAATGGAACACCGACCCGGTGACGGGGGTCCGGCCGGGTGCCGCCAACCCGCTGCCCGAGGACGACAAGGCCGTACGGCGGCTGCTGCGGGACTGCGCCCGCGACGCGTGGCACATCCATGTCGTCGTCCATGAGGCGATGACGCCGGACGAGCGCGGCAAGCTGCCGCTGACGCGCTGGCTGCCGCCGGGGCTGCGGGACCGTGTCGTGGAGCACCGGGCCGCGCCCCAGCAGTCGCGCGTGGCGAACTGGGCGCTGCGGGAGTTCGGTGTGGAGGTTCCGCGCGGGGGTGCGGTGGTGCTGCCGGGCGGTCCGGCGCCGGAAGGGTACGAGGCCGACGCCTTCGCCGTACGCGCGGTGTATCTGGACGGGACGGAGCCCGTCGAACTCGTGGACGCGGTGGTGCGGTACGACGCGTTGGCGCGTGCGCTGCCGGAGGGGGCGCAGGCCGCGCTGACCGCGCTGCGGGAGGAGTGGCGGCTGCTGACTCCGGCGGAGGAGCTCGATCGCGAGCGGGCGCTGGTGGCGCGGTATGCGGAGGCGCTGGATGCGATGACCAAGTCCCGGGATCTGTATCGGGAGGCGGCGGAGCGGGCGCATGAGGCGTTGGCGGTGTTCCGGGAGTCCGCGGGGGCGGGTTCGGGGGAGCCTGCCGTGTTGTCGGAGGCCGCGACGCCCTCGTCTCCCCTTCAGGGGCTCACCCGTACGTTGGAGTGGCTGAAGGTCGGCAACAGGGGGCGGCGTTCCGGTCCCGAGGATCCTGCGCCGGCTGCGCCGGACCAGTAGCGGGTGCGGCCGCCCGCGGCGTCCTGCGAGGTGCCCCGGGTGGGGGTGGGGCGGGGGTGTTCGCGCGGCCCGGCGCTTGCGGGGTGCCGTCGCGCCCACCCGTGCCGCCCCAGCGGCACGACTGCCCGCGGCGGGCGGAGGGGTGCGGCCACGGTTGACCGCGGACGGCGGGGCGGAGGCGCACGACTGCCCGCGGACGGCGGAAGCGCGCGGCCACGGTTACCCGCCCCGGGGGCGGAGGCCGCAGGACACCCCGCGGCCGGCGGAGGGGTGCGGCCACGGTTGACCGCGGACGGCGGGGCGGAGGCGCACGACTGCCCGCGGCCGGCGGAGGGGTGCGGCCACGGTTGACCGCGGACGGCGGGGCGGAGGCGCACGACTGCCCGCGGACGGGTGAGGCGTGTGGGCACGGTTGCCCGCCGGGGGGCGGAGGCCGCACGACTGCCCGCGGACGGGTGAGGCGTGCGGGCGCGGTTGCCCGCCGGGGGGCGGAGGCGGGCCGCACGGTTGGCCGTCGTGGTGTCATACCGCCCGGGTTCGGGGGTGGGGCCACGGAGTGGGGAGAGGCGCGGCCAGGCGGGTTATCAGCGCCGCCAGGCAGAGAACCGCGGCTGTCGCCGCGGCTGCCGTCGCGAGCCAGGCCGGCGCCAGGGCCAGGTCCATCAACGTGGACAGGGTCGACGACGGCAGGGAACCCGGGTAGGCGTGCGCCGTGGTCAGGAACGCCGAGACCGCGACCGCCCCCGCCAGGATCATCGCGCCGGGGCGTACCACCAGCAGCAGCGCCAGCAGCGTGCAGAGCACCGACAGGCCGATGGTGGAGGCGTGCAGGCCCAGTGAGACACCGTCGTGCCGCAGCGGGAAGTGGGTCACCCCGCACACGGCGAGGGCCACGGCGGCGAGCCGGCTCGACCGGACCACGGACCTGACCGGACGGCTCACACCGGTGTCGGCGCCCTCGGTGCGGGGCGGCTCCGTGAACGGCCGCTGGGCGGCCAGACGGTCGATCAGTTCGACCAGTTCGTCGACGGTCCGGCCGATCGCCGCCGCCCGCAGCGCCTCCTCGCGGCAGTGGGGCGCCAGCGGCTCGCTGTGCATCAGCGTGACGAGGAGGGTGACGTCGTCGACGGAACGGTGGGCCGCCGCCGCGCGGATCGTCTCGTCCGCGCTGGTGGCGTCGCGCGGCGGCCGGGTCAGCAGGGCCACGAGCCGGGTGACGTCCTCCACGGAACGGTCGGCCCCGGCGGCGCGCAGCGCGTCGACGACGGCACGCGTGTGCTCGGGCGAGCGTTCCAGCGCGGTGATGAGGTCGACGACCTCCTCCAGGGGCCGGTCCGCCACGGCGGTGCGCACGAGGTCGCCGACCGGATCGCCGTACGGCTTTCCAGGGGGTGGAGGGTCGGGCGGGGCGGGGGGACAGGCGGGGTCGAGCGGTCGGGTCGTGGTCAGGACGGTGCGGTCCGAGCGGCCGGTGCCGGTCGCGGCGGCCGTCGTGGCTGCGGGCGGCGGCGCGGGCGGCTCGGCCGGTATGGGCGATATTCCCGAATCGGCCGGGGTGTGCGAGGACGAGAAAGTGGTCATGATCGTCTCCGGGGGAAGGGCTGATGACCATTACTAGGTGCCTCCACCCCTCCCTGCCACTTGGTTGAGCCACCGGGATGACCTGCGGCGATCAGGTGTTTCACGGGGACCGCGCCGGGCATCGGAGGCGTGCGCGCATGGCTGGTCCCGGACGTCATACCGGCGCCGGGAACGGGAATCCGGTCTGTGCGGGCTGCGTCGCCGCGGTCCGCGGCACGGACGACGGAGGGAGGGCGGTCCCATGGAGACGACCACCGTGGTGCTCGTCGTCGCCGCGGTCCTGGCGGCCGTGGTGCTGGTCGGCGCGGTCGCCGTACTGGTCCGACTGGTGCGCACCCGGCGTGAGTTGCGTCACGCCGGACTGCCGACAGGGCCCCGCTGGGTGTTCTGGGGGGCGGTTTTCTATCTGGTGCTGCCGGCCGATCTGCTGCCCGATCCCGTCTACTTGGACGACATGGGCGTACTTCTGCTCGCTCTGCGCACCATGCGCGGTTCCTCCGGCGCCCGGGCGCCCGGAACGCCCCTCGGGCGGGGCGGCCGGCGCCCCGCCGATGATTACGCTCCGTGAGGAAACCAACCACTCGTTCGATTCGTATAAGTCTCTGAAAGCCAAAACAAGTCGGCGGACCAAGCGACGGCGCACAGAGGGCCGTTGCCTGCTCGACGCAGCACCGACGAGGGAGAGACGATGCAACCGTTCGCGCTCAACTACGCACGTCCGGCGATGGAGTTGGCCGTAGCCACTCCGTACGCGTATGACTCCGGACTGCAGTTGAACGTACTCGGGGACGGACGGATCGCGGCCTGCGACCACGCGCTGTTGCGCGAGGTGGGGACGACGACGTCCACCGCGGGCTCCAAGACCCACTTCGACGACTGAACGCGGACCGTAGACGATGACCGTGCTGATCCTCACCGGTGAGGAGGATGTGACCGCCGACATGGTGGTCGTCCATCTGAACGGCTCCGGCGTGCCGGTGGTGCGCCTCGATCCCGCCGATCTGACGGACGGTGTCTCGCTGTCCGCCGAGTATGTCCACGGCCGCTTCCGCGGCCATCTGTCCGCCGGCGGCAGGCTGGTGAGCATCAACGGGCTGCGGTCGGTGTGGGTGCGCCGGCCGGGTGCGCCGGCGGGGCACGCGCCGCACCCGTCCGCGTGGCTGACCGAGGAGGCGTCGCAAGCGCTCTACGGGATGCTGCGCGGCTGTGACGCGCGCTGGATGAACCATCCGGACGCGGCCCGGCAGGCCCGCCACAAGCCGTGGCAGTTGCGGCTGGCCCAGCGGTGCGGCCTGCCCGTGCCGGCCACGGTGATCACCACGTTCCCGCGTGCGGCGCGGGAGTTCGCGGAGCGTTTCCCCGACCTGGTGGTGAAGCCGGTGTCGGGAGCCCATCCGCAGGACCCGCCGCGGGCGGTGCCGACCAGCAGGGTGGCGCCGGACACCGACTTCTCCGCCGTCGCCTTCGGGCCGACGCTGCTGCAGCGGCGGGTCGCCAAACGGGCCGACATCCGGCTCACCGTGGTGGGCGAGACGCTGCTGGCGGCTCGTAAGGCGGTACGGCCGGACGCGGATCCGGAGGAGGTGGATGTGCGTTTCGCCGCCCCCGGGCCGCCCTGGGAGCCGGTCGAGGTCCCGGCGCGCACCGCCGACGCCGTACGTGACTATCTGCGCCGGGCCGAACTGGCGTACGGCGCTTTCGACTTCGCCGAGGACGCCGACGGGACGTGGTGGTTCCTGGAGTGCAACCAGTCGGGGCAGTTCGGGTTCGTGGAGGTGGAGACGGGACAGCCGATCGCCCGGACGATCGCCGACTGGCTGTCCCGTCCCATTCCCGAGGAGCCCGTGAAGCTGGACGAGGCGGGCAGCACGGTCCGGTGAGGGATCGTCGGCCGCCCGGTGGTCAGTGCGGCCGCGGTCCGGGCAGCAGGGCGGTGCGCTGCCAGCCGTTGCCCGGGGACTGCGGGCGGTCGAGGCCGGGGCCGTAACCGGGAGACTGCGCAGGCCGCATGACCAGCTCCAGTTCCCTGCTCACGCGTTCGGCTTCGCGGCGCACCTGTGCGGGCACGTCGCCCTTCTCCGCGATGAGTCGGTCGTAGATGGGGGAATCCTGGAACACCCGTCAACGTGCCTTTCTGCTCGTCGGCCCCGATGCGGGACGCGACTGCAGAGTCTAGGCGGCCGGACCCCCCGAGGGGGGAATTCCCCGGCACAAGCGGATACAGAACGGACGCCGCGGAAGTGCGGCGCACTCCGGACGCCACGGGTGGAACCGGACGGTCATGCTCCGGTCGTCGAGCCGGGGCGGACGATCATCAGGACGGTGACGGTCGCCCAGAGCAGATTGAACACCCCGGTGAACATGGCGAGTCGTACCGTGTTCTGCCGGTCGACGGGCCGGCGCTCCTCCAGCTCCGTGATGATCTCCTCCTGCGCGGGCAGCACGAAGGCGATCAGGACGCCTGCGGCGGCCGCGGTCAGGGCGATGGAGGTGATGAGCCAGCCGTCGCCCAGGACGCCCATCGCCAGGGCGGTGGCGAGACCGAGGACGGGCACCGCGATCCCTATCCGGGCGTAGACCCCGCAGATGCGGTGGAGCAGCGTGACGGTGGTCACGGCCGTCGCGACGGGCCCGCCGGCCCCCGCCGGGACAGCACGGCGCGCGGCGGGCGGGAACATGCTCGCGGCGACGGTGACGGGGCCTACGGCGATGATGGCGGCCAGGACGTGGAGGGACAGCAGGAGCTTGGTCACCGGAACTCTTTCCATGGTGTGATCGGCGGTGCCGGGCTCACGTTAGGAGCCTGGCGGGTGATCACCCAGGGGCAGGAACGACAGCTTCCAACGGGTTCCCGCCAACACGCTCACCTCGGCCGGTGCCCGGTCGTCCCGCCGTTCCCCCCGGTGGGGGCGGATGGCGGGAATCCGCCTATCGTGGCGGTCATGCACTCCGTGGCGATTCTGGTTCTCGATGGGGTCGTGCCGTTCGACATGGCGGCGCCCATGCAGGTCTTCGACTGGACGCGGCTGCCCGACGGCCGGCGCCCGTACCGGGTGCGGCTGTGCGCCGAGCGGCCGGAGGTGCTCGCGGACGGCGGTTTCGCCCTGCGGGTCGAGCGTGGGCTGGAGGTACTGGCGGACGCCGACACGGTCATCGTCCCGGGCCGTGCCGAGGAGGCGCCCCCGCCGTCCGCCGATGTGCTGGCGGCGCTGCGCGCGGCGGCCGGGGCGGGCACCCGGATCGCCTCGGTGTGCGTGGGCGCGTTCGTGCTGGCCGAGGCCGGACTGCTGGACGGGCTGCGGGCCACCACGCACTGGGTGGCCGCCGACCGGCTCGCCCGCGCGTTCCCGGACGTGGAGGTGCAGCCGGACGTGCTCTACGTCGACAACGGGCAGATCCTCACCTCGGCCGGTGCCGCCGCCGCGCTGGACATGTGCCTGCACATGATCCGCCGGGACCTGGGCTCGGCCGTGGCGGCGAACGCCGCCCGGATGTCGGTGATGCCGCTGGAACGGGAGGGCGGGCAGGCGCAGTTCATCGTGCACGAGCACCCGCCGGTGCCCCGGGGTTCGGATCTGGAGCCGCTGCTGGACTGGATCGAGGACAATCTGGCGCACGAGGTCACGCTCGGGGCGATGGCGGCGCGCGTGAGCATGAGCGAGCGGACGTTCAGCCGCCGGTTCCGCGAGCAGACGGGGACCACGCCGTTGCAGTGGCTGCTGCGGGCGCGGGTGCGGCGGGCGCAGTATCTGCTGGAGAACAGCGACTACACGGTCGAACGGATCGCCCAGCAGGCGGGGTTCGGCTCGCCCACGGCGTTCCGTGAGCGGTTCCGCAAGGTGGTGGGGACCACGCCGTACGCCTACCGGTCGACCTTCGACGGGCGACGGGTGAACGGGGAGCGGGCGCCCCGGTGAGCGTCCGGCCGGTTCAGACGGCCAGGGACAGGCCGCCCTCCCCGTCCGCGCCGGGGGTCCGCGCCTGGTCGAGCAGGGCGTCGGCCAGGACGATGGCCTCGTGCACGCCGGACGCCCCCATCATCGCGCAGAGCGTGTCGCAGACGACGTCCAGTTCACGCGCCGCGTCCGGCGAATGGCGCTCCGCCTGGGCTATCCGCAGCGTCGCGTACAGCGTCAGCAACTGTCTGACGGCCTTCGGATCCGGTACGAGCACGAAGCGCCCCTCTCTGGTTTTCGCTCCGTATGCCCGAACCAACCGAGACCACGCACGCCGTATGCCCCGGCAGCCACAATTGACCGAAAACACCCGCACACCGACCGCATGGGTGCGGAAGCCCGACTGCCCTGCCCCCGGGCTGCGCCCCGGACCCCGTACCGACCCTGAGCGAAGGCCCGATCCGGAACCGAAGGCAGGCCGGGGGCGCCTCCAGCACGTCCCCGGGGGCGCACCCCCGTCATGACGGCGGCTCTGCCCGGACGGGCAGAGCACTCCGCCCGGCCCGGGCAGACCTCGCCCGCGCCGGTGGACCGGCCCGGGCCCTTGGCCCGTATCGCTTGGCCGGATCCCGCCTGCACCGGGCGGTCAGGCCGCCTGGCCGGTGTGCAGGGCCGCGTAGGCGCCTTGGCGGTGCAGGAGGTCTTCGTGGGTGCCCGTTTCCTGGATGCGGCCGTCGGACATGACCACGATGCGGTCCGCGCCGCGGACCGTGGAGAGGCGGTGGGCCACGACGAATGTGGTGCGGCCGCGCAGCAGGCGGGCCAGGGCCTCCTGGACCAGGGCCTCCGAGCGGGTGTCCAGCGCGGAGGTCGCCTCGTCCAGGACGAGGACCTTGGGGTCCCGGATCAGCGCGCGGGCGATGGCGAGCCGCTGGCGCTGGCCGCCGGAGAGTCGTGCGCCACGCTCGCCGACGAGGGTGTCGAGGCCCTGGGGCAGCCGGTCGACGAACTCCAGCGCGTTGGCGTCGCGCAGTGCGGCCCGTACCGTCTCCTCGTCGGCGTCGTCCATGCCGTAGGCGACGTTCTCCCGGACGGTGCCGTCGAACAGGATCGACTCCTGGGGCACCACCGACAGGAAGCGCCGGTAGGTACGCAGGTCGAGGCTGCTCATGTCGGTCCCGTCGAGCAGCAGCCGGCCGGAGGTCGGACGGATGAAGCCGATCACCAGGTTGAGCACCGTGGACTTGCCCGCCCCGGACGCGCCGACGAGCGCGATGGTCTCGCCCGGGGCGACGTCGAGGGTGAAGTCCCGTACGGCGGGCCGCCCGTCGTTCTCGTACGCCAGCCCGACGCCCTCGAAGGTGATCGCGCCGCGCAGCCCGTCGACCTTCGCCTTTCCCTCGTTGTCCTCCAGCTCGGGAGCCTGGAGGACCTCGCCGACGGAGCGGACGGACTCCAGCCCCTTGGCGATGACCGGCGTCAGCCCCGCCAGGGTGGTCGTGGAGTTGGTGAGCGTGGTCAGGAAGGCGCTGAGCATCACCACGTCACCGGCCGAGACGTTCCAGACGTCGTAGTAGGAGATGAGCGCGGCGCCGGCCAGCACGGACACGCCGACGACGTTGAGGACGACCCAGGCCAGCGAGCCGAACCGTCCGTTGACCAGGTCCAGGCGCATTCCGGAGGTGAGCAGCCGGTCGAGGGTGCCGTCCATCCGCCGCAGCGCCTTGCCCTCCAGTCCGTGGGCGCGGGTGACGGGGATGAGCCGGGTCATCTCCGTCACCCGGGAGGACAGGGTCTCCACCTCGTGGCGGAAGCGCTCGTTGTGTGTGCGCAGCCGGGACCTGAGCCGGGCGACCAGCAGGGCGGCGGCGGGCACGACGATCAGGAAGACGGGCAGGAACTCGGGGGTGCGGATCCCGATGATGACGAGTCCGCCGGTGAGGACGGTGAGCGCGCCGAGCCCGGTCTCCGCGGTCTGCTGCACCATCTGCTCGACGGTCTCCACGTCCCGTACGACCTTGGCCTGGAGCACACCGGCGCTGACCCGGGAGTGGTAGCCGATGGAGAGCTGCTGCATCCGGGTGCACAGGGCGGAGCGCAGCGCGGTTCCCATGCGGCGGACGCTGCCGTAGAGCAGCCGGACGTAGAGCAGGTGCAGCGGAAAGTTGACCAGCAGGATGAACATGATGACGCCGGTGCTGGTCCACAGCTCGGCTATCGGCCGGTGCTGGACGACGGTGTCGATGATGGACGCGGTGATCAGCGGTAGCAGCCAGACCGGGCTGTGCTTGAACGTGAAGACGCCGACCGCGGCGGCGAGCCGGCCGCGGTCGGCGCGGAACAGATAGGCGAGGGTGCGGATCGGGTGCTCGCCGCGGTAGCGGTGGTCGAGCGGTCGTGCCGGCGACGACGCCATGGGTGGTGGTCCTCCCCTGTGTGCTCTGATCAGCAGGCGCAAGCGCCTGGGCAAGCGCTTTCTACACCCGTGCGCCAGGAGTACACCAGGGCGCACGAACGCCCGCCCCCGGCGTCCAGCGCCTGAGACGGGCGGGGCGACGCCGCCGGGCGGCCCCGGAAAGCGCGTACCAGCCTGGTCCTCGTACGGGCCGGAGTCCAATGGAAGAACGCGAACGGATTCAGCAGGCGGGGTGCTGAATCCCCGCCGCCGCGCGGGGCCCGGTGCGCGGCGTTACGCTGCGCGCAGCCGACCCTTTCGGGACTTTTCTGGAGGAATCATGGCCTCGCTCCTCAACCCCTATCTGAGCTTCGACGGGGACGCACGGCAGGCGCTGGAGTTCTACAAGGACGTCTTCGGCGGCGAGCTGCGCCTCAACACCTTCGGCGAGTTCGGACAGCCCGGCGGCGACCACGCCGACAGGATCATGCACGGCATGCTGGAGAGTCCCTCCGGACTCACCCTCATGGGCGCCGACATGCCACCCGGCACGGAGTACTCCCCGGGCAACACCTTCGCCGTGAGCCTCAGCGGCGACACCGAGGCCGAACTGCGCGGCTACTGGGACAAGCTGTCCGCCGGGGGCTCGGTGTCCGTACCGCTGGAGAGGCAGATGTGGGGCGATGTGTTCGGGATGTGCACGGACCGCTTCGGCGTCCCCTGGATGGTCAACATCAACCAGCCCGGGGACTGAGCACCGCGTCCCGTTGACAGGGCGTTCGCGCGCGGCTCACCGTACAGACCGGGGCGCGCCCGCGGAGCGCGCCGGGACACCGGTCCGGCGGCGCTCGCCGGTCCGGGAGAGGCGGCGGCATGCGGATCGGACTGCTGGGCACCGGCCCCTGGGCACGGATGGCACACGCCCCCGCGCTCGGCGGGCACCCGGACCTCGACTTCGCCGGCGTGTGGGGCCGCCGGCCCGACGCGGCGAAGGAACTGGCCGAGCTGCACGGCACCCGGGCGTACGACGACGTCGAGGCGCTGTTCGCCGATGTGGACGCCGTCGCCGTGGCCCTGCCGCCGGCGGTGCAGGCGGACCTGGCGGTGCGCGCGGCGCGGGCCGGGTGCCATCTGCTGCTGGACAAGCCGCTCGCCCCGACCGTCGCGCAGGGGCGGGCGGTGGTCGAGGCGGCCGGGGCGGCGGGCGTGGCCTCCGTCGTCTTCTTCACCACCCGCTTCCAGCCGGAGCCGGAGGCGTGGATCACCGAACAGGCACGTACGGGCGGCTGGTTCACCGGGCGGGCGCAGTGGCTGGGGGCGGTGTTCACCTCCGCGGGCAGTCCCTTCGCCGACTCGCCGTGGCGGCGGGAGAAGGGCGCCCTGTGGGACGTCGGACCGCACGCCCTGTCCGTTCTGCTGCCGGTGCTCGGCGATCCGCGCCGGGTGACGGCGGCGGCGTACGGCCCCGGCGACACCGTCCATCTCGTCCTCGACCACGCCGGCGGCGCCTCCAGCAGCCTCACCCTGAGCCTGACCGCTCCCCCGGCCGCGTCCGGCGCCCTGGTCGAGCTGCGTGGCACGGCGGGCGTCACGACGCTCCCCGAGGCCTCCGAGGGTGCGGTGCCGGCCTTCGCCCGGGCCGCGGACGCGCTGCTCACCGCGGCCCGCACCGGCGTCCCCCACCCCTGTGACGCGGCGTTCGCCCTCAGGGTGACGGAGATCCTGGCCACGGCGGAGTCCCTGACGGCCGGCGGGGCGCGCTGACGACGGCACCGGGCGACTGCGGAACGGAGCACTCCCGGCGCGCTCCGTGGCCATCCGGCCCAGGCCGGCTTAAGCGGCCCTTAAACGCCGGTTAAGCGATGGTCGGATCGGCGCCCGATCTTCGAGCATTCGCAGGTCAGCGCGGTGGTGCGGACAAGTCGGACCGTTGGCCGGGGCCCCGGTCGTACCTAGCATCAGTACCGCGCGCCGGTCCCGACGTAGCACATGAGAGCGCTCTCAGCAGCGCTGCTCCCGTCGGGCGGCCGGCGTGGTCAGGAACCCGCACGAGCCTCCGGGAGACCCCCCACATGACTCCTCGTCACCAGCGCGGCCTCGGCCGCCGCAAGGTCCTCTTCGCCCTCGGCGGTGCCGCCGTGGCCATCCCCGCGGCGGCGGCGATCGCCCCGCACGCCCTCGCGGACCAGTCCGGTCAGCAGAAGGCCGGCACGGCCGCGGCGGACGCCCTGCCGCTGACGATCGTCAACGGCAGCGGCTCGTTCGACAACGGCAACGTGCACGTCTACATCGTGGGCAACGCGGACGGCCGGCAGGTCCGAGTCACCCCGGAGGGCACCGTCGCCCCGGTCGCGGCCTCCGACAACGGTTCCGACGGCTTCACCGACTACGCGATCGGCCTGGCCGGCAGCGGCGAGACCAAGCTGTCCCTGCCCCACATGTCCGGCAGGATCTACGTCTCCCTCGGCGCGAAGCTCAAGTTCAAGGTCGTCGAGGACGGCAACGGCAACGCGGCGCTGCAGTACCCGGCCGGCTGGGTCACCTCGGACCCCAACTACGGGGTGCTGCACGACTGCGCGGAGTTCACGTACAACTCCTCGGGCATGTTCTGCAACACGACGATGGTCGACATGTTCAGCGTGCCGCTGGGCATCCGGCTCACCGGCTCCAAGGAGCAGACCACGGGCACCGTCCGCGAGGGCGGCCGAGCCGCCGCGTTCGCCGCCGTCAAGAAGGTGGAGGCGTTCTCCCGGCTGGTCGTGGACGACACCCGGATCATCGCCCCGGGGCACGGTCTGGACGCCGGACTGTTCGCCGAGGACTACCTCGCCCCGTACATCGACGAGGTGTGGAGCACGTACACCGGCCGGGACCTCAAGGTCACCACGAACGCCGGTACCTTCACCGGCCGGGTGCGCGGCGAGCGGTTCACCTTCGACGGGCCCGCCCAGGTCTCCTTCGGCAGGCCGTCCACCCGGGACGTCCTCTTCTGCGACGGCGCCCTCGCCGCCCCCAACGACGGCACGACGGGCCCGGTCGCCGCGGTGCTGGGCGCCGGCTTCAACCGTTCGACGCTGCTCAGCCACCCCGACCAGCCGACGGCGAACGCCTCGGACTTCTACGGCACCGAGCTCACCAACCACTACGCGAAGGCCGTCCACACGGCCACCGAGGACGGCAGGGCGTACGGCTTCGCCTTCGACGACGTCGCCGACTTCGCCTCGTACATCCAGGACACGGCCCCCACGGGCCTGCGCCTGACACTCGGGGCCTTCTAGGGCCTGTCCGGCGGCCCGGGGAGGAGGTTTCCCCCGGGCCGGGGAAGGTACCCCGGCAGCCAGGAGGAGCGGCCCTTCACCGCGGTGCCGCGAGCGTTCCGGATGCACGGCGGGCTCCCGCGTTGAATGGTGAGTATCGGACCCGATGACAGCACCGGGGCCGCTACAGCGATCCGGACCCGAGGAGCCAGAAGATGTCGACGTCCCAGCCCGACGCGTCCCAGCCCGACGCGTCCCGGCAGGCCGGGGACCGTGCCACCCCGGACAGCCTGCTGCACGCCCGCACCGGCACCGACGTGTCGCCGGAGGACCTGGTTCTCGCCTCCGGCAAGGACCTCACCCCGGACAATCTCGAGTGGGCCAGGCGGAAGCTGGACGAGGAGGGACCCTCCGCCCTGGACAAGATCCTTCCCTGAGCCTTCGTACGGACCGGCGGCGCCGGGGGGGGGGGGGGGGGGCCCCCCCCCCCCCCGCCCCGGCGCGCCCCCCCGCGGGGGGGGGGGCGGGCGGGGCCCCCCCCGCCGCGCCGGGGAACGGGGCCGCGCCGCCCC
>NZ_JBICWF010000013.1:95701-244798 GCF_043199595.1 Streptomyces sp. NPDC048584
GGGCGGCGCGGGTGCTCGCGGGTCCGTCCCCGCCCCCCCGCCACTACACGCTGCTACCGGTAGACGCGCCCCGCCCCCCCCCCGGGGGGCGCCGGGCCCCCCCCCCCCCCCCCGGGCGGCGCCGTTCTCCGGCCCGTACGGTCAGGTTCCGTCGCGGTCCCCGTCCTCGACGACGTGCATCGCGGCCTCCTCCGCGCCGGCCGCCCCGCCGTCGACGCCGACGTCCTCGGCGACGGTCTCCTTCGTGGTGTCGGCGCGGGCGCCCTCGTCGGGGGCGACCAGCCGTCCGGCGCGGCCGGCGCCGGCCTCCGGGTCCACCGGCTCGCCCTCACCGCCGGGCAGGTCGCCCACCGTGTCCCCGGCCGGCTCGGCCGCGTCTGGCACCTCCTGGGCGAGCCGCTGGTCGAGGCTCTCGCCCTCGTGCTGCTCACCGGCCGTGGTGCCGTACTTGGTCACCCCGAGCGGCTTCTCCGGCGGGGAGTATCCCTCGTCGAGGGTCTCGTCGTAGGTCCGCTCGCCGAGCGCGTCCTCCATGTCGAGGGGTGCGGCGTCCGCCTGCTCCTCGTTGTTCCCGGTGGGCTGGTACGCGTCGTCCCCCATCGGTTCGGTGCCCATGGGCTGCCTCCCTGTCACGCTGCGTCGGCTCGTTCGTCCGGTGTCAGGTCCGCGTTTCCCGTCACGCGATCTCTAACCTCGTGCTCCGGGTCCTGGCGCCGGGGCGATACGGGCCTCGAGCTCGCCGATCCGGTGGACGGGCCAGGACCGGGCGTACCCGGGCGGGGTGCCGTCCGGGCCGGTGAGGGCGGCGACCGGGACGCGGTCCGCGGTGCGCAGGATCTCGCCGGCCGTGGTGCTCTCGTTGTTCCCCGCGATCGCGCCGGAGGAGCAGCCGGTGTAGTAGCCGATGGGAATCGCCTCGAAGCCGGTGACCAGGCAGGGCGGGCGGACGCCGAGCCGGTGCAGGGCGGCGGCCGTGCCGGCCCAGTCACGGCGGCTGTCGGCGGTGCGGTCCACGGTGTACACGAGGACAGTCAGCTGCGCCGTCAGATGCCCGGCCAGTGCGAGTACGGCCAGGGCCCTGACCGCCGGCCGCCACCTTCCGCGCGGTGCCGTGACCAGGTGCCACAGCGCGTCCGCGACGGGGATCGCGAGCAGCGCGTAGGCGGGCTGGAGAAAGCGGGGTGCCGCGTAGGCGATCAGGAAGAGGTACGGCAGTGCGGCGGTCGTGGCGCAGGCCAGCGGCAGCAGGGTGCGCAGGGTACGGCGGGCCCGCACGGCGACGGCCAGGGCGAGGACGGCGAGCAGCGGCAGGGCGAACCACCACAGGGTGATCACCGGGTGGGGCATCGATCCGGTGCACGGGCGGCACAGGGCGCGTCCGCCGAGGCTGCGCAACTGGTCGTCGACGGCGATGTGCCAGCCCAGGCCGCCCTGGATGCGGGAGGCCTCCTCCAACCGCTCCCCCAATCCGCCGAAGGCGGTGTACGCCTCGATCACCCAGGGGACCGCGCCCGCCAGCAGACCGCCGGTGAGGGCCAGGAGGGCCCGCCAGTGCCGGCCGGCGAGGGTGAGGGCCAGCAGGGGGACGGTCACCCAGACGGCGTCGGTGGGCCGCATCCACGCCATCAGCGCGGCCCCGGCCACCACTCCCCACAGCGGTCCGCCGGACGCGGGGTCCGCGCGGTGGCGCAGGAAGCAGCCGACGGCGGTCAGCGCGCCGACGGCGACCCAGTAGTTGGGCATGGCCTGGGGGCCGTAGAAGAGCGTCACCCACAGGGAGGCGAAGAAGGCGCCGGCGGTGACCAGGACGCGGGTGGGGAACAGACCGCGCCAGGCACGCAGGGCCAGGAAGAGACCGAGGCCGGAGAGGACGGCCAGGTGGACGCGGAGCAGGACGGTGGAATCGGACCAGGAGGCGACGGGCGCCACCAGCAGGGACACGCCCCGGGAGCGGGGTGCGCTGAAGAAGGCGGCCGGGTGGTGGGAGGTGACCTGGCTGGTGTAGACGATCTCGTCCCAGCCCAGGCCCAGCCCGGGACGGACCAGGGCGAGTTGGGCGAGTGCGAAGACGGCGGCGAGCACCGCGAGCGGGCGGGCGTCGCCGCGCGGTGGGTGGCCCGGCCCCGGCCGCCGCACGCGCCGCCGCGTCCGGGTGAGCAGTGCACCGGTGCCGTCGGTCATCGTCCGTCCCTCACTCCGCCCTCAGGGGCCCTGGGTCCACGGGTCCTGTGCAGTGGAGGACGGGTTCCAGGAAATCGGCGTTCCGGAGATCACCGACAAACTAACCCGCGTGCGCCGGGGCCGCAGGGCGGGAGCGGGCCACCGTCCAGGTCAGCGTGGGTGCGGGCGGCGGCGCGGTGGCTGCTCGGGGGCCGGCCGCGGCCCGAGCGGCGGAACGGGGCGTTCGGCGGGGGCGTCCTCCCGCACGGTCAGTTCGTCGCCGTGGTGACGGATGGTCAGCGGCGGTCCGGAGCGGAGCGTGTACGTGGTCCGGTCCGCGGTGACCTCCACGCGCAGGCACCGGCCGAGGAACCGCAGGGTGAAGGCGAGGCGGCGCAGCCGCGGCGGCAGCCGGGGGGTGAAGCGGAGGCCGCCGTCGTCCCAGCGCATGCCGCCGAACCCGGCGACCAGGGCGGTCCAGGTACCGGCCAGGGAGGCGATGTGGAGTCCGTCGCGGGTGTTGTGCTCCAGGTCGGCGAGGTCCATCAGGGCGGCCTCGGCGGTGTAGGCGTGGGCGAGGTCGAGGTGGCCGGTGCGGGCGGCGAGGACCGCCTGGACGCAGGCCGACAAGGAGGAGTCCCGTACGGTCAGCGGCTCGTAGTAGGCGAAGTTGCGGGCGATCTGCTCCTCGCCGAAGACCTCCTCGAAGTAACCGGCGCAGGTGTGCATCGCCAGCACCAGGTCCGCCTGTTTGATCACCTGTTTGCGGTAGAGGTCGAAGTAGGGGAAGTGCAGCATCAGCGGGTACTGGTCGGCGCGGGTGCCGGCGAAGTCCCAGCGCTGGTAGCGGGTGAAGCCGGCGTGCTGTTCGTGCACACCGAGTTCGTCGTTGTAGGGCAGGTGCACGGCTTCGGCGGCGTCCCGCCAGCCGGCGCTCTCCTCCTCGTCGACGCCGAGGTCCGCCGCCCGGTCGGGGTGGCGTTTGCAGGCGTCGGCGGCGGCCAGCAGGTTCGCCCGGGCCATGAGGTTGGTGTACGTGTTGTCGTCGGCGACGGCGCTGTACTCGTCGGGTCCGGTGACCCCGTCGAGGTGGAAGACGCCCCGGTCGTCGTGGTGGCCGAGGGAGCGCCAGAGGCGGGCGGTCTCCACCAGCAGTTCCACGCCGGTGTCGTGTTCGAAGCGCTCGTCTCCGGTCGCCTGGACGTAGCGCACCACGGCGTCGGCGATGTCGGCGTTGACGTGGAAGGCGGCGGTGCCGGCCGGCCAGTAGGCGGAGCCCTCAGAACCCTCGATGGTGCGCCAGGGGAACGCGGCGCCTCGCAGGCCGAGTTGGGTGGCGCGTTCGCGGGCGACGGGCAGGGTGGTCTGCCGCCAGCGCAGGGCCTCGGCGGCGGCGTCCGGCGCGGTGCAGATCAGCAGGGGCAGGACGAACACCTCGGTGTCCCAGAAGGCGTGACCGTCGTAGCCGGAACCGGTCAGTCCCTTGGCGGGTATCGCGCGCCGTTCGGCGCGGGCCCCGGCCTGGAGGACGTGGAAGAGGGCGAAGCGGACAGCCTGCTGGATCTCCTCGTCGCCGTCGACCTCGACGTCGGCGCGGGCCCAGAAGTCGTCGAGGTGGGCACGCTGTTCGTCGAGGAGGCCCTGCCAGCCGCTGTGCGCGGCGGCGGCCAGTGCCGCCTCCACCTGGTCGCTCATCGCGGGCCGGGAGCGGGCGCCGGACCAGCCGTGGGCGACGAGTTTCTCCACGCGCAGCCGCTGTCCCGGCTCCAGGACGGAGGTGATGGTGAGCCTGGCCATGTCGACGTTGCTCTCGGTGCCGGTGGTGGTGCTCTCGGGGCCGTCGATGACGTGGTCGGCGGCGACCGCGACCCGCAGACCGCTGCGGCGGGTGCGGTGCACCAAACGCAGCCGGTGGTCCTTGGCGAGGTCCTCCTCGGCCTCCAGCGGGGACTTGAGGGCGCGGGCGGCGCGCGGGTCGCCGTCGGGGCCCGGCAGGCTCTCGTTGGTGACGAGTTCGGACTGCACGACCACACGCGTACGGGCGTCCACGGGCTCGACCTCGTAGGCGACGGCGGCGACGGCCCGCTGGGTGAGGGAGACCAGCCGGGTGGAGCGCACCCGGACCGTGGACCCGGCCGGGGAGGTCCACTCACACACTCGCTCGAGGACGCCCCGGCGCAGGTCGAGGGTCCGTTCGTGGCTGACGAGGCGTCCGTAGCGCAGGTCGAACGGTTCGTCGTCGACGAGCAGCCGGATCACCTTGCCGTTGGTGACGTTGATGACGGTCTGGCCCGACTCCGGGTAGCCGTAGCCGGCCTCGGCGTAGGGCAGCGGGTGCAGTTCGTGGACGCCGTTGAGGTAGGCGCCGGGCAGGCCGTGGGGTTCGCCCTCGTCGAGGTTTCCGCGCCAGCCGACATGGCCGTTGGACAGCGCGAACACCGACTCGCTCTGGGCCAGGACGTCCAGGTCCAGGCTGTGTTCGCGCACGGTCCACGGTTCGACGGCGTACGCCCGCTGTGTGATCACTTCGCTCCCCCGAGTTCGGCCAGGTCCGTCACGACCCGGTCGGCGCCGTGTGCGTACAGGGCGCCGGTCTGTCCCACCCGGTCCACACCGACGACGTATCCGAAGTGCCCCGCGCGGCCCGCGTCCATGCCGGCCAGCGCGTCCTCGAACACGGCGGCCCGGGACGGTTCGACGCCGAGGTCGGCCGCGGCGGCGAGGAAGGTGTCGGGCTCCGGCTTCCCGGGCAGCCCGCGTTCGGCGGCGACCACGCCGTCGATCCGTACGTCGAAGAGGTCCTCGGCGTCGATGGAGCGCAGGACGTCACGGCAGTTGGCGCTGGAGGACACGATCGCGGTGCGCAGTCCGCGGGCGCGGACCGCCGTCAGATAGCGCAGGGTGCCGTCGTAGGCCGCCACGCCGTCGGTACGGATCCTGGCGAGCAGCAGTTCGTTCTTGCGGTTGCCGAGGCCGTGCACGGTGCGGGCGTCGGGCGGGTCGCCGGGGCCGCCCTCGGGCAGCCGGATGTCGCGGGAGGCGAGGAAGGTGCGGACGCCGTCGGCGCGGGGGCGGCCGTCGACGTACTCGCCGTAGTCGGCGTCGCCGAAGGGCCGGAAGGCGTCGCCGTCCCGTTCGCGGAGGAAGTCGTCGAACATCTCCTTCCAGGCGGCCGCGTGGACGACGGCCGTCTTCGTCACGACCCCGTCGAGGTCGAAGAGGCAGGCGAGGATGTCATCGGGCAGACCCAGATCCGTCATAGGGGACACCGTTCCCCGTACGGTGCGGATCAGTGGGTGGCGCGGGCCACATGGCGGCAGGACGCCCGCTTCCCAGGTGACACACTCTCCCCTGTGGCGCCCTCCTTCGACGAGCTTCTCCGGCGTGCCCGTGCCCTCCCACGAGGCGGCCGGCGCGCGATCCTCGGTATCGCCGGCAGTCCGGGCGCGGGCAAGTCGACGCTTGCGGAGCGACTGGTGCGGGAGCTGAACGGCGGCGGCCGGCCGTGGGTCGCGCACGTCCCGATGGACGGTTTCCACCTCGCCGACGCCGAACTGGACCGGCTCGGCCGCCGAAACCGCAAGGGCGCCCCGGACACCTTCGACGCGGCCGGCTACGCGGCACTGCTGCGGCGGCTTCGCGAGGAGGCGTACGACGACGTCGTGTACGCCCCGGGTTTCGAGCGGACGCTGGAGCAGCCGGTCGCGGGCGCGCTGCCGGTGCCGCCGTCGGCCCGGCTGGTGGTGACGGAGGGCAACTACCTGCTGCTGGAGTCCGGCGCCTGGGCGCGGGTGCGGCCGCAGCTCGACGAGGTGTGGTTCTGCGAGCTGGACGAGGAGGAACGGCTGCGGCGGCTGATCGCCCGGCACATGGAGTTCGGCAAGAGCCGTGCGGAGGCGGTGTCCTGGGTCGAGCGCAGTGATCAGCGCAACGCCGGGCTGGTCGCGTCGACGCGGGAGCGGGCCGATCTGGTGGTCCGGTCCCCGGGACGGGGTGGACGGGGTGCGGCCCGGTGACGCAGGCTCTCGTACCGTGATCAGAGAAGCCACCGTGCACGACGTCCCCGAGATCCACGCGATGATCCGTGAACTCGCCGCCTACGAGAAGGCCGCCGGCCAGGCCCGCGCCACCGAGGGGCAGTTGCGGGCGGCGCTGTTCGGCGAGGATCCCGCCGCCTCCGTGCTGATCGCCGAGGACGACGGCACCGGCGGCGTCGTGGGGTTCGCGCTGTGGTTTCCGCGCTTCTCGACCTGGACCGGCACGCGGGGGATGCATCTGGAGGACCTCTACGTCCGCCCGGGCACCCGGGGCGCCGGCCACGGCAGGGCGCTGCTGGCCGGGCTCGCGGCGATCTGCCGGGAGCGGGGGTTCGAGCGCTTCGAGTGGGTCGTGCTGGACTGGAACGCGCCGGCGATCGCGTTCTACGAGTCGCTCGGCGCGGAGCCGCTGAGGGAGTGGACGGTGTGCCGGCTGACGGGCGCCCCGCTGGAGGAACTCGCCGCACGGGCGGTTCCCGCGGTGGACTGAGGGGTGTCGGCGACGGACCTCACGACGGCGGGCGTACGTCGGTCCGGCCGACGGGGTCACGGACTGCGGTGAGCGTGATCGCGGGACCGCCGCGGCAGTTGGCGGTGGCGACGGTGACCGACGCCGTGCGGCGGACTCCCACTCGCATCCCTGATACCGAAGTCGAGGGCGGTCAGGGCGCGTTGCGGCGACATCCGCTGAACGGGTCGGCAGCGTCCGGTGTTCCGGGCCCGCCCGCGTCTCTGCCCGCGAACTGCCCGATGCTGCGGGCGTGTTCACCATGCCGGCGCTGCGACACGTCTGCGTGATCGTCCGCGGCTCCCTCAGCGGCGGCCGGTGTCGTGGGCTACCGGGTCTGCTCCCCCGCGCGCTGGAAGGCGTCCGCGCTGACGTGCGGCATGACGGTGCTCGCCACGCGGTAGCGGCCGCCCGGGACTTCGGCGGAGCGGCGGACGTGGACCGCGAGCGGGCCCGCCCATTCGTAGCCGTGGCGTGCGGCGTGCCGGACGAGGCGGTCGGTGAGGGCCTGCCCCACCCCGCCGCCGTGGCGCGACAGTTCGTCGTGCACCGGACCGGCGAGTTCGACGTCGTAGGCGTTGGGGACCATGACCCGGCCGGCCCCGCACACCACGGCGTGGCTGTCGCACTCGCGGCGCAGGGCGTCGACGAGTTCGACCGGTTCCCGGTCGAACAGCCGTGCCCGCAGCGCTTCCCACCGGTTCTCCAAAGCGTCTTCCAGCGCGCTCAGGGCGCTCATATGTGTCACCTGTCCGATTCGGTCCGGCGTTCCTCGAAGTCGTCGGGCTTGATCTCCACTTCCTCCAGCGCCTCGCGCAGGGTGCGGCCGGTGCCGCCGCGGGCGCGGGCCTCGCTGTCGTCGTGCCGCTCCACGACGCGGTCGGTGTCGCGGGTCTTCGGCCGGTTCTCCTCGGGGACGGTCATGTCCGGTGGCTCCTGGTGTGTCATGGGTTCGTGTTCGCCGGTACGACGGGTGCCCGCCGACGGCGCGTATATCCCCGCCGATGCGATGCGGTGTGCTCCGCGGAGCGGACCGGCCACCGGGGCGGGTGGGCTATGTTGAATCCTCGTGGGAGACGAAGGAGGCACACCGGTGCGATCGCCGCAGCAGGCACGCGCACAGGCATCCACCATCACCTCGGGGAAGACGGGCCGGGATCCGGAGGTGTCTCCGACGGCCCAGCTCCGCACGCTGTTCGACCGGCCCCGGCTCTCCCCCGGGCAGCGCCGCATCGCCCAGTATCTGATCGAGCACATCGCCGAGGCGGCGTTCCTGTCGATCACGGATCTCGCGGACCGGGTCGGGGTGAGTCAGCCCTCGGTGACCCGGTTCGCCTCGGCGGTGGGCTTCAGCGGTTACCCGGCGCTGCGGGAGCGGCTGCAGTCGATCACGCTCGGCGCCCGCTCCGCCGGCGACGCCGAGGAGGACCGGGGCAACGAACTGCAGGCGGCGGTCGACGCCGAGATCGAGAATCTGGAGAACCTGCGGCGGGACTTCGCCGACGCCGACCGGTTCATCGAGGTCGGCCGCCGGCTGGCCGCGTCCACTCCGCTCACCGTCCTCGGTCTGCGCATCTCCGTCTCGCTGGCCGAGTACTTCGCCTACGCCGCGCGTCGCGTCCACCCGGACGTGCGGCTCGTGACACTGGGCGGCAGCGTCGCCTACGACGCACTGCTGCAGTCACGGGAGGCGGGCGGCACCTGGGTGCTGGCGTTCTCCATGCCCCGGCACGCCCAGGAGACCCTCACGGCGGTGCGGGTCGCCCGCAGTGCCGGGCTGAAGGTCGCACTGATCACCGATCTGGCGCTGGGCCCGCTCGCGGACGAGGCCGACGTCACCTTCGCCACCGGCACCGGATCGCGGCTGGTGTTCGACTCCTACGCCGCTCCCGGCGTGATGTGCGCGGCGCTGCTGCAGGCCATGACGGACGCCGACCCGGAGCGTACGCAGGCCCGGCTCGACGAGTACGAGCACGTCGCCGACGAGCACCACTTCTTCCTCCGGGACTGACCCCCGTCCGGGGCCGGTTGCCGTTCCGCCCTTTGAAGCGCGCATGAATGTTTTCATACGTCTTGAAAAGCAGACGGCATATATAAATACTGCTCACGGATCACAGCCCGGCCGCTCAGCACCGGGCGTCCACGAGCACCCGCGGCCGTCGGCTCCTACCCGCACCGGCGGCGAGGGTGTTCCGGCCGGGCGTTCCAGCCCGGCCACCCCGTGGCGGGCCGCCCCGCGCCCCCCCCCCGGGGCGCCCCCCCCCCCCCCCCCCCCCCCCGCGCCCGGCACCCCCCGGCCAATTCAAAAACCCCGGCCACACCCGCCCCGGCCCCCCGGGGCTCCCCCCCCCCCCGCGGGCGGGGGCCCCCCCCCCCCCCGGGGGGGGTGGGGGGCCGGGGGGGGGGCCCCCCCCGCCCCCCCCGGGGCCCCCCCGCCCCCCCCCGCGGCGGGGCCCGCCCCACACCGTCGTCCACCCCTGCGACGCCGTACACCCGGAGCGATGATCATGCCCCTGACGACCACGCGCCTCGGCCCCGACTGGCCCTGCCAGGTGAAGACCCCCGGCAGCTACGACTGGGAACGCTCGGCCGCCAAGTGGCTGCGCGAACTGGTTCCCGCGCGCTACGCCGGCTACCCGGCGTTCATCCGGCATCCCGTCCTGCTGGCCCGGCACGCCCAGATCCAGGTCGAGCACGAGATCCGGGTGGCCCGCACCGCCCTGCAGACCGCCCGCGCCGATCTGCCCCGGGCCGGACTGCACGAGACGGTCATCGAGCACACGATCAAGCTGTACGCGGCCGAGATCGCGCAGCTCCAGCACATCGCCCGCAGCGTACGGGCGGTCGCCCTGGCGCTGGCCGGGTCCGGCCGCTGACCGCCACCCCCCGCCGAGCGGGCCAGGCACCCCTCCCCCGGCCACGGCCGCTCACCGCGATCGTACGAACCAGCCGGTCAACGAACCGCGGGAGGTGTGCGATGCTCAGGGCGTGATGAGGGAGCCCGTCGCCCCGGTGGGGTCCGGAGCCGCGCCGGACCTGGTGGAACTCGCCGGTATCGTCGCCCGGCAGCGTGCCGAGCTGGACCGGTTGCGTGAGCAGGCCGCGACGGCGGCCGTCGTGGAGCGTGCCAAGGGCGTCGTGATGGCGCGGACCGGCGGCTCCGCGGACACCGCCGGCGAGGAACTGCTCCGGCGCGCCGAGGCGGGCCGCCGCACCCTGCTCGAGCAATGCCGTATCACCCTGGGCGAGGGGGACTCCGGGGACACCACCGCCGATTCCCCTGCGGAGCCCACGCTTCCCGACGCCCCGAGCCGGCCCGCCCCGGCCCTCGCGCAGAGCCGTTCGCCCCAGGAGCTGGCCCGCTGCCTGCTGGCCCACCTCGGACCGGAGCTGGCCGCGGACTCGGTGATGATCTACGCCCGGCGGGACGACGGCAACCTGGAACTGCTCGGGCACGCCGGGATCGACGCCCGGCTCGCCGCCCGGTGGCGCCAAGTGCCGCCGTTCGACGGGGCCGAGGTGCCCGACGCCCCCGCCGCCGGTGAACCGCGCCGGCCGGAGGACCTCGCCGAGGACGGCACGCGCTGTCCGCCGATCGGGGAGCCGCCCGGGCACGGGTGGTCCCACGCCTGGCTGCCACTGCCCGGCGGCGACGGCCCCGACATCCGCGTCGGTGTGCTGCGCGGCCGCCCCGGCCCCTTCACCCCGCGCGAGCGCGACCGGCTGCGCGAGGCCGTCCGGCTGTGCGCGGAGCGGCGGTGCGGCTTCACCGCCCCGCCGGAGCCGGCCGCCGGGACGCTCCCGGACACCCTGCGGGCGCTGTTCGCCGCGCTGCCGGTGCCGGCGATGCTGCTGACCCCGGTCCGCGGCCCGGCCGGCGCGACCGAGGACTTCCGGGTCGACGCCGTGACGGCGCCGGGGGCCGACGTCCTGGGCGGCATCGGGGGCGACCCGGCCGGGCGGCGGCTGCGCGAGCTACGGCCCGACCTCGCGGACACCCCCGTGTGGCGGGGGTGTCTGGCCGCCCTGGCCGGCGGGGAACCGTACGAGAGCGAGCCGTTCGGCCTCCAGGAGATGGTGGACGGCGTCACCGAGCCGGCCACCACCTACGTCGTACGGGTGACCCGGCTGCGAAACTCGCTGGTCCTCGTCTGGGTCCGGCACCCCTCCTTCGACCGGCAGGAACAGCGGCTCGCCGATCTGCAGCGACTGGGCGATCTCGGCTGGGCCAACTGGAACCCGGCCGGCCACGAGGCGTCCTGGTCGCCCCAGGTCTTCGCGATCCTCGGCCGGGACCCCGCCGACGGGCCGGTCGGGCTCACCGGCCTTCCCGGACTCGCGGTGCCCGAGGACCGGCCCGCGCTGAGCCGGGCCGTCGACGCCCTGCTCCACGACGGGGTGCCGCTGGACGCCCCGTTCCGGGTGCGCGGCACGCGCGGTGTCCGGCATCTGCGGCTGGCCGCCGAGCTGCACGGCACGCCCGTCGAGGTGCACGGCTTCCTCCAGGACCTGACCGCGCGACGGCGGGCCGAACTCGCCCTGGTGGAGTCCGAGCGGGCCATCCTCACCCAGCACGACGTGCTCCAGGCCGAGCGGACCCTGCTCGCCCGGCTGCAGAACGCGCTGCTGCCGCTGCCCCAGCGGGCGGTGGATCTGGCCGGGCTGCGCGTCGAGGTCGCCTATCTTCCCGCCCAGGCCGGCATACACGTCGGCGGCGACTGGTTCAGCGCCATAGAACTCCCCGACGGCGACGCCCTGTTCGTCGTCGGGGATGTCGCGGGGCACGGGGTGGGCGCCGTCGCCACCATGGCCCAGCTGCGGTTCACCGCCAAGGGCATGGTCATCACCGGCTCCTCGCTGACCGGCGCGCTCGCCCGGCTCAACACCTTGCTGCTGCACTCCCGGGACAGCCACGGCACCGCGACCATGGTGCTGGCCCGCTACGAGCCCGCGCGGCGGCGCCTGGTGTGGGCGCAGGCGGGACACCTCCCGCCGCTGCTGCTGCGCGACGGCGAGGTGACGTATCTGCGCCGGCCCCGCGGCATGCTGCTCGGCGGGGCCGCGTCGCCGCACTTCGAAGAGGCCGAGTGCCGTCTCGAACCGGGCGACCGGGTGCTGCTGTACACGGACGGTCTCGTGGAACGTCCGCCGGAGAACATCGACGTGGGCCTGGCACGGCTCGCCGCGGCGGTGGCGGCGCACCCCGGTGACGGGAACGGATTCCTGGGCCGGCTGCTGGAGACGATGCTGGAGGGCGAACGCCGCGACGACGTGTGCCTACTGGACATCCGGGTGCCGGGGCAGCGGTAGTCCACCGGGCTCACCAGGACACGCGTCCCCTGGGGGACACCCGCGTGCCGGGGCCGCGGTGGGCACCGGGCCCGCCGGGGCGTCCGCGTGCCGACGCGGCCCCGTGGTCACCGGTCAGCCCGGAGGAACGGCGGGACGGCCGCGGCCGACGGGGAACCGGGTGCCGTGACCACCTCCGTCACCGGTCAGCCGGCGGGCTCTCCGGTGCGGGATTCCAGGGCGAGGCGGGTGTCGTCGCCGTAGACGCCGGTCTCGTCACCGCGGATGCCGTACCAGAGCTGGAAGCGGGCGACGGCGGCCGAGAGGGTGGCGTCGTAGCGGCCGTCGGTGGCACCGGACCGGTAGACGTCGGGGACGCGCAGCAGACGCTCCTGGAGTTCGGTCACCTCGGGGCCCGTGTCGCCCTCGCTCAGGAAGCCCGGTTCGGCGGGGGCGGCGGCCGGCGGGGTGGTGGTGACGGTGCTCGTGGACGGAGGCGGGACGGGTGCCGCGCGGTCGCCGGCGTTCCGTTCCATCAGCAGGAGGGCTCCGCCGAATCCGGCCACCGCCGCGGCGGCCACCGCGAGGGCGATGGCGGCGCGGCGGCGTACGGAGGGGCGGGGGCGGGCGGCCGGTACGGGCGGCAGTTCCTGTGTCAGGTCCTCGGAGCCGCGCGGCGGTGGCGGGGGCAGCGGCACGGACTCGTATCCGCCCCGGCCGTCCTGCTCGAACTCCCGGAACAGTTCCGCGAGTGCGTCGGTGCGGCGCGGACGCAGGACGCGGACGGGTTCGAGGGGTGGCCCGTCGTCCGGCCGCCCCGGTTCGGACGGTGTCGTCACGTCGCTCTCCTTCCGTTGCGCGCGGGGGAGTTGAGCCGTCTGCGCAGAGAGATACGTGACACAGGGGCCGGAGGTTCAGCCGGTGTGCAGGAAGCGGTGCAGGGACGCGGTCAGGGCGGAGAGGAACGCCTCGCGGGCCCGGTCGTCGAGGGCGTCGAGGGACAGATAGGGGTTGAGGTCCTCCAGTTCGACCAGCAGCAGTGCGCCGTCCGGCGCACGGCAGGCGTCGACGCGCTGGATGCCGTGGGCGAGGGTGTTCCACTCGATGAAGCCTCGAGCGAAGTCCAGGTCGTCCGGGGTGGGTTCGTACGGCACGAGCTGCCAGCGCCGCTCGGGGTGCGGGGCGTGGAGGGCGTACTGGAAGTCGTGGTCGACGAAGTAGAAGGAGACCTCGTAGGAGAAGTCGATGTACGGCTGCACGAGTACGTCGCCGTCGGCGACGGCGGACATCTCGTCGGCGGGGACGACGCGCAGCCCCATGGAGTCGGCGCCGAGTACGGGTTTCACCACGTACCGCTCGGCGTCGGGCAGGAGGCGCAGATCCGCCGGCCGGCCGACGGTGGGGATCACCGGGCGGCCGGCGGTGGTCAGGTCGAGCAGGTACCGCTTGCCGGCCATGTCGCCCCGGCCGGTGAGCGGGTTGTAGACCGGCTTGCCGGTCGCGGTGGCGCGCTCGCGGAAGGCGTCGTGCGCGTCCTGGTACCCCAGTACGGGACCGCTGTTGCGGACGATGACGGCGTCGAAACCGTCCATCAGCGCGGCGGCGTCCCGGGGATGGCACAGGGCGAGGTCGAGGTGCTCGCGCAGCCGGGAGGTGAGGAAGATGTCCTCGTCGCAGTAGCGGCGCCCGCGGGCCGGGTAGGCGAGGTCGGTGACGTACAGGACGCGGGGACGGGCGGGCCGCATGACGGGCTCCTCGGGGACGACGGTGCCACGATCATAGGATTGACCTGCCGGAAAGCCATGAGACGGTACCGAGTTCCGCCACGCTCCGCACTGCGTGCCAGGCAGGGTGTCCCGGTGCTCCCGGGATTCATGCGCAGTGCATCGGGCTTCAGCCTGGTGGTGAGGCGCATCGTGTGCCAGCGCGAGGAAACGCGAAGCCGCGGAAGCCCGCCCGATACCCGGGCCCCGCGGCGGCACAGTGGCGAGCCGGTCGGAATCTCCCTCCTTCAGGAGGGAAATCGGGTCGACTTCACCCCATGACAACAAACACGGGACGGTTCGCGGGGTACGGGGTTCTCATCACCGGGGCGGCACGCGGCATCGGCGCGGCCACCGCCGCACGGTTCGCCGATGAGGGGGCCCGCGTCCTGGTGACCGACGCCGACCCCGACGCGGCACGGCGGGCGGCGTCAGAGCTGCGGGACCGGGGGCTCACGGCGGAGCCCTTCGAGTGCGACGTGACCGACCGGGCCTCGGTCGAGGGGGCCGTGGCGCACGCCGTGGACGCCTTCGGCTCGCTCGACGTGCTGGTGAACAACGCCGCCCACTGCACCCCGGACGCGCCCCGCTTCGAGGACGAGCCGGACGACGAATGGGCCGCCGACCTCGACGTCACCCTCACCGGCGCCCACCGCTGCTGCCGCGCCGCGCTCCCGCACCTCGCCGCCTCGGGCCGGGGCGCGATCGTGAGCGTCGGCTCCGTCAACGGCCTCCAGGACTTCGGCAACCACGCCTACAGCGCCGCCAAGGCCGGTCTGATCTCCCTCACCCGCACCCTCGCCGGGCACGCGGGACCGCGCGGAGTCCGGGTCAACCTCGTGGCACCGGGTACCGTCCGCACCCGTGCCTGGGCGGGCCGGGACGCCGACCTCGAAGCGGCCCGGCGCCTCTACCCGCTGGGCCGGGTCGGCGAGCCCGAGGACATCGCGGCCGCCGTCACCTTCCTCGCCTCCCGCGACGCCGCCTGGATCACCGGCACCACCCTGGTCGTCGACGGCGGCATCACGGCCGTGAACTCCGGCTTCCGGCAGGTGACGGCCGGCACACGGCCGTGAACCGGTGATCGTTTTCGGCACGCGCGAACCGATTGTCACCGTTCGGTCGCGGCCCGCCGGGTCCGCACAACCGATTTTCCCGGTCGTCCGTCTACCTGGCAGAGTGCGCAGACCATGCGCTCACCTCGACGAAAGGCGAAAGAGGTCATGGGGGACATACGCAGACGGAGTGCCGTCGCTCTCGGGGTCACCGCGCTGGTGGCTCCGCTCACACTCGCGCTCGGCGCGGCACCCGCACAGGCAGCGAGCTGCACCACCTCGACGGGCCCGTACCAGAAGAAGGTGGAGAAGTTCCTCGGCCGCCCGGTCGACGGGAAGCAGTCCTCCGCAGACTGCAAGGCCACCCGCGCCTTCCAGACCAAGCACGGCATCACGCCGAACATCGGCTACGCCGGCCCCGTCACCTGGGGCGTGATGGACCTGATGAACAAGCAGAAGGCCGTCGGCAAGAAACCCAACAAGTCGGGCAAATGCCCCACGAACAAGGGGCGTATCGCCTGTGTCGACCTGACGCTCCAGCTCAGCTGGATCCAGGACGGCAAGAAGCTGGTCTACGGGCCGGTGCCGGTGCGCACGGGACGCAACGGGTACGAGACCCGCACCGGCCTGAAGAAGGTCTACTGGCGCAACATCGACCACGTCTCGACCATCTACGACGTGCCGATGCCGTACAGCCAGTTCTTCGACGGCGGCCAGGCCTTCCACTCGGTCGGCGTCAGCATGTGGAACCCGCCGGGCTCCCACGGCTGCGTCAACATGACCAGGACCGCGGCCAAGAAGTACTGGTCGCTGCTGAAGAAGGGCGACGACGTCTACGTGTACGGCCGCAAGCCGGGCACCTGATCCCGGCCGGGAGGGCGCCGCGAGTGTGAACTCGCCCACGTTGCTGGGCAGATGGACGTGATCAGTGACACTGTCCGAAATGCCCGAAGGGGGTGCGATTACTCACGGCGCCTTCACGCCGGGCGCCGTATGCTTCACGGTATGTCCACCAGTGTTGAAACCTCCTCCGAGCGATCGGCTGCCGAGGTCAACGAGGAGATCCGGGCCCTGTGGCTCCGGTCGGGCGGGACACTGAGCGTCGAACAGCGCGAGGAGTACCAGCGCCTGGTCCAGGAGTGGGCCTCGGCCCTCCCGCAGCCGGCCAGAGCCGCCTGAGCGGCGTCCCGCCGCCCCGGCTCGTCGACCGACCCGTCACACCCGGGCACCCGTGTCCCCACGGGTGCCCCTCCCACACCGACCCCGGCATCACGGTCCCCCGTCCGACCCGGCGGGGGACGTGCTCAGCCCCAGGTCGCCGAATAGTGCCGGCGGTACGCCTTGCGGTCCTGCTCGGCCCGTATCCAGCGGGACGCCACCAGGGCGACCAGGCTGGCCCCGAACACCAGCAGACCGGGGCCGACGTTGCGCGGGTCGGCCAGCCGGGACACCAGTGTCGACGGGTCCGGGAGGATGCCCTTCACCGAGGTCGACGACCCCGGCGAGGCGGCGTCCGGGGCCACCGCGCCCTGCGCGTCCGACGGGGCCGGGGAGGGTTTCGCCGCACCGCCGTCGGCGGCGGGCGCCACGATGAGCCGCACGTCGAGCTCGGCCAGTGCCTTCGTCACCGGCTGGAAGTACGTCGTGCCGCCCGTCCGGCAGTCACCGCTGCCACCCGACGTGACACCGAGCGCGATCCCCTCGGAGAACATCGGACCGCCGCTGTCCCCGGGCTCGGCGCACACATTCGACTCGATGAGACCGCCGACCGTGCCCTCCGGATAGTTCACCGTCGCGTTGAGCGCCGTCACCTCGCCGTCCCGCAGTCCGCTCGTACTGCCGCTGCGGAACACCCGCTGGCCCACCGTGGGATCCGCCACCCCCGTGATCCGTACGCCCTTGCCCTCGCCGACGGCCACCACACCGGCGCCCTCGCCCGCCCGGCCGGACGCGTACTCGATCAGCGAGTAGTCGTCCCCGGGGAAGCTGCCGCCGACCGTCGTCCCCACCTCCTGCTTCGCCTGGTCGTCGGCGAACCACACCGAGCCGTCCGGCCCGCAGTGCCCCGCCGTGAGGATGAACTCCCGCTTCCCGTCGGTGACGTTGAAGCCCGCCGAGCAGCGGCCGGCCGTCGACAGGATGGGCCGGGCCCCGTTGAGGCGGGTGGTGAACGTGCCCTCGCTGCGCTCCATACGGACGAACCCGCCGATGCCGTCGGCGACTTCGGTCAGCTCGGACCAGTCGTCCGCGGACACCGTTCGGTCGCCCCGGACCACCACCTCGTTGGTCCGGTAGTCCACGGCCCACGCGGTCCCGGGCACGCGTGGCGCCGAACCCAGCGTTCGGGTCGCCGACTTGAGGTCGTCCATGCTGTGGTCCACCATCTTCGGCTCGGCGCCGGCCCCGCGCACCTCCGCCGCCGCCTTCTCGTCGGTGACCGCGACCACCGTCCCGCCGTCGGCGGCGATCCAGCTGCCCGCCGTACGGGACGTGCCGAGCCGGGACACCAGTTCGTCACCCGGTCCGGGCGACGCCGTCTCCTCGGTGCTGGACAAGGGCAGCGCGCCGGGCGCGCGGGGCTCACTGGCGACGGCGTGGGTGACCATGGTGGCCCCCAGGAGGAGTCCGCCGACGGCCGCCAGCCGTGTCACTCGCCGGAGGACCCGTCGTCGTGCGTGCCTCATGCATGGCTCCCGAACCTCAGCCGCGCGGTACGGACACCGCGGAGACCTCCGCCGAGTCGGAGGTCCTCTACCCATACGGGCCCGGAACCCGCCGCGTTCAGACCGGACGCGATCCCTTCCGCGTCATGGCAGCGGGCCGCCTATCGTGGGAATCATGACCAGGATCCCGCACGCCCCGTCCGGTGAACCGAATCCCCTGCGCACCCTCACCCTCGACCGGCTGCGCCGCCGTACCAGCATGAAGTGGCGCACCCACCCCGAGGACGTACTGCCCCTGTGGGTGGCCGAGATGGACGTACCCCTGGCCGAACCGATCGTCCGCACCGTCACCGGGGCCATGGAGCTGGGCGACACCGGCTATCCGGCCGGCACCGCCTACGCCGAGGCGCTGGCAGCCTTCGCGCGGAAGCGGTGGGACTGGGACGGGTTCGCCGTGGAGCGCACCGCGATCGTGCCCGACGTCATGCTGGGCGTGGTCGAGATGCTGAAGCTGGTCACCGGGTACGGGGACACGGTGGTGGTCAACCCGCCGGTGTACCCGCCCTTCTACGACTTCGTCCGCCACCTGGACCGCGAGGTGGCCGGGGCTCCGCTCGGCGCGGACGCGCGGATCGACCTCGACGTCCTGGAGGACACCTTCCGGCGGGTGACGGACGGCCGGCGGCGGGCCGCCTATCTGCTGTGCAGCCCGCACAACCCCACCGGCACCGTGCACACCGCCGACGAGCTGACCGCCGTGGCCGCCCTCGCCGAGCGGTACGGCGTACGTGTTGTCGCCGACGAGATCCATGCCCCGCTGGTCCTGGGAGACTCCCGGTTCGTGCCGTACCTGAGCGTGCCGGGCGGCGAGCGCGGGCTGTCACTGATGTCGGCGTCGAAGGCGTGGAACCTGGCCGGGCTCAAGGCGGCCCTCGCCGTCGCGGGGGCCGACGCCGCGGACGACCTGGCGCGGATGCCCGAGGAGGTCGGCCACGGGCCGAGCCATGTCGGCATCCTCGCCCACACCGCCGCCCTGCGCGACGGCACCGCGTGGCTGGACGCCCTGCTCGACGGGCTCGACACCAACCGGCGGCTCCTCGCGGACCTGCTGGCCGAGCGGCTGCCGGCGGTCCGCCACCGGCCGGGCGACGCCACCTGTCTCGCCTGGCTGGACTGCCGCGCCCTCGGCCTCGGCGACGACCCCGCCGCGCTCTTCCTCGACCACGGCCGGGTGGCCCTCAACTCGGGCCTGCCGTTCGGCACGGGAGGAGCGGGCCACGCCCGGCTGAACCTCGCCGCCTCGCCCGAGGTGCTCGAGGAGGCCGTACGGCGGATGGCGGTCACCGTGGAGCGCGCGGGCGGCGACCGTGGCTGACGAGTGCTTCGGAAATCCGCGGCTCGCCGCGGTCTACGACCCCCTCGACCCCGACCGGAGCGATCTCGGCGCCTACCTCGCCATGGCGGAGGAGTTCCGGGCCCGGCGGGTGCTGGACATCGGCTGCGGGACGGGCGTGTTCGCGCTCCTCCTCGCCGGCCGCGGGGTCGAGGTCATCGGCGTCGAACCCGCCGGGGCCTCCCTCGACGTGGCCAGGGCCAAGCCGGGCGGGGAGCGGGTCCGCTGGATCGAGGGCGACGCCACGGCGCTGCCGCCGCTGCGGGCCGATCTGGCGACCATGACGGCGAACGTCGCCCAGGCCATCGCCGATCCGGACAGCTGGCACAGCACGCTGCGGGGCACCCACGCGGCCCTGCGGCCCGGCGGACGCCTGGTGTTCGAGACCCGTGATCCGGCCCGGCGGGCCTGGGAGGGCTGGACGCGGGAGGAGTCGTACCACACGGCGGACATCCCCGGCGTCGGCCCGGTCGAGAGCTGGCACCGGGTCACCGGGGTGGACGGCCCGCTGGTGACCTTCCGTACGACCTATGTGTTCGCCGCGGACGGGGCGGTGCTCACCTCGGACTCGACGCTGCGTTTCCGCGAGCGGGAGGAGGTCGAGGCGGATCTGGCCCGGCACGGCTACGAGACGGAGGACGTACGGGACGCCCCCGACCGCCCGGGGCGGGAGTTCGTCTTCGTCGCGCGCCGCCCGCACGCGTAGACTTCCCGCATGGACGAGGCGTTGCCCGACCGGCTCGGTGCCGGGAAGTACCTGTTGGTCACCAGCTACCGCAAGAACGGTACGCCCGTCGCCACCCCGGTGTGGGTGGTGCGCGACGGTGACGCGCTCGGCGTGTGGACCGTCACCGACTCGTGGAAGGTGAAGCGCATCCGCGCCCGCGGCGACGTCCTGGTCGGCCCCTGCGACCTGCGCGGCAACCCGACCGGCGAGCAGGTCCCCGGCACCGCGGAGATCTGCGACGCGGCGACCACCGCCCGCTACCGCGAACTGCTCGCCCGCAAGTACGGCCTCGTGGGCCGGCTGACCCTGCTGGGCAGCCGGCTGCGCCGGGGCCCGGACGGCACGGTCGGTATCCGCATCACGCTCTGAACCCGGCCGGACCTCGCGTCCTGGAACCGTGGCCGAGCGACCGTCAGGTCCAGGCCCGGAACGGCTCGTCCACCAGCTGGAAGACCGGCTCGCCGCGCACCGGGTCCTTGGCCGTCGACAGCCGGACCCGGTCGCCGCCGTGGATGCCGATGGGCGGGCCCATCACCCTGCCCCGCACCACGAAGCCCTCGGCCATCTCGATCAGGGACACATTGCGGGCCGCCGGGGTGTTGCGGTGCACCACCGTGGAATGGCGGATCGTCCCCACGCCCTGACTGCGCTCCGTACGCAGCTCACTGCCCTGACAGACCGGGCAGAGCAGCCGGTGGTACGTGGCCGTGCCGCACCAGGTGCAGCGCTGGAAGAGCATGGCCTCCGTCTGCGGGTCGAGAACGCCCGCAACGGAGCCGGCCGCCTGCTGAGCGACGCTTCCTGAGTGGTGGTACACGCTGGTCAACTCCCTGCACTCGGCCGGAATCCGGCGTGCGCGGTCACCCCACACGCGGGTGCCCAGTGGGTCGTACCACCGGGCACAAGCCACAGAGTATGGCACTCAGTGCCACGCGTAAAGGCACTGAGTACCCTCGAATTCGGGGCGGGAGGCCGTGCTGGATCAGCCGTGCTCCAGCGCGGCCTCCGGCTTTCGCACCACCCGCCACAGCGGCGCCCGGCGGCGAACGCCTCCCGCGCATGCTCCAGCGCGTGGTCCACCGCGGCCTCCGCGTCCCCTTCCCGTCCGAACGCAGCCGGGAGCGCAGGGCGTTGTTACCGTTCCGCGGATATCCGGCCGGCACCCGCCCGTACCGCCGGATGACGGACAACTCGTAGGCACGCAGCCCCGGCAGCCGCTTGGTGGGGCGGTAGCGGCCGGGAAGCCCGTCATGCCGGCCGGACACCGCTCGTGGTCCGGGAGGACCACGTCCCCCTCGGAGGGGAAGCAGCCGCCGGGGCGATCACCGCGGCAGGGGTCAGCGGTAGCCGGTGACGTCCGCCGGCCTGCCCGCGTCCTGGACCTCGACGAGATAGCGCCAGGCGTCGGGGCGGCTGCCGTCGAGGTCGGTGAAGCCGTACTCCCCCGCGAGGCCGCCGCTGGAGAGCGAGGTGCCGTTGAAACGGGCCACGTCCGGATCGGCGGCGAGAGCGGTCACGGCCCGGCCCGGATAGCGCGGGGTCTCCGAGATCGCGAAGTGCGGCACGGTACCGAGGGCGTCGCGCCAGTTGTCCTCGCGCACGCCGAAGTGGTCGAGCATGATCTCCGAGCGCAGCCAGCCGGGGGTGAGGGCCACGGCAGTGGCGCCGCGCGGGCCGAGTTCGTGGCCGAGGGCGAACGCCATGCGCAGCACGGAGGACTTGGCCAGGTCGTAGAAGAAGGAGACGCGGTAGTGGTCGCGGTTGTAGTCGGCGGTGCCGTCGGTGACCTCGACGACCAGTCCGCCCGGGTGGCGCAGCATCAGGGGCAGGGCGTGGTGGCTGGTGATCGCGTGGGTCTCGACGGCGAGCCGGAGCAGACGCAGGCCCTTGTCGAGGTCGTGTTCCCAGACGGGCGCGTCCCAGTCGAAGAGCGTCTCGCCGCCCCAGATGTCGTTGACGAGGACGTCGAGACGGCCCTGCTCGGCGGCGATGCGGTCGACGAGCGCCTTCACCTGTGCCGGTTCGAGGTGGTCGGTGGGCACCGCGATGCCTTGGCCTCCCGCCTCGGTCACCAGGTCGGCGGTGTCCTCGATGGTCTCGGGGCGGTCGTACTCGGAGCGGCGCTCGCGGGTGGTGCGGCCCGTGACGTACACGGTGGCGCCCGCCGCTCCCAGTTCCACGGCGATACCCCGCCCCGCGCCCCGGGTCGCCCCGGCCACCAGCGCGACCCTGCCCTTCAGCTGCTCCGACATGTACGGCCTCCCGTCAACGGCTCTCTGCTGTCGCTTCGAGCGTGACGGGTAAGCCGGACATCCTCTGTCGTCTTTTACCGCGTGATCCCCGGGGTCACCCGGCCGGGCGCAGTCGCGCGTCGAGGTCCTCGTAGGTCGGCAAGAACCAGATATGGCCGCCGTTGTTGGTCTCGTGGACGAAATCGCGCAGGGCCGTGCTCGCGGCTATGTGCCGGGAGATGTCACCGACGAGGACGAGGCGCAGCCGGTAGTTGGCGAACTTCTGCATGACCGCGCCCGCGATCCCGGAGCGCAGCCGGAAGAACTCGTCCGCGACCCGCTCGACGGGCACCGCGACCAGCTCGGCGTCCTGTCCGAAGGCGTCGCCGAGCAGATCGAGCGCCGCGCTCTCGCTGTCCAGGAGCGGGCCGTCGGGAGCGCAGCGCAGCACGCGTACGTCATGCAGGGTCACGAGTGAGTTGGTGGTCATGGGACGTGATCGTACGCTGGATCACGCCCCCGACCAGGGTTTTTCAGTGTCCGCGCGCGATCCACTCCTCCAGCTGCGGGGCCTCCGCGCCAATGGTGGTGGAGTCGCCGTGACCGGTGAGGACCTTCGTCTCCGGCGGGAGGGCCAGCAGCCGGTCGCGGATCGAGTCGATGATCGTCGGGAAGTGGGAGAAGGAGCGGCCGGTGGCGCCGGGACCGCCCTGGAAGAGGGTGTCGCCGGTGAACACGGTGGCTAGCCCCGGCTCGTACAGGCAGACCGCGCCCGGTGCGTGACCCGGTGTGTGCAGCACGGTGAGGTCGGCGCCGGCGGCCTCGATGACCTGGCCGTCGGCCAGCCAGGAGTCGGGGTCGCGGTCGGGGTGGGTCTGCCTCCACAGCGGGAGGTCGTCGGGGTGCAGCCAGATGGTGGCACCGGTGCGGTCGGCCAGGGCGGGCGCGGCGTCGATGTGGTCGTTGTGGGCGTGGGTGCACACGATGGCCGTCAGGCGCCGGTCGCCCACCGCCTCGGCGATGGCGTCGGCGTCATGGGCGGCGTCGATGACGATCGCCTCGTGGTCGTCGCCGACGATCCATACGTTGTTGTCGACGTCCCAGGTTCCGCCGTCGAGGCTGAACTGCCCCGAGGTGACGAGTCGTTCGATGCGGGTGGCCATCAGAGCACCACCACCGAACGCAGCACGTCGCCCTCGTGCATCCGCTCGAACGCCTTCTCCACCTCGTCCAGCCGGATGGTCTCGGTGACGAACGCGCCCAGGTCCAGGCGGCCCTGGAGGTGGAGGTCGATCAGCATCGGGAAGTCCCGCGAGGGCAGACAGTCGCCGTACCAGGAGGACTTGAGGGAGCCGCCGCGGCCGAAGACGTCCAGCAGCGGCAGTTCGAGCTTCATCTCGGGGGTGGGTACGCCGACCAGGACGACCGTGCCGGCCAGGTCGCGGGCGTAGAAGGCCTGCCGGTAGGTCTCGGGGCGGCCGACGGCCTCGATGACGACGTCGGCGCCGAAGCCGCCGGTGAGGTCGCGGATCGCCTCGACGGGGTCGTTCTCCCGCGAGTTGACGGTGTGGGTGGCGCCCATGGAGCGGGCCTTCTCCAGCTTGCGGTCGTCGATGTCCACGGCGATGATCTTCGCTGCCCCGGCCAGGCGGGAGCCGGCGATCGCCGCGTCGCCGACGCCGCCGCAGCCGATGACGGCGACCGAGTCGCCCCGGCCGACCTCGCCGGTGTTGATCGCGGCGCCGATGCCGGCCATCACCCCGCAGCCGAGGAGCCCGGCGACCTGCGCGGAGACTCCAGGGTCGACCTTGGTGCACTGTCCTGCGGCGACCAGGGTCTTCTCGGCGAAGGCGCCGATGCCCAGGGCCGGGGAGAGTTCGGTGCCGTCGGTGAGGGTCATCCTCTGCTTCGCGTTGTGGGTGTCGAAGCAGTACCAGGGGCGTCCGCGCAGACAGGCGCGGCACTTCCCGCACACCGCACGCCAGTTGAGGATCACGAAGTCACCGGGCCGGACGTCGGTGACGTCGTCGCCGACGGACTCGACGACGCCCGCGGCCTCGTGGCCGAGCAGGAACGGGAAGTCGTCGCTGATGCCGCCCTGCTTGTAGTGGAGGTCGGTGTGGCACACCCCGCAGGCCTGGATCCGGACCACCGCCTCACCGGGGCCGGGATCGGGCACGACGATCGTCTCGATCCGCACCGGCTCGTCCTTGCCGGGGGCGATCACGCCGCGTACTTCCTGCGCCATGCTGCTGACTCCTTGGTCGGCCGGTATCCGTTCCCCTCCGACCCTACGCGGGAAAGATTTCTTCCGCCGCCCGCCGTGCGGCGCGGGCACCCCGGCGACGTAATCTGAGTCATCGGACGACGCCGAGGGGGGCGACGTGAGCAACACCGCAGAGGAATCCGGCCCGCCCGCCTGGCGGCAGCTCCTCGGATATGTACGACCGCACCGGTGGGCCCTGCTGGGCGGCGCCGTGCTGTCCCTGATGACCGGGGCGACGGGGCTGATGCTGCCGCTGGTGGCCCGGGATCTGATCGACGACCTCTCGGACGACCGGGCGATCACCGGGGCGCTGTTGCTGATGTCGGCGCTCGTCGTCGCCAACGCCGTACTGGGGGCGCTGGGTTCGTATGTGCTGCGGCGTACCGCGGAGTCGGTGGTGCTCGGGGCGCGGCGCTCGCTGTCGTCGTATCTGCTTCGGCTGCGGATCGCCGCCGTGGACCGCAGTGAGCCGGGCGATCTGATGGCCCGCGTCACCTCCGACACCACACTGCTGCGCGAGGTGACCACCGACTCGCTGGTCGGTCTCGGCACGGGCGGGCTGACGCTGGTCGCGACGGTGGTGCTGATGGGGTTCGTGGACCCGGTGCTGCTGGGTGTCACGCTGGGCGTGATCGCGCTGGCGGGCACGGTGCTCGGGGTGATCGTGCCGCACATCAACCGGGCCTCCCGGCAGGCGCAGGACGCGGTGGGTGTGATGGGGGCGTCGCTGGAGCGGGTGCTCGGCGCGCTGCGCACGGTGAAGGCGTCCGGTGCCGAGCCGCGGGAGGAGCGCACGCTGCACGACGCGGCGCAGGAGTCGTGGCGGCAGAGTGTGCGCGCCGCCAAGTGGTCGGCCGCGGCGGGCAATACGGCGGGCCTCGCGATGCAGATCGCGTTCATCACGGTGCTCGCGGTGGGCGGCGCGCGGGTCGCGACGGACGCCATCGACATCGGGACGCTGGTGGCGTTCCTGCTGTTCGTCTTCTATCTGATGGCGCCGATCCAGCAGGTCGTCGGCGCGCTCACTCAGTACCAGACGGGCAGTGCGGCGCTCGCCCGTATCCAGGAGGCGCTGCGGCTGCCCGCCGAGCCGGCCGCCGGTCCCGCCCGGCTGCCCGAGACCGGTACGGCGCCCGCCGCGCTCACCTTCGACGACGTCCGCTTCCGATACGCGGAGGATCTGCCGTACGTCCACCACGGGGTGACGTTCACGGTGCCCGCGCAGGGCATGACCGCGTTCGTCGGCCCGTCCGGCGCGGGCAAGACGACGGTGTTCTCCCTGATCGAGCGGTTCTACGACCCGGGCTCCGGCGTGATCACGTTCGACGGCCGCGATCTGGCCGACTGGGAGCTGCCGCGGCTGCGTGCCTCGATCGGGTACGTCGAGCAGGACGCGCCGGTGCTGTCGGGCTCCCTGCGGGACAACCTGCTGCTGGGCAACCCCGAGGCGGACGAGGGCGCGCTGACGCGGGTGCTGAAGACGACCAGGCTGGACGGTCTGGTGTCCCGGCTGCCGGACGGGCTCGACACCCTGGTGGGGCATCGCGGCACCAAGCTGTCCGGCGGTGAGCGTCAGCGGGTGGCCATAGCCCGTGCCCTGCTGCGCCGCCCCCGGCTGCTGCTCCTGGACGAGGCCACCTCGCAGCTCGACGCGGTGAACGAGGCGGCGCTGCGGGACACGGTCGCCGATGTGGCGCGTACGACGACGGTCCTGGTGGTCGCGCACCGGCTGTCGACGGTGACGATGGCGGACCGGATCGTGGTGATGGACGCGGGCCGGGTCCGCGCCGTGGGCACCCACCGGGAACTGGTGACCGCGGATCCGCTGTACGCGGAGCTGGCGGCCACACAGTTCCTCGCGACGGCGCAGTAAGGGGCTACGGCTTGCCCCGCACGGCGGGCCGGAGGAGGCTGGTGGGAGGGGCCGTACGGGCCCGCCGGAGGTCCGGGCCGCGGTCCCTCGTAGGAGGTACGTCATCATGACCACCGCGGCACATCCCGCCTTCGGCACCGACACGCTGCGCCGGGGCATCGAGGCGGACACATCGGCGGCGCTGGTGTCGCTGTACGCGGACGACGCGGAACTGCGCGTCGTGGACCGCCACACCCAGCCCAGCCACCCCAAGGTCCTGCACGGCCGCGACGAGATCGCCGCCGTGCTGGACGACGTCTACAGCCGCGACATGACGCACACCCTGGAGGCGTGCGTCGTCCAGGGGGACCACGCCGCCTACTGCGAGAGCTGCCGGTACGCGGACGGCACGCGGGTCCTCTCGGAGTCGATGCTCACCCTGCGGGACGGGAGGATCACCGGGCAGATGATGATCCAGGCCTGGGACGAGTAACAAGGTCAGCACCTTCGGCATTTGTCGTGTACGCGGTCTTGTCGTCGACGGCTCTCCTCCTTACTTTTCAGTAAGTCGCTGTGAGAGCACCCACTTCCAGTCCGGGGAGAGCCGTCATGCCGGTCCGCAGAGCCACGCCCTTGTACGCCGTCGCCGTCGCGCTCGTCCTCGCCGTCACGGCGCCCACCACGGCGGCCGCCGACTCCTCGGCCCTGCGTGAGGTGCTGTTCGTGGGCAACAACTGGGACGGCACCGCCGATGTCATCGAGTCCACCGGTGACTTCGCCCGGATCGGCCGGATCGACGTCGTCCCGGACAAGGACGAGCGGATGGCCCAGATCAACGCCGACCCGATCCGCTGGATCTACTTCATGGCGATCCGGGGCGGCGTCGGCGAGGGCCACGACCAGTTCGTCGACGACATGTACTCCACCCCGGACGGCGCGTCGGTGGTGGTCTCCCGGCCGAGCTTCGCCGACGTGGTCTCGCTCGACCTCGCCACCGGCCGGATCAACTGGCGTTTCCCCGTGTCGGGTTACCGCTCCGACCACATGGCGGTCTCCCCCGACGGCACCCGGGTCGCCGTATCGGCGTCGACCTCCAACACCGTGCACGTCCTGGACATCACGACCGGTGAGCAGATCGGCTCGTTCAAGACCGGCGACAAGCCGCACGAGAACGTCTTCAGCCGGGACGGCCGGTACATCTGGAACATGTCCATCGGGGACGTGAACACCGCGCTCGACGCCACCTGGCTGGACTGGACGAAGGGCGACCGCCGCATCACCGTCGTCGACGCGGCCACCTTCAAGCAGGTGAAGGTGATCGACATGCGTGAGCGACTCGACGCCATCGGCCTGAAGGACTATTCGGACGCGGTGCGCCCGGCCGCGTTCTCCCCGGACGAGTCGAAGCTGTACTTCCAGGTGTCGTTCTTCAACGGCTTCCTCGAGTACGACGTCGCCGCCGACCGGATCACCCGCACCAAGACCCTGCCGAAGAACCCGGCCACCAGCGACGACCGCACCACCTGGGTCAACGACTCACGCCACCACGGCATCACCATGAAGCCCGACGGCAGCAAACTGTGCGTCGCCGGCACCATGGACGACTACGCGACCGTCGTGGACCGTACGACCCTGGAGCAGGGCCCGCTCGTCACCGCGTCCAAGCCGTACTGGGCGACCGTCAGCGGTGACGGCGAGTCCTGTGTGGTCTCCGAGAGCGGCGCCGACCAGGTCACCGCCATCGACTTCGCGACCGGCGAGAAGACCGTGTCCGTACCCGTCGGCGACCATCCGCAGCGGGTGCGCCTCGGCCATGTGGAGGCCGGCTGGTCCGGCACACACGGCTGACGGGCGGGAAGGCGTCACTCGATCTCGATGTTGGCCATCATCCCCATGTCCTCGTGCTCGGCGTTGTGGCAGTGGAAGAGGAAACGGCCCCGGTGGCCGTCGAAGCGGGTGATGACCTCCGCCGTCTCCCCCGGCCGCAGCGAGACGGTGTCCTTCAGGCCCGCGTCGTGCGGCAGCGGCGCGCCTCCGTCACGCGAGAGCACCCTGAAGCCCGTCTGGTGGAGGTGGACGGGGTGGTGGACGTCGGCGCGGAAGCGCCACACCTCGACGGCGCCCAGCCGGGTACGGACATCGGTGCGCGCCGGGTCGAACGGCCTGCCCCCGATGAACCAGCCGTGTCCCTGCCCGGTACGGCCGGCGCGGAAGGTGAACTCGCGGACCGCCGTCGCCTGCGAGCGCCGCCAGGTGGGCAGGTCCTCGGAGAGCACCGCGGGGACCCGGCTGTCGTCGGGCGCCGCGCGGGCGACGCGGAACGCCATGACCTCGCGGGTGCGTCCGCGACCGAGCCGGTTCCGCAGACGCACCCGGCTGCCGGCCGGCAGACCCCCGAAGTCGATGATCACGTCGTAGCGTTCCGACGGCGCTACGGGCAGGGAGCTGTGGGTGACGGGGGCGGCGAGCAGCCCCTGGTCGGCCCCGATCTGCACCAGACCGAGCCGGCGCCCGTCGTCGGTGACGGCCTCCAGCCGGTAGTGGCGGGCGTTGGACGCGTTGAGCAGCCGCAGCCGGTGGCGTACGGCCTCGACCTCGTGGACGGGCCAGGGCGCCCCGTTGACCACGATGACGTCGCCCAGGACCCCTGCCGCGTACGGCTCGGTGACCCCGGGCCGCTCGCGCAGCTCCGGGTCGAGGGCCGGGTAGGCCAGCTCACCGTCGGCGGCGAACGCCCGGTCGGCGATCGTCAGCGCCAGTTCACGGTCGCCGCGGGGAATGTCCAGGGCGTCCTCGACGGCGTCACGGACGAGGTGCATGCCGGTCAGGCCGCGCCAGATCGCCGGGGCGGTGTAGTCCATGCGGTGGTCGTGGTACCAGAGCAGCGTGGCGCGCTGGTCGAGCGGATACGTGTAGGCGCGGGTCACCCGGCTGGTCACCGCGCGCGGGTCGTGCATCGTGTGCGCTCCGGCGGGTTCGGTCCAGCCGTCGGGGAGGACGAGATCGGTGGGGTAGCCGTCGGAGGCGGCCGGGGTGCGTCCGCCGTGCAGATGCACCGTGGTCGGCACCGGGAGTTCGTTGCGGTGCAGCACGGTGACCGGCCGGCCGCGGCGGGACTCGAGGGTGGGGCCGGGGTAGGTGCCGTTGTAGGTCCACAGTGTGGTCGGCACCCCGGGGAGGATCTCCGCGGTCACCTGCCGCTGGGTGATCTCGTACCGGTCGGCGCCCACGGAGAGGCCGGCCCGTGCCAGGACCGGCGGGATGGGCAGGGGCACGGTGTAGGGGGCGGGCAGCGGTACGGCGCTGGTGAGTTGCCGTCCGGTGCCGGCCGGCCGCCGCCGTCCCGTCACGGCGGCGGCGTCCGTGACGCCCGCGGCGGCCGGCACCAGCGCGGCACCGAACCCGAGGACCCGCCGCCGGGTCAACTCCCGGGCGTGCGGGACGTGCCGGGGCGGCTCGCCGCCGCTGGGGTCGGTGTTCGGCGGGCGGACGGACGGCTGGTCAGACATGGGGGCACTCCCGGCGCGACATGCTCGCGCGTGCGTGGTGGTCGGTGACGGCGCGCGGCACACCGGGAAGGGCGTGCCACAGCGACTTCCGGACAACTCGCCACATATTGCCCGTAGCGGGAGAGTGCGACCAGTAGCGACACCACCGCCCCGCACCGGGGTCGTTCGGTGCGAATCCCTGTCACGACTCTCGCCCCACCCCGCACACCGTCTTAGAGTGACGCGCATCACGTCCGGCGATCGACCGGTTTCCCTCGCACGCTTCTGGGAGGGCACATGACCCGTATCTCGGTGAAGGTGGACGGCACGACGTACGAGGACGAGGTGGAGCCCCGTCTGCTGCTGGTCCACTATCTGCGCGACCGGCTGGGCCTGACGGGCACACCCGTGGGATGCGACACCTCCAACTGCGGGGCCTGCACCGTCGATCTGGACGGGGTGAGCGTCAAGAGCTGCTCGGTGCTCGCGGTGCAGACGGACGGCTGCGCGGTGACGACCGTGCAGGGCCTCGCCCAGGGGGGTGAGCTGACCGCCCTGCAGCGGGCGTTCCACGAGCGGCACGCCCTGCAGTGCGGCTACTGCACGCCCGGAATGCTGATGGCGGCCCGCGATCTGCTGAAGGAGAACCCCCGGCCCACGGCCGTCGAGGTACGGCACGCGCTGGAGGGCAACCTCTGCCGCTGCACCGGTTATCAGAACATCGTGCGGGCCGTGCTGGCCGCCGCCGCGGACGAGGAGGTGCCGGCATGACCGACAGCGCCGAAGCCGAGGTGGGCCGGTCCCGGCTGCGCAAGGAGGACGCCCGGCTGCTCACCGGGCAGACCACCTGGACCGACAACATCCAGGCCGCCGGAATGCTCCATCTCGCGATCCTGCGCAGCCCGATGGCGCACGCCCGCGTCGAGCGGGTCGACGTCTCCCGGGCCCTCGAACGCCCGGGTGTGGTGGCCGCGTTCGGCGGAAGCGATCTCGCGGAGGGGATGGGATCGCTGCCGTGCGCGTGGCCGGTGACCGAGGACATCGTGCTGCCCGACCATCCGCCGCTCGCCGTCGACGAGGTGCGGCACGCCGGTGACCCGGTGGCGGTCGTGGTCGCGCGCGACCGGTACGCGGCGGCCGACGCCCTGGAGGCGGTCGAGGTCGCGTACGAACCGCTCCCCCCGGTACTGGACCTGGAGGCCGCCCTCGCCGACGACGCCCCACTGGTCCACGCCGGCAAGGGCACCAACCGCTGCTACGACTGGCCGATGAGGGCCGGGGAGGACTTCGCGGCGGTGCGGGAGCGCGCGGACGTCACCCTCAAGCGGCGCTACCACCAGCAGCGGCTGATCCCCAACGCGATGGAACCGCGTGCCGTCGTGGTCACCCCGCTCGCCGCGTCCGGCGAGTACACGGTGTACTCCGCCACCCAGATCCCGCACATCCTGCGCGTCATGCTCGCCGTCGTCACCGGCGTCCCCGAGCACAAGCTGCGCGTCGTCGCCCCCGACGTCGGCGGCGGCTTCGGCTCCAAGCTCCAGGTGTACGGCGAGGAGGCGATCGCCCTCGCGGTCGCACGCCGGCTGGGCAGGCCGGTGAAGTGGACGGAGTCCCGCTCCGAGGGATACCTCGCCACCCATCACGGCCGGGGCATGATCCAGGACATCGAGATCGCCGCCGACCGCGACGGCCGGCTGCGGGGCCTCAAGGTCGACCTGCTGGCCGATATGGGCGCCTATCTGATGCTGGTCACCCCGGGCGTGCCGATCCTCGGCGCCTTCATGTACCCGGCGATCTACAAGATGGACTCCTACGAGTTCAACTGCACCGGCGTGTTCACCACCCGCACCCCGACCGACGCCTACCGCGGCGCGGGCCGGCCGGAGGCGACGTACGCCATCGAGCGGATCATGGACGAGCTCGCCGCCGAACTCGGCCTGGACCCGGTGGAGTTGCGGCGCCGCAACTGGATCCGGCACGAGGAGTTCCCGTACACGTCGATCGCGGGACTGACGTACGACAGCGGCAACTACGAGGCCGCCACCGACAAGGCGCTCGCCCTGTTCGACTACGACGAACTGCGCGCGGAGCAGCGCAAGCGCAACGAGCGCGGGGACACCGTACGGCTCGGCATCGGGGTGTCGACGTACACCGAGATGTGCGGGCTGGCGCCGAGCCGGGTGCTGCGGGACCTGCGGTACTCGGCCGGCGGCTGGGAGGCGGCGAGCATCCGGATGCTGCCCACGGGCAAGGTCGAGGTGGTCACCGGCACCAGTCCGCACGGGCAGGGGCATGTGACGTCCTGGAGTCAGATCGCGGCCGATGTGCTGGGCGTGCCGTTCGAGGATGTCGAGGTGGTGCACGGCGACACCCGGGCGGCCCCGCAGGGCATGGACACCTACGGGTCCCGCTCGCTGGTGGTCGGCGGCTCGGCGGTGCACCACGCGGCCCGCAAGGTGGTCGACAAGGCGCGCAAGGTCGCCGCCCATCTGCTCGAAGCGAGCGAACAGGACCTGGAGTTCACCGGCGGCGTGTTCTCCGTGAAGGGCTCACCGGAGGCACGGAAGACCATTCAGGAGGTCGCCTTCGAGACGTTCACCTCGCACGACCTCCCGGACGGTACAGAACCCACCATCAACGCCGAGCATCTGCTCGATCCGGAGAACTTCTCCTATCCGCACGGCACCCATCTGTGCGCGGTCGAGGTGGACACCGAGACGGGACGGACCCGGATCAGGTCGTACGTGTGCGTCGACGACGTGGGCCGGGTGGTCAACCCGATGATCGTGGAGGGGCAGGTGCACGGCGGGCTGGCGCAGGGAATCGCCCAGGCGCTGTACGAGGAGGCCGTGTACGACGACGACGGCAATCTGCTGTCCGGCACCATGGCCGACTATCTGGTGCCGTCCGCCCTCGATCTGCCGGACTTCGTGACGGACCGGACGGAGACCCCCGCCGAGTCGAACCCCCTGGGGGTGAAGGGAGTCGGGGAGGCGGGGACGATCGCCTCCACCCCGGCCGTGGTCGGCGCGATCGTGGACGCGCTGCGCCCGCTGGGCGTGACCGACGTGACCATGCCGTGCACGCCCGAGCGGGTGTGGCGGGCCATCCACGGCGAGGAGGACCAGGCATGATTCCCCCGGCGTTCGACTACGTCCGCCCCGGCACCGTCGAGGAGGCGGTACGCGCCCTCGCCGACGGGGGCGAGGAGGCGAAGGTGCTGGCCGGCGGGCAGAGCCTGCTGCCGCTGATGCGTCTGCGGATGGCGTTCCCCGGGCTGCTCGTGGACGCGGGCCGCGTCCACGGGCTGCGCGGGACCCGGCTGGAGGGCGACACGCTGGTGATCGGCGCCCTCACCACGCACCACGACGTACTCGCCGACGCGCTGGTGCGCCGGCACGCGGGCCTGCTGGCCGCCGTCACGGCCACGGTCGCCGACCCGGCCGTACGGCACCGGGGCACCCTCGGCGGCTCGCTGGCGCACGCCGATCCGGCCGCCGATCTTCCGGCCGCCGTCCTGGCGCTGGAGGGCGAACTGGTCGCCGTGGGGCCGCGCGGGCGGCGCACGATCCCCGCGCGCGCGTTCTTCGTCGACTATCTCGAGTCCGCGCTGGCACCCGACGAACTGCTGGTGGAGGTGCGGCTGCCGTCGTCGGAGGGCTGGGGCTTCCACTACGAGAAGTTCCAGCGGGTGGCGCAGGCGTACGCGATCGTCGGCGTGGCCGCGCTGGTACGGCGGGACGGCGGCCGGATCGCCGAGGCCCGGGTGTCCCTGACCAACATGGGCGCGACCCCGCTGCGGGCCACGGCGGCCGAGGAGGCGCTGTCCGGTGCGGCCGACGCGACGTCCGTGACCCGGGCCGCGGGGTCGGCGGCCGTGGGCACCCGCCCGGCCGGGGACACGTCGGCGTCGCCGGAGTACCGGGAACATCTGGCGCGGGTGCTGACCGGGCGGGCGGTGCTCGCCGCCGCCGGAATGGGGTGAGGGGCTCATCGCCGGACAGGAGTGGCCGGGCGGCCCTGCACAGGTGCGGGCGCGTCTGGAGGAGACGGGGTACCTCGTCGACGAGGGACTGGCGATCGCCTGCTTCCTGGCCCTGCGGCTGCACCGGCCGGTGTTCTGCGAGGGCGACGCGGGCACCGGCAAGACGGCGCTCGCGTCCGCCCTCGCCGAGATGCTCGGCGCCCCGCTGATCCGGCTGCAGTGCCATGAGGGCATCGACGCCTCGCAGGCCCTGTACGACTGGGACTTCCCGCGCCAGCTGCTGCGGCTGCGGGCCGCCGAGGCGGCCGGGGTGAATGATCCGGCGCTGCTGGAGGGCGAGTTGTACGACCGCCGGTTCCTGCTCGCCCGGCCGCTGCTGCGGGCGCTGGAGACCTCTCCGTGCGTGCTCCTCGTGGACGAGGTCGACCGGGCGGACGACGAGTTCGAGGCGTTCCTGCTGGAACTGCTGTCGGAGTTCTCGGTGACGATCCCGGAGCTGGGCACCGTCCGGGCCGAGGTTCCGCCGGTGGTGGTCCTCACCTCCAACCGCACCCGTGAGGTGCACGACGCGCTGAAACGGCGATGTCTGTACCACTGGTTCGGCCATCCCGACTTCGATCGCGAGCTGGCCGTCGTACGGCGGCGGCTGCCGGAGGTGTCGGGACGGCTGGCCGCGCAGGTGACGGCGCTGGTGCAGACGCTGCGGGCGGAGGACCTGGTCAAGCCGCCGGGGGTGGCGGAGACGATCGACTGGGCACGCGCCCTGGACGTGCTGGGGGCCGGCGAGGTCGATCCGGCGCTGGCGGTGGCGACGCTGGGATCGGTGCTGAAGTACCGGGAGGACGCCGAGCGCGCGCGGGGTCTGGACTTCGGCGCGGTGCTGGCGGGGCTGCGGGTGTGACCGGCGTGGGCGCGCGGGGGCGTGCGCGGCGGCCCGACGCCGTGGCCGCACTCCTCGGGTTCGCCCGCGCGCTGCGCGGCGCCGGGGTCGACGCGAGCAGCGAGCGGGTGCACGCGTTCCTGCGCGCCGTGGACGTACTGCGGCCGGGGGTGCGGGCGGACGTGTACACGGCCGGCCGGCTGACACTGTGCGGGAGCCCGGACGACCTGGAGCGCTACGAGCGGGTCTTCGCCGCGTGCTTCGGCGCCGGGGACCCGCCGGACGCCCACCCCGGGGCCGCCGCTCCCCCGCTGCGCCCGCGGCCGGTGCCTCGGGACGCGCGGACCGGGCCGGGCACTCCCGCCGGTCCCCATGACCGTACGCCCCGGCTCGCCGCCCTGGCCGCCTCCGCCGATGTCCTGCGCCGGCGGGACTTCGCCGCGCTGAGCCCCGCCGAGCGCGAGCAGGTGCGGCGGCTGCTGGCCGCCCTCGCGCTGCGCGGACCGGTCCGGTTGTCCGCGCGGCGGCGGGCGGCGCGGCGCGGGGAGGTCGATCCGCGGCGGACGGTGCGGGAACTGCTGCGCGGCGGCGGCGAGCCGGTACGGCTGCGGCACCGGGTGCGGGCGCGGCGGCCCCGCCGGGTGGTGCTGCTCGTGGACGTCAGCGGGTCGATGGCGCCGTACGCGGACGCGCTGCTGCGGTTCGCGCACGCCGCCGCGCGCGGGCCGCGCACCGAGGTGTTCACCATCGGCACCCGTCTCACCCGGGTGACCGGGGAGCTGGCCCGCCGGGACCCGGATCTCGCGATGGCCGCGGTCGCGCGGGCCGTGCCCGACTGGCGCGGGGGCACCCGGCTCGGTGAACTGCTGGACGTGTTCCTGACGCGCTGGGGCCGGCCCGGGATGGCGCGGGGCGCGGTGGTGGTGCTGCTGTCGGACGGGTGGGAGCGTGGTGATCCGGAGCTGCTCGCCGGCCGGATGCGACAGTTGCACCGGCTGGCGCACCGGGTGATCTGGGCCAATCCGCTCAAGGCCCGGCCCGGGTACGCGCCCCTGGCCGCCGGGATGGCGGCGGCGCTGCCGAGCGTGGACGCGTTCGTCGAGGGGCACAGTCCGGCGGCGCTGGAACGGCTGGCGGCGGTGGTGCGGGGAAGCGGCCCCGGGGAAGGAGCGGAACGTGCGTGACATTCTTCCGGTGCTCGGCCGCTGGTACGCGGCGCGGGCGCCGTTCGGTCTGGCGACGGTCGTCCGGGTGAGCCGCAGCGCGCCGCGCGATCCGGGGGCGGCGATGGCCGTCGGACCGGACGACGAGGTGGCGGGCAGCGTGTCCGGCGGCTGTGTCGAGGGCGCGGTGTTCGAACTGGCGCGGGAGGCCGTCGCCGACGGCGAGGCCCGCCTGGAGACCTTCGGCTACAGCGACGAGGACGCCTTCGCGGTCGGGCTCACCTGCGGCGGCGAGATCACCCTCCTCGTGCGTCCGGTCACGCCCGGGCTCGACCCGGCCTTCGGGGCCGTCGCGGAGTCGGTCGCCGCGGGAGAACCGGTGACGGTGGCTACGGTCACCGAAGGGCCCGCGCCGCGCGGCGCCGTCCTCGCCGTCTGGCCTGACCGGGTCGCGGGCGGACTGGGCACGACCGGTCTGGACGCGGCCGTCACCGCCGACGCGCGCGGTGAACTCGCCCTCGGCGCCACCGGACTGCGCCACTACGGGCCACGGGGACAGCGCCGCGAGGACGCCGTGGAGGTGTTCCTGCAGTCCTTCGCGCCGCCGCCGCGCATGCTGGTCTTCGGCGCCATCGACTACGCGGCGGCCGTGGCCCGCATCGGGGTCTTCCTGGGCTACCGCGTCACCGTCTGCGACGCCCGCCCCGTCTTCGCCACCCCGCGGCGCTTCCCGGACGGTGTCGAGGTGGTCGTCGACTGGCCGCACCGCCATCTGCGCGGGACCGGGACCGACGAGCGCACGGTCATCTGCGTGCTCACCCACGACCCCAGGTTCGATGTGCCGCTGCTGACCGAGGCGCTGCGCCGGCCGGCCGCGTACATCGGCGCGATGGGCAGCCGCCGCACCCACACGGACCGGATGGAGCGCCTGGTCGAGGCCGGTCTCACCGGGCGTGAGCTGTCCCGGCTGCGCTCGCCGGTGGGGCTCGACCTCGGCGCCCGTACGCCCGAGGAGGTGGCCGTGTCCGTGGCCGCCGAGATCGTCGCGCTGCGCTGGGGCGGCTCGGGCGCGCCGCTGACCGTGACCGAGGGGGCGGTCCATCCCGCCCCTCCGGTCGTCTGACGAGGAGGAAGCCATGGAGCTGCGCCACGAGTTCACCGTCCCCGTCCCGGTCGACGACGCCTGGCGGGCGTTCCTCGACATCGAACGGGTCGCGCCGTGCCTGCCGGGGGCGACCGTCGAGAAGTACGACGGCAGGACGGTGACCGGTTCGGTGAAGGTCAAGGTGGGTCCGGTCACCGTGACCTACGGGGGCACGGCCGTCTTCGAGGAGCGGGACGAGCCGGCGCACCGCCTGGTGCTGGTGGCGAGCGGGCGGGAGGTACGGGGGCAGGGCACGGCCCGCGCCAGGGTGACGGGCACGCTGAGCGGGCGGGACGGTGTCACGGCGGTGTCGGTGCGGACCGATCTGACGGTGACCGGCCGGCCGGCGCAGTTCGGGCGCGGGGTGCTGGCGGAGGTGGGTGAGCGGATCATCGGCCAGTTCGCCGCGTGTCTCTCGGAGCGTCTGGCGGAGCGGCCGGCCGCCTCCGAGGCCGTCGAGGCCGCCGAACCCGCGCCGGAGGAACCTCTCGATCTGCTGCGCACGGCCGGGGTGCCGGTCGCGAAGCGGGCGGCCGCCGCCGTCGCCACCGTGCTCGCCGTGGCCGCGTGGGTCGTAGGGACTCGGAGGTGGCTGCGCGCCCGCGGGAAGAGCGGGGGAACGGGTGTGTGAGTCCGCGCGAGGGGGGTAGTCGCCCGGTATCACCTCCGATCGTGGGAAGGGGGTCCGTTGATCGCGCATCTACTCACAGCGCCCGGGCCGCCTCCACCGACACGAGGCGGCCCGGCCTCTGCGCGGCGGCGGTACGCCGGCGGCTTCGGGCCGGGCGGACGACATCCCGTGGGAGCGGTGGTGTCCGTCCCACGGGATGTGAGTGTGCCGGGCGCGATTCCGGTCCCGGGCCGGGGGTCCTCTCCCGGTGGGCTAGTCCTCGCCCCTGACGATGTTCTCCTCCACGCTCGCGTTCGAGGTGGTGGGCGTCGTACCGCGCTCCATGGCGGGCAGGCAGGTCCGCAGCGGGTCCTTGCCGCGCAGCCGCCGGGCTCGTGCCCAGCCGGTCTCCGCCCGGCGGGTCCGGGGCCGGTCAACGGTCTCCGAGTTCACTACGCATCATCTTCCTTCTGTTCCACTGCGCTGCGGGTCCCCTGCGCGGCGCGGGACAAACACCCGGCGCGTCAGGTCTCGCCGGGCGGGGGCCGGAGTACGAACTCCGCCCACACCTGTTTGCCGCCGCTGACCGGGAGGGTTCCCCAGCCGGCCGAGACCGCCTCGACGAGGAGGATGCCCCGGCCGCCCGTGGCCTCCCAGCCGATGCTGGTGGGTTTCACGGGGGTGCGGGGTGAGGTGTCGGCGACCGCGAGGCGCAGCCGGTCGTTGATGAGGGTGATGTCGAGCCGGACCTGGCCGTCGGTGTGCACCAGGGCGTTGGTGACCAGTTCGGAGACGACGAGCAGCGCGGCGTCGATGTCCGCGGTCACGCCCCAGGAGCGCAGGGTGCGCCGGGTGAAGCGGCGGGCGTGCCCGACCGCCTGGGGCACCCGCCACACCGTCCAGCTCTCCCGCAGGGGGCGCGAGGTCATGCCGTCGTAGCGCATCAGCAGCAGGGCGACGTCGTCGCTGCGCGGGGCCTTGCCGAGCAGGTCGTCCGCGACGGGTCCGAGGTCGGCGGGGTCGGTGGCGGCCAGCTGCCGGGCGAAGCGGAGCATGCCCTCGTCGATGTCGGACTCGGGTGACTCGACCAGACCGTCCGTGGTGAGCGCGACCAGTGTGCCGGGCTGGAGCCGGAGCGGACTCATGGGGAAGTCGCTCTGCCGCACCACGCCGAGCGGCGGGCCGCCCTCGGCCTCCGCGATCTCGGTGCGGCCGTCGGTATACCGCAGCACCGGCGGCAGATGGCCGGCGCGGACGCACCAGGCGAAGCCCTCCTCCATGTCGATGTCGACATAGCAACAGGTCGCGAAGAGGTCGGTCTCCATGTCCATGAGAAGCCGGTTGGCGTGGGACACCACCACGTCCGGGGGATGGCCCTCGACGGCGTAGGCGCGCAGCGCGGTGCGCATCTGGCCCATGAGGGTCGCCGCGCCGGCGCTGTGGCCCTGGACGTCGCCGATGACAAGGGCGACGTGGTTGTCGGGCAGCGGGATCACGTCGTACCAGTCGCCGCCGAGTTCCAGGCCGGCCGTGCTGGGGAGATAGCGGGCGACGGCGACCGCGCCGGGCAGCTGGGGCAGTCGGCGCGGCAGCAGCTGGCGCTGGAGCATGCCGACCAGTTCGTGTTCGGCGTCGAAGGCACGGGCCCGCATCAGGGCCTGTCCGGCGAGGCCGGCGGCCGCGGTGAGCAGGGCGCGTTCGTCGGGGCCGAAGTCGTGCGGGGTGTCCCAGCCGATCAGACAGGCGCCCGCTATCCGGTTCCCGGCGGGCAGCGGCAGCATGGCGAGACCGCCGGGGCCGACCTCGGCGAGCGCGGTCTCCAGCGGGGAGCCCGCCGACCAGATCCGGGCGCGGCCCTCGCGCAGGACGGCGGCGAGGGTGGGCATGGTGCGCACCGGCGCGTCGGGCCACTCGCCGCGCCACTCCGCGCGCCACAGCTCCGGCCAGGCCTCGGGTTCCGGCGGGTCGAGGACGGTGACGACGAGCCGTTCGCCCTCCAGTTCGGCGAGTGCGATCCGGTCGGCCCGCAGCGGTCTGCGCAGCGCGACGACCACGGCCTTGCCGACGTCACGGACGGTGACCGCGGTGGCGAGGGCCGCGGCGAGCCGCTGGACGCGGGCCACGTCCGTGATCTCGGAGCGCAGCGTGGAGGCGTCGGCGACGAAGCCCACCAGCCGGGGTGGGCGCCCCTCGCCGCCGTGCACCAGCCGGCCGCGCAGCCGGAGCCACTTGGGCGGGCCGTCGGGCTGGAGCACCCTGAACTCCAGTTCACGGTCGCCGATCGTCATGTGGTCGGCCTCGACGACGGACATCAGCGAGGGCAGGTCCTCCGGCACCGTCAGGCCGAGCAGGGTCTCCACCCGTCCGTCGAATTCGTCCGGGTCGATGCCGAACAGTTCCAGGATGTCCTCGCCGACCCGGACCCGACCGGTGTCCATGGCGAGGCTGAAGCCGCCGGGCAGCAGGCCGGCACCGTCGGCGGAGGCGGGCGGCGCGGGGAGAGCGAGGGCGTCGGCGACAAGTCCGAGGCAGGCACGGTCCTCGGCGTCGAAGGCGCGCTCGGCGACCGCGAGCAGGCAGCCGCCGTCGCCGCGTACGGGCAGGGCCGCCAGAAAGAGGCCGCCGCCGGTCGCGCGCCGAGCCGAGGGCGGCGCGGCGAGGTCGTCCGGTTCCAGCCACACCGGCCGCCCTCGGTGCGCCTCGGCCACCGGGTCGCCGCCGGCGACGGGGTAGCTGTCCCCCACTCCGCACAGGGTCCGCGGCACACCGGCGGACTCCGCCAGATACAGCGGTTCGCCGTCCGCGCCGGGCCGGTACACGGCGGCGAACACGGCGCCTGCGAAGACGAGGGCCTGCTCCAGGATCCGGCGCACCCTTTCGGGTGACCCCTGGTCGGCCGTGATCATCCTCAGGGCGCCTTCCGCACGCGGCGTTCTCGTGCTGCGTCCCGCAGCGCCCTCACTGACCACGTTGGCCATTACAGCGCTTATGGCACAGTCGCGCAGCCCCTGTGCGCGTCCGGCGCCACGGCTCTTGCCCGGCGTTCGCCGTGCGGGACGGCCCGGCAGGGGGGAGATTGGTCCCGGGACCGGTGGCACGGCCGGGCGAGGAGGTGGTCGGCGTGTCCGAGGGGCAGTCGTCCGCGCGGGCTCCGGTCGGCCGTCCGCTGCTGTCGCTGACGCTGGCGTCGATGATGGACGAGGTGCACGCGCACTCCGGTGCGGTGTATCTGCTCTCGCCGGACCAGCCGGTGCTGGAGATGGCGGTGATGGCCGGGCTGCCCCGCGCCTTCGCGGCCCCGTGGGAGCGGGTGGGGCTGAACGCGCCGATCCCGGTCTCCGACGCGGTGCGCGAACGGCGGCTGGTCTGGGTGGGCGGCGAGGAGGAGATGGCCCGCCACTATCCGCGGATCGCGATGGCGCTGCCGTATCCCTTCTCGCTGGCCGCGCTGCCGGTGGCGACCCCGGCGAGGGCGTACGGCGCGGTCTTCGTGACCTGGCCCGGCACACATCCGCCGGTGCTGTCCGACTGGGAGCGCGATCATCTGAGCGCGGCCTGTGACCGGCTCGCGGTACGGCTGGAGCGGGCGGCCGAGCAGAGCCTGCCGTTGGCGCCGGAACCGGATCTGCTGGCGGCGCCGCTGGTGGGCGGCATGGCCGGCACGCTCGGCACGGTGGAGGCGGCCCGGATGGTGGCCCGGCTGCCGTACGGGCTGTGCTCGCTCGATCTGCACGGGCGGGTCGGCTTCGCCAACGCCGCCGCCACGGAGCTGCTGGAGGTTCCGGTGAACCGGCTGCTCGGCGCCCAGATGTGGGCGACGGTGCCCTGGCTGAACGATCCGACGTACGAGGACCGGTACCGGGCCGCGCTGTTCAGCCAGCACGTCACCTCGTTCGTCGCGCTGCGCCCGCCGGACACCTGGCTGTCGTTCCGGCTGTATCCGAGTACGACCGGACTCAGTGTGCGGATCAGCCGGGCCCGGCCGGCGGCGGAGCTGGACCGTGCGGCGCCGCGGCCCGCGCGGGGGCAGCCGCGGCTGGTCACCATCACCCAGGTGCTGAGCCTGGCCGGGGCGCTGACCGAGGCGGTCGGGGTGCAGGACGTGGTGCAGCTGGTGGCGGAGGAGATCGCGCCGGCGGTGGGCAGCCAGGGGCTGGTGATCCTGGGATCCCGGGCGGGCCGGCTGAGGGTGCTGGGGCACCAGGGGTACGAGGATCCGCGGGTCGTGGAACGGTTCGACGGGATGCCGCTGTCGGAGCCGATCCCGGGCAGTCAGGTGCTGCGGACCGGGGTGCCCGCCTTCTTCGAGAGCCGGGCGGAGGTCGAGCGACTGTATCCGGCGCTGGTGCGGAATCCGTCGGCGTTCGCGGCGTGGGCGTATCTGCCGCTGATCGCGTCGGGGCGGCCGGTCGGGACGTGTGTACTCTCCTACGCGGCACCGCACCCCTTCCCGACGGAGGAGCGGACGGTGCTCACCAATCTGGCGGGCCTGATCGCCCAGGCGCTGGAACGGGCCCTGCTGTACGACGCCAAGCACCGGCTCGCCCACGGGCTGCAGGAGGCGCTGCTGCCGCGCACGCTGCCGTCGCTGCCCGGCATCGAGTCCGCGGCCCGCTATCTGCCGGCCATGCAGGGCATGGAGATCGGCGGCGACTTCTACGACCTGGCGGCGGCTCAGGGGACGGCGGCGGCGGTGATCGGGGACGTCCAGGGGCACAACGTGACGGCGGCCGGGCTGATGGGGCAGGTCCGTACCGCGGTGCGCGCGTACACGGCCGTCGGGCAGCCGCCGGAGGAGGTGATGCGCAGCACCAACCGGCTGCTGCTGGACCTGGGGTCGGAGCTGTTCGCCAGCTGTCTCTATCTGCGGCTCGATCCCGCGCGCGGGCGGGCCGTGATGTCCCGCGCGGGTCATCCGCCGCCGCTGCTGCGCAGGCCGGACGGCCAGGTGCGGGTGCTGGACCTGGCCGGCGGCCCGCTGTTGGGCATCGACGCGTCGGCGGCGTATCCGTCGACGGAGGTCGCGCTTCCCGCTGGCTCCCTGCTCGTCCTCTACACCGACGGCCTGGTGGAATCCCCGGGCACCGACTTCGAGGACTCGGTGGCCGACCTGTGCCACCGCCTCACCGCCCTGGGCGACCTCCCCCTGAACGACTTGGCCGACGCCCTGATCCAGCACGCCACGGACATGCCCGACCGCCTGGACGACGACATAGCCCTGCTCCTCCTCCAGGCCCACGCGCGATAAAGGGGACGCGGGACTGTGCCGATCTGCCGCTCCACCGCGCGGGCGCGAAGGAACAGCGGCCGAAGGGGCGCGGGACTGTGCCGATAAGCGGCTCCACCGCGCGGGCGCGAAGGAACAGCGGCCGAAGGGGCGCGGGGAACGGCGCGAACGGGGGTCTGGGGGCGGAGCCCCCAGGGACGGGAAGGGAAAGGGCGGCGGGGGCGAAACTCCTCAGGGACCCCCACCCCACCAGAACAGCCGACGGCCCCGGTCCCGCCACAACGGCGGACCCGGGGCCGCGAAGGCACGCGTCAGTGCGCCCCGCTCACCGCGGACTCCTCCCCCGCGCCCTGACCACCCGCACCGGCGTCCTCACCGCCGGCCTCCTGGCCATCACCGGCCCCGGCGTCACCGGCACCGGCCTCACCGAGCGACGCCCCCACCGCCTCCAACGCGGTGGTCACCGGCTGGAAGAAGGTCTCACCCCCCACAGTGCAGTCACCGCTGCCCCCCGAGGTCAGCCCGACCGCCAGCCCGTCCCGGGTGAACATCGACCCGCCGCTGTCCCCGGGCTCCGCACAGACATTCGTCTGGATCAGCCCGGTAACGGTCCCTTCCGGATAGTTCACCGTCGCGTTCAGCCCGAGCACCTGCCCGTCGGAGAGCCCGGTCGTGCTCCCCATCCGGAACACCTCCTGCCCCACGGTCGCCTCCGCCGCCTGCGAGATCGCGAGGGTCTGCTCCCCGAGGTTCACCTCGCTGGGCGCGACCGTCGCGGGATCGTCGTACCGCACGAGCGCGAAGTCGCCCGTGCCGGGGAAGACCGCCTGGTCGACGGTGGCGATCGGCTGACCACCCTGCGCGTCGGACCACTGCTCGGCCGCGACCCCGCAGTGACCGGCCGTCAGGAACGCCGGACTGCCGTCACCGGCGGTGACGTTGAACCCGAGCGAGCAGCGCGCACCGCCGGAGAAGATGGCGTCACCGCCCGACGCGAACGTTCTGAAGGTGCCCTCGGACTTCTTGATGGTCGCCATGCCGGAGCCGAGGCCCTCGACGGTGGATTCCAGCTGGTTCCACTTGTCGCCGGTCACCGTGCTGTCCGCGGTGACGAGGATCTTGTTGGTGCGCGGGTCGACCGCCCAGGAGGTGCCCGGGATGGTCGCCTCCGTCTTCAGCGTCTGCGCTCCGGCCTCCAGTTCGGCCATGCTGTTGTCGACCTCGCGGACGGCGGCACCGGCCTTCTCGGCCTGCACGACGACGTTGTTGTCGTCGCCCGCCACGACGTTCACGACGAGCTGCTTGCTGTCGCCGTCGTAGTAGGAGCCGGCGAACGCGTCGCCGAGGAGCCCGGCGAGCTGCGAGGCGAGATCCGAGGCATCGCCCGCCTTGAGGGTCCTCGGCGTCGCGGAGGCGCCGTCCGACGCGCCGTCCTGGGAGGCGTTCGCGTGGGGGAGCAGGAGCGCGGCGGCGCCGAGCGCCACCACTGAGCCCACCGCTATCGCGGCCTTGCGCTTCGGGATTCGCTTGTGACTCAAACTTCTCGACCTCCTGGGGGGACCGGAGTCGTGCCGGTGTCCGGCAGCTGTGGGGCGCCTGGATGGCTGTTGGTACGCAGGCGCCGTGGGAGGCGTTCAATCCCGCCGGACCTTCACGGAGGGTCATCGGACCGGCACGCTCGGTCGCGCACCCGTGGCGGAATCCCGGCTTCGGTGAATCTGCACAGCGAATGCCCAACCCGGTCACCGGAGCCGGGATTCGTCCACAGGCCGGCCGACCGGGGTACGCCTTTGGGGCCGGTGTGCCGGATTCCGTTCGCCGGGGCGCAAGTGGCGGGACGGGGCGATGCGGTGGGGCATGTGAAGAAGTCGCCCCCGCGCCGTGCCCGCGTCTGCACGCTTGGGCCCGCGCACGGCACAAGTTGCCTGGTGAGGCGTTTGGTTGATTGGAAGCCCGGGCTCGCCGCGTGCTTTGATCCATCGCACCGCAGGGCCGTTCCGGGTTTCCGGCGACGGGCGTCCGGCGCCCGCGGTCGCGGCCTTCATCCGTCCCCACGGAGGGGGTCGCTCCCCCTTGTGACATACCCATACGAAGGGAAGTTCCATCATGAACTCCACCCCCCAGGTCGAGACCGTCGAGATCTCCGACGCCGACCTCGACAACGTCTCCGGCGGCCTGTCCCTGAACGCCGTGAACAGCATCACGGGCGCGGTGGACGGTATCGCCCCGGTCTCCGGCCTGGTCGACACGGTCGTCGGCACCGTCGAGGGTGTCACCGGTCTGAACACCGCCCCGGTGACGAACCTGGTCGCCGGTCTCTGATCGCGCCCTTGTGCCACTGAGTCCCGGAGCCGCCCCCCGGCTCCGGGACTCCGCGGTGCGTACACGTCCCTTGAGTTGCCCGCAGAGTTCACGCAGGTGAGGGAAGACTCGTGCAGTTCCGCCAACAGGCCCTCGCCAAGCTCCAGTCGCCGGAGGAACTCGACCTCCCGGTGCGGTTCGCGCGCCCGCAGGGCTGGCTGGTGCTGTCCGTGACGGTGGTCGCCATGGCGGCCGCCTCCGTATGGGCGCTGACCGGCTCGGTGACCTCGACGGTCGGCGCGCCCGCCGTCCTCACGTACGGACAGGGCAGTTACGTCCTGCAGAGCCCCGTCGCCGGCCAGGTCACCGCCGTCCTCGCGAAGGAGGGGGCGCGGCTGCCCGCCGGCGCCCCCGTCCTCAAGGTCCGTACCGGGGACGGCGACGAGGTCGTCCGCACCCTCGACGCGGGCCGGGTCACCGCGCTCGCCGCCAGCACCGGGCAGATCATCTCCACCGGCGCGAACGTCGCCGCCGTGGAGAAGGTCGCCGGCTCCAGGTCCCCGCTCTACGCGACGGTGTACGTTCCCGCCGAGAGCGCCGCCGGCATTCCCGCGCACGCCTCCGTCGACCTGACCGTGCAGTCGGTGCCGAGCCAGGAGTACGGCGTCCTGCACGGGAAGGTGAAGTCGGTCGACCGCTCGGCGCAGTCCGCGCAGCAGATCGCCGCGTTCCTCGGGGACGCCCAGCTCGGTGAGCAGTTCACCCAGGAGGGCCGGCCGGTGGCGGTCACGGTGGAGCTGGAGAAGTCGTCCGGCACCGAGAGCGGCTACGCCTGGTCGTCGGCGGACGGCCCGCCGTTCGCCCTGACCTCGATGACCCTGGCCACGGGTTCGATCCGGCTGGCCGACCAGCGTCCCGTCGATTGGCTGCTCCCGTGACCACCGCCCAGGAGACCCGCGGCAGACGCCGTGCGGCCCCGCCGAAGCGCACCGTGCCCAAGTCCCGTGCGAAGACGGTCCGTACGCCCACCGTGCTGCAGATGGAGGCGGTGGAGTGCGGCGCCGCCTCGCTCGCGATGGTGCTCGGCCACTACGGCCGCCATGTCCCGCTGGAGGAGCTGCGGATCGCCTGCGGTGTCTCGCGGGACGGCTCGCGCGCCAGCAACCTGCTGAAGGCGGCCCGCGGTTACGGGCTCACCGCCAAGGGCATGCAGATGGATCTGGCGGCCCTCGCCGAGGTGACGTCGCCGGCCGTCCTGTTCTGGGAGTTCAACCACTACGTCGTCTACGACGGCATGGGCCGCCGCTTCGGCCGGCGCGGCGTGTACATCAACGACCCGGGCAAGGGACGGCGGTTCGTCCCGCTGGAGGAGTTCGACGGCAGCTTCACCGGCGTGGTGCTGGTGATGGAGCCCGGGGAGGACTTCAGCCGCGGCGGCCGCAAGCCGGGTGTGCTCGGCGCGATGCCGGCCCGGCTGCGCGGCACGGCGGGCACCATGCCGGCGGTGGTGCTGTCGAGTCTGCTGCTGGTGGCGGTCGGGGCGGCGGTGCCGGGCCTCAGCCGCACCTTCATCGACGAGTTCCTGATCGGCGGCCGTACCTCGATGCTCGGCGTGCTGTTCACGTCGATGGGCGCGTGCGTCCTGCTCACTCTGGTGCTGACCTGGCTCCAACAGGGCAATCTGCTGCGCGGCCGCCTCATCTCCTCCACCCTGTCCAGCGCCCGTTTCCTGCGCCATCTGCTGCGGCTGCCGGTGACGTTCTTCGCCCAGCGCAGCCCGGCCGACCTGGTGCAGCGGCTGCAGTCGAACGACGCGGTGGCCGAGACGCTGGCCCGCGATCTGTCGGCGGCGGGCGTGGACGCGGTGGTGGTCGTGCTGTACGCGGTGCTGCTGTACACGTACGACCCGCAGCTGACGTTCGTCGGCATCGGTGTGGCGCTCCTGAACATCGTCGCCATGCGGATCGTGATCCGGCTGCGGGCCACCCGTACGGCGAAACTGCGCGCGGACAACGCACGGCTCACCAACACGGCGTACACCGGACTGCAGTTGATCGAGACGCTGAAGGCGACCGGCGGGGAGGACGGCTACTTCCGCAAGTGGGCGGGGCAGCACGCCACCACGCTGGAGGAGCAGCAGCGGCTCGGTGTGCCGAGCGCCTGGCTCGGTGTCGTCGCGCCGACGCTCGCCACGCTCAACAGCGCGCTGATCCTGTGGATCGGGGGCATGCGGGCGGTCGAGGGGCACATCACGGTCGGTCTGCTGGTCGCGTTCCAGGCGCTGGTCGCCCGGTTCACCGCCCCGCTGACGCGGCTCAACGGGGTCGCGGGCCGGATCCAGGACTTCGCCGCGGACGTGGCCCGGCTGAAGGACGTGGAGAACTTTCAGGCCGACCCGCTCTACGGCCGTCCGGGCGCCGGGGAGTCGACACGCCGGCTGCACGGCCATGTCGAGCTGCAGAACCTCGCCTTCGGCTACAACCCGCTGGACAAGCCGCTGCTGACCGGCTTCGACCTGACCGTGGGTCCCGGGCAGCAGGTGGCGCTGGTGGGCGGCTCGGGCAGCGGCAAGTCCACGGTGTCCCGGCTGCTCTCCGGGCTGTACACACCGTGGGAGGGCGTGATCCGGATCGACGGGCAGCGCATCGAGGACATCGCGCGCGGGGCGCTGGCCGCGTCCGTCTCCTTCGTCGACCAGGAGGTGTTCCTGTTCGAGGGCACCGTCCGCGACAACGTGGCGCTGTGGGATCCGTCGGTCCCGGACGAGGCCGTGGTGGAGGCGCTCGAGGACGCGGCCCTGTACGACGTGATCCGGCGCCGTCCCGGCGGCATCCACAGCCCGGTCGAGCAGGACGGCCGGAACTTCTCCGGCGGGCAGCGCCAGCGCCTGGAGATCGCGCGGGCGCTGGTGCGCCGGCCCAGCATCCTGGTGCTGGACGAGGTGACCAGCGCCCTGGACGCGGAGACCGAACTGGTGGTGATGGACAACCTGCGCCGGCGCGGATGTGCCTGTGTGGTGATCGCACACCGGCTGAGCACGGTGCGCGACAGCGACGAGATCGTCGTCCTGGACCACGGCACGGTCGTGGAGCGCGGACGGCACGAGGAGCTGGTGGCGCGCGGTGGGGCGTACGCGGCACTGGTCAGGGAGCGATGAGATGACGGCCGTGCACGAGGGCCAGGGCGGCGATCTCGTCCTGGGGGCGCTCGGATCGCTGGGCACACCGATCGACTGCTCCGGGTTCGGCCGGCTGGACCTGGAGGGGCCGCAGGTGCTGTGGCTGATCGCGTCCGGCGCCGTGGACCTGTTCGCGGTCGACGCCGAGCGGCAGGGGCACTGGCACCATCTGGGCCGGCTGGAGGCGGGTTCGCTGGTGCTGGGCCCGGTGGCGGGTCCGGCGCACACGCTGGTGGCGCGTCCGCTGCGGGACTGTGTGGTGCACCGCGTCGGACTGCGCGAGCTGTACCAGCCGGCGAGTACGCAGACCTGGTCGTACGACGAGTACGGCAATCCGCAGTACGTGCCGCCGACGACGAGCCCGCTGGAGTACGCGCTGGCGCTCGGGGTGGGCCGGAGTCTGGCGGTGCTGTTCCAGGCCCCGATGGCGGCCGAGCGGGCCACGGCGCCCAGCGACGACGACGTGTTCTGGATGCAGGTGCCGCCCGGCAGTGTGCAGTACGGCTCGCTGTACGGGGCGGAGGCGGCGGCCGATCTGCTGATGGACCCGGCGCTGTGGCAGAGCATGGTCGACCAGCAGTACCGGCTGATGACCACCCTGGACCGGTGGATCGAGCAGCTGGAGCACACCCACGAGACACGGACCGCGGAAGGCATCGCGGCGGGTGAGGCGGTCCGCGCCCAGGCCGACCGGACGCTGCTGGCGGCGATCGGCAAGCGGTCGGGGCAGCGCACCACGGCGGCCGACGCGGACGCCACGTACGCGGCCTGCCGGCTGGTGGCGCGGGCGGCCGGCATCACGCTCGCCGCGCCCGCGCAGTCCGGGACCGGCGGGGACCGGCTGGATCCGGTGGAGCAGGTCGCCCTGGCGTCTCGGCTGCGCACCCGTGTCGTACGGCTGGACGGGCACTGGTGGCGGGACGACGTCGGTCCGCTGGTGGGACACCGGGCCCTGTCGGGGGCGCCGGTGGCGCTGCTGTGGCGGCGCGGCGGCTATGTGGCGGTGCATCCGGCGACCGGCCGTGAGACGCCGGTCGAGAAGGCGAACGCGGAGGAGTTCGAGCCGCGCGCGGTGATGTTCTACCGTCCGCTGCCCGAGCGGCGGCTGAGCCCGCTCGGGCTGGTGCGGTTCTGCATGTCGGGGACGCGCGGTGATCTGACCGGTCTGCTGCTGAGCGGACTGGTGACCGTGGCGATCGGCGCGCTGGTGCCCCTGGCGACCGGCAGGGTGCTCGGCGAGTTCGTGCCGAAGGCGCAGACCGGGCTGATCGTGCAGGTGTGTCTCGCGGTCATGCTGAGCAGTGTGGTGGCGGCCGCGTTCATGCTGCTGCAGAACCTCACCCTGCTGCGGCTGGAGGGCCGGGTGGAGGCGACGCTGCAGCCGGCCGTGTGGGACAGGCTGCTGCGGCTGCCGACCACGTTCTTCACCGAGCGTTCGACCGGTGAGCTGGCGAGCGCGGCGATGGGCATCAGCGCGATCCGCCGGATGCTGGCCGGGGTCGGCCCGACGGTGGCGCAGTCCGTCACCGTCGGCGCGGTGAATCTGGGGCTGCTGCTGTGGTTCAGCGTGCCGATGGCGCTGGCCGCGCTCGGGATGCTGGTCGTGATCGCGGGGGTGTTCCTGGCGCTCGGGCTGTGGCAGGTGCGCTGGCAGCGCCGTCTGGTGGTGCTCAGCAACAAACTGAACAACCAGGCCTTCCAGACCCTGCGTGGGCTGCCGAAACTGCGGGTGGCGGCGGCGGAGAACTACGCGTACGCCGCGTGGGCGTCGGAGTTCGCCCGCAGTCGCGAGCTGCAGCAGAAGGCCGGCCGGATCAGGAACCTCACGGCCGTCCTCGGCGCGGTATATCTGCCGCTGGTGACGCTGTCGATGTTCATGCTGCTGGCCGGACCGGCACGCGGCTCCATGACGGCGGCGGAGTTCCTCACCTTCAACACGTCGGTGACGATGGTCCTGACCTCGGTCACCCAGCTGACCGGCGCGTTCGTCTCCGGGGTCGCCGCGCTGCCGCTGTTCGAGCAGATCAGGCCGGTGCTGGACGCCCTGCCCGAGGTGCGGACGGCGAGCACCCGGCCGGGTCCGCTGTCCGGGGCGGTGGAGGCGCGGCGGCTGTCGTTCCGCTACTCCGACGACGGGCCGCTGGTCCTGGACGACGTGTCGTTCGAGGCGCGGCCGGGCGAGTTCGTCGCGGTCGTCGGCCCGAGCGGCTGCGGCAAGTCCACACTGCTGCGGCTGCTGATCGGCTTCGACCGTCCGGTCTCGGGCAGTGTGCTGTACGACGGCCAGGACCTGGCAGCGCTGGACCAGTCGGCGGTGCGCCGCCAGTGCGGTGTGGTGCTCCAGCACGCGCAGCCGTTCACCGGCTCCGTCCTGGACGTCATCTGCGGCACCGAGCCGTACACGCCCGAGGAGGCGATGGCGGCGGCGGAGATGGCGGGGCTGGCCGAGGACATCAGGCGGATGCCGATGGGACTGCACACCATCGTCTCCGGCAGCGGCGCCGTCTCCGGGGGGCAGCGGCAGCGGCTGATGATCGCGCAGGCGCTGATCCGCCGGCCGCGGATCCTCTTCTTCGACGAGGCGACGAGCGCCCTGGACAACGAGACGCAGCGCACGGTGATCGAGAGCACCAAGGCCCTGGAGGCGACCCGGATCGTCATCGCGCACCGGCTGTCGACGGTGCTGGACGCGGACCGGGTCGTGGTGATGGAGGCGGGGAAGGTGGTCCAGCAGGGGCCGCCCGGACTGCTCCTGGCGGACACCGGCGGGCGGCTGCACGAACTGGTGCGACGACAGCTGGCGTGAACCGGGACGCCGGCGACCGGTCACCGTCCGGTCACACCTGGGCGCTTCTTCGTCGTATGCGCGCCACCGTCCGTTGATCCGCGCGGTAAGTGGGTACCCACGGGCCATGCGGACCAGCGTGATGGATGTCGGATCGAAGACCGTCAGACTCGTCGTGGCGGACACGGCGGGCGGGGCGCCCCTGCCGGTGCACACGGCGAAGTGGCCGCTCAGGCTGTCCGATCAGGTCACGCCCGGAAGGCCGGTCCCCCAGGAGGCGGTGGAGCGGCTGGTGGAGGCGGTCGTGGCGGCGGACAGGACCGCCGCGCGGTGGGGCGCGTCGTCCCCCCTGGCGTTCGCGACCGCCGTGGTGCGAGGCGCCCCGAACCGGCAGGAGGTTCTGCGCACGGTCCGTGACCGGGCCGGCGTCGATCTGTGCACCCTGCCCGGCGAGGTGGAGGCCGAGCTCACCTTCCTCGGCGCCCGGCGCTGGATGGGGTGGCGGTGTGGGCCGCTGGCGCTGGTGGATATCGGCGGGGGTTCGCTGGAGGTCGCCTTCGGGCGCGGCCGGCTGCCGGACTTCGTGGCCTCGCTGCCGCTGGGGGCGGGCCGGCTCACCCACGAGTAGTTCGCGGACACGAAACTCCCCACCCCCGAGCAGGTACGGGCGCTGCGCCGCCGGGTACGGCACCAGCTGCGGGACGTGGCGGCCCGGATCCGCTGGGAGGGGCCCCGCACGGCGGTCGCCACCTCCCGCACCTTCCAGCAGCTGGCCCGGCTGTGCGGGGCCGCGCCGGGACGGTACGGGCCCTTCGTGGAGCGGGAGTTGTCCTGCGCGGACCTGCGCGGGGCGGTCGACCGGCTGGCCGCGCTGCCCGCGGCCGACCGCGCCCGGCTGCCCGGCATCTCCGCGCCGCGAGCCGCGCAGAGTCTGGCGGGCGCGGTGGTGGGGCACACCGTGATGAAACTGACCGGTCTGCGGACGGTGACGATCTGCCCCTGGGCGCTGCGTGAGGGCGTACTGCTGCGCCACCTCGAGGACGGCCCGTCCTGGTGGGCGGAGATCGCCCGCCTGAGCGAGAAGGACACGGCGGCCGCCGAGCCCGTACCGCTGCGCATCGCCGCCGCACGTGGTTGACCCGGACGGACGACGAGAGGAAGAGCCCGTGTCCGAGCAGGAGGACCGCGAGGAGCCGCGGACGGCCGTCGAGGAGGTGCTGCGCGAGGTCGAGGAGGCCGAGCGGCGCACCGCCGAGGCCGCCGGCCACGACCGGGGTGAGGCCGGGGAGGCCGTCACCCCGAACACGGAGGCCCAGGAGGAGTCCCAGGGGGATCCGTAGGACTCACTGCGGGGGCGGGCCCAGCGGGCGGGCCGCCAGGGCCCGCGCGACGCCCAGCAGGTTCGCGGCCATCGCCCGGCCCGTCCTGCGGGACCAGTCGTGGCCGCTGCCGCCCTCGAGGAAGCTCGGTCCGGGGCCGGGGCCCTGGTTCCAGTAGGTCCAGGCCTGGCCGGGGATGGTGTAGCCGATGTCCTGCAGACCGCCGGTGATCTCACTGATCACATGGTGCGCCCCGTCCTCGTTGCCGGTGACGACGACGCCCGCGACCCGGTTGTAGGCGACCGGACGGCCGTCGTCGTCCGTCTCGGACAGCATGGCGTCCATCCGCTCCAGCACCCTCTTGGCGACCGACGACGGCTGGCCGAGCCAGGTCGGCGAGGCGATGACGAGGATGTCGGCGGCGAGGAGCCGCTCGTGGACGCCCGGCCAGTCGTCGCCGTCGTGTACGGCCTCGCTGACCACGCCCGGGGCGATGTCCAGGTCCACCGCGCGGACGACGTCGACCGCCACCCCGTCCTTCTCCAGTTGCTCGGTGACGGTCCGGAACAGCGCCTCCGTGTTGGAGGTCTCCGGTGACTTCTTGAGGGTGCAGTTGATCACTAGTGCCTTCATGGGGCAGGGAGTACCCCGTGTGTGGCGGGCCGCACGCCGGCGGGGGTGCCCGTGCGCCGTCCGGGTACCCGGACGGCATGGAACACCCCCGTGAGGAACCCCGGCTGCCCGCCCCGCGCGGGCCCCTGAGCGGCGGCGTCGTGGAGCGGCTGCGCGGTGACGGCCCGCTGCCTCCGTACGACGGGATCGCCGCCGCCCCCGTGTACGGCGACGACCTGCAGCTCGCCCTCTATCTCTGTTACGAGCTGCACTACCGCGGATTCGCGGACGCGGCGGCGGATCTCGAATGGGACCCGGAGCTGCTGGGTTTCCGGGCCGCCCTGGAGGAGCGTTTCCTCGACGCCTTGCGTGCCGACGCCCGGCGGCACCACGGCGTCGAGGAGGCGTTCGCCGGGATCCTGGTCGAGCCGGTGGACGGCACCGGAGTCAGCCACTTCCTGCGCGACGAGGGCGAGCTGTGGCAGATCCGTGAGTACGCCGCCCAGCGGTCCCTCTACCACCTCAAGGAGGCCGACCCGCACGCCTGGGTGCTGCCCAGGCTGTGGGGGCGTGCCAAGGCGGCGATGGCCGCGGTGGAGTTCGACGAGTACGGCGGCGGCCGCGCCGACCGCGTGCACGCCCGTCTGTTCGCCGGCCTGATGGCGGACCTGGGCCTGGACACGGCGTACGGCCGCTATCTGGACGCGGCCTGCGCCGAGCAGCTCGTGACGGTGAACCTGATGTCCCTCTTCGGCCTGCACCGCTCCCTCAGGGGCGCGTTGGTGGGGCACTTCGCGACGGTCGAGATCACCTCCTCGCCGGGCTCCCGGCGACTCGCCGAGGCGATGCGCCGGACGGGCGCGGGTCCCGCCGCCGAGCACTTCTACGACGAGCACGTGGAGGCTGACGCGGTGCACGAGCAGGTGGTGCGGCACGAGGTCGTGGCCGGTCTGCTGGAGGAGGAGCCGTGGCTGGAGGCGGACGTCGCCTTCGGTGTCGACGCCACCGTGTTCACCGAGGACCTGCTGGGCGGGCGGCTGCTCGCGGACTGGGGCGCCGGCCGGTCGTCACTGCGGACTCCTTTGTCACGGGAGTTCACCCATATCTCCTGATCGCGGGGGTACCCGGCGGTTTGTGAATCCACTGGCACCACCGGGCGTGTACGCCCCTCAGGAGGACACCGAGCTGCTGGCCGGTGCCCTGTCCGACGAGCCCGTCCCGCCGGGTGCGCGTGTGCTCGACGTGGGAACGGGATCCGGCGCACTGGCGGTGGAGGCCGCCAGGCGCGGCTGCCGGGTGACCGCGGTCGACGTGTCCCGGCGCGCGGTGTGCACGGCGCGGGTGAACGCGCTGCGGGCCGGTGTTCCGGTCCGGGTGCGGCGCGGCAATCTGTTCGCGCCCGTGCGGGGTGAGTCGTACGACCTGATCCTCGCCAATCCGCCGTACGTTCCGGCGCCCGGCCGCGGTACGCCGCCGCGTGGTGCGGCCCGTGCCTGGGACGCGGGCGGCGACGGGCGGCTGGTCCTGGACCGGATCTGCCGGGAGGCGCCCGCGCTGCTGCGGACGGGCGGGGTGCTGCTGCTGGTGCAGTCGGCGCTCAGCGGCCCCGGCCCGACGGTCGGGCGGCTGCGGGAGGCCGGGATGAAGGCCGCGGTGATCCGGCGCCGGCACATCGCCTTCGGCCCGGTGGTGCGAGGCAGGGAGGGCTGGCTGCGGGAGCGGGGACTGCTCACCGCGGCCGACGACAAGGAGGAGCTGGTGGTGATCCGTGCCGAACTCCCCGTCTGACACCCCGCGACGCCTCACCGTACGGCGCAAGGGGCCGCTGCTGGTGGAGGGGCCGGTCGAGGTCGAGCTGGAGGACGGCACGGTCGTCGCCTCCGACCGCTTCCGGGTGGCTCTGTGCACCTGCCGCCGCAGCCGCCGCTATCCGTGGTGCGACACCAGTCACCGGGACCGGGCCTGAGCGGGCAGGGTCCGTGAACAGCCCGGAGGCCGGCGGGCGGCCCCACTCCGCCCGCCGGCCTCCTTGCACGAGACCGCACGTTCCGCGGGAGGGCCGGCACTCCCCAATCCGCCGGCCGCCACGCGGTCACGGGAACCGTGCGATCCCGGTCTCAGAACGCGAAGACGCTCGGACCGTGAGCGTTCATCACGCACTCGTTGGGGAAGACCCGCTCGTAGGAGACGCGCTGCCCCCGCCAGACCCCGTCGACGGTGACGAGGACCGGGGCGTACTCCTTGGTGCAGAAGGTGCCCTCTCTCATCGTCAGGGCGGCGGGGTCGCCGCCGACGCCGGCCAGCTCCGCACAGGCCGCCCCCGCGGCCGGATGGGTGCCCGACGATCCCGGGGCACAGGTCAGGGTGACCGCGCGTTCCGGCGTGACGGTCGGCGCGCTCTCGCCGTGGCCCACGGTGAGCACCAGGGCCGACGGGGCGTAGAGCGCGGACGGGGCGGTTCCCGGAGCGGCCAGCGCCGCCCCGGACAGGGGTGCGCAGACGGCGGCGGCCGTGAGGCCGAGGGTGGCGGCCCAGCGCGCGGTGTTCCGCATTGTGTGCATCCTTCCGCTCGTGTCGACGGGTCGATGTCGACGAGTCGCCGGCTCGTGCTCGGTCGGTGCCGAACCGGCGTGCCGGAGTCTGCCGAGTCGGCGCCGGAACTTCACCTCGGGCATGCGGGTTTCGGTAACATTGCGTGTTGAATCAGTGGCGTGAAGTCACGGAAGCCGGAGCGGTGCGCCCAGGAACCGCACGGAAGCGGGGCACGCGATGTGGCCAGATGGCCGGAATGCGGCCGCTCCGCAATCGGCCTGAAACATTCCGATTCCGTTCTCGGCAGACCGTTCGTCGACGCCTTGTGTTCATGGGAACGCCCCGCGACGACCCGATCACGGCCCCCGGCGCTGGACGTGCCCTGTACATACCGGCCAGTATGCGCGGGACGGCGTGACGCGAGGAGACGAGGCGGGACGGATGGCGAAGCACTGGGGCGACTTCCAGTACGAGATCTATCTCAACGGGATGACAGGGGCCGTGCCCCGGCTGCCGACCGATCTGACCCGGTTGGAGGAGCTGACCGAGCGGCGGCTGGGACCCGGGCCGGTCGGGTACGTCGCCGGTTCCGCCGGCGACGGCAGTACCGCCCGCGCCAACCGGGCCGCACTCGCACGCCGTCGGATCGTGCCGCGCATGCTGCGGGACGTGCACGAACGGGATCTGTCGGTCGAGGTTCTGGGCCGTTCGCTGCCGGCGCCGCTGGCGCTGGCGCCGGTCGGGGTGCTGTCGATCATGCATCCGGACGCCGAGCCGGCCGCCGCGCGGGCGGCGGCCGCGCAGGGCGTTCCGTTCGTGCTGTCGTCCGCGTCCAGCACTCCGATGGAGCAGGTCGCGGAGGCGATGGGCGAGGCGGAACGCTGGTTCCAGCTGTACTGGCCGAAGGACGTGGAGGTGGCCCGGAGCTTCCTGGGCCGGGCGAGGGCCGCCGGGTTCACGGCGCTCGTGGTCACGCTCGACACTCCCCTGCTGTCCTGGCGCCCGCGCGATCTGGACCAGGCGTATCTGCCGTTCCTGCACGGTGTGGGCACCGCGAACTACTTCTCCGACCCGGCGTTCCGGGCGGGGCTGGCCAAGCCGGTGCACCAGGATCCGAACGCGGCGGTGATGCACTTCGTCGGCATGTTCGCGGACCCGGCCAAGTCGTGGCCGGACCTGGCGTTCCTGCGGGAGAACTGGGACGGCCCGATCGTCCTCAAGGGGGTGCTGCACCCCGACGACGCCCGGCTCGCGGCGGACGCCGGGATGGACGGCGTGGTGGTGTCCAACCACGGCGGCCGGCAGGTGGCCGGGGCGATCGCGGCGGCGGACGCGCTGCCCGGTGTGGCGGCGGCCGTCGGCGACCGGCTCACCGTGCTGTTCGACAGCGGGGTGCGCACCGGCGACGACGTCTTCAAGGCGCTCGCCCTCGGCGCGCGGGCCGTCCTGCTGGGACGCCCGTACGTCTACGGGCTCGGTCTCGACGGCCAGGCGGGCGTGGAACACGTCATCCGCTGCCTCCTCGCGGAACTCGACCTCACCCTGGCCCTCTCGGGCCACGCCACCCCGGCGGCCGTCGGCCCGGCCGACCTCACGGACGTCACGTCCTGACCGGCCCGTCGCGAGCCGGGGCCCCGCCCGGCCGGGGCCGCGTGGCGGGTCCCGCCGGTTCGGCTCCGCCCGGCACACGGCGGTCGGCCGGAGCAGGGCCATCGCGTACGGCCCCGCCCCGGCGGGAGGGTCACGTCACCGGTTCGGCGAGCCCTGCGTGGCGGGCCGGCGGGGTGTGGGTCCCGGTGATGGACAGGGAGCCCGTGGTGGAGCGGACCGGTTCGGGGGTCCAGCGCTGGTTCACCGTGCGGTCGCGTACCTTGACGACGATGTCGGCGTTCGCGTCAGGGGTCGCCGGGGTGAGGGCCAGCTGGACGTCCCAGCGGGGCACCAACTCGCCCTGCACGGTGAGGTCGTAGCGCACGTCGGCGCCCCGCCGGTCGCCCGCGTCGGGGCAGGTGCCGAGGACGACGACACCGGCGTCCTTGTGCGAGTCCAGGCACAGACCGGGGTCGGCCACGCTGCGCAGCAGCCCGTCCTCCTCGTAGGTCCACTGCTGGGTCCAGGCCGAGGTGCAGTCCGCCAGCCGGGTCCCGGAGCCGTCCTGGGGCTCGCCCCGGGTGTCGAGGCAGAGGCCGGAGGCGATGTTGCGCAACCGTGTCCGCTCCGGTGCCGTGGGGAGCCCCGCGGCACCGGGCGGGGACGCGGACGGTACGGCCGCGCGCCCTCCCGCCGCGGTGGTGCCCGTCGGGTCGGTGGCACCGCCGTCCGGAGTGGAGGACCCGGCGATGAGCACGCTCACCAGCACCCCGGCGGACACCGCGCCGATACCGGTCAGCAGGGTCCTGGTGGAGCGCACCGGGTCCGGAAGGGTGAGGCCCGAAAAGCGTGCGGGGACCGGGATCCGTGACAGCACCCGGTGCCGGCCGCCGCCGGACCGACCGTCGCCGCCCTGGCGCCGGCGTCGGGCCGCACGCCCCCCGCGCGGCCCGACGCTCGCACGCCCCGGGCGTGAGTCGACATAGCGCCGCGCGCCCCACCCGAGCACCGCTTCGGCGATCAGCGGGCCCAGGCCGCCCTCGAAGTGGCTGAGTTGCTCGGCCGCGTTCCGGCAGAAGCGGCACTCCGCGAGATGTTGCCGTACGTCCGGCAACAGGGCTCCACCCCGCCGGATCGGGACGTCGAGCAGACGGTTGTAGAAGCGGCAGTCCTTGGTCGGTGCCAGTTCCTGATGAGCGTGGACACAACCCTGACGGAATTTGTCCCGCGCTTGTTCGAGTGCGCCCGCCGCGATGTCGGGGTCGATGCCCAGCAGACCGGCCGGTACGGAAATCGGCTCAGCCTCGACCTCGGCATGCCAGAGCAAACAGCGCGTACGCGCCGGCAGCGCCCGGAATGCCCGCTGGGCGAGTGTCCGGTTTTCCGGAGTCATGGTCGTGGCCGCGCGCATGCCGCGTCCGCCCGCCGGTTTCTGCAACTCCGGCATAACTCCGGCTATTCGATCGTCCGCGGCCCACTCCCGGACCGTGTCCCGCACGCCCACCAGCAGCATCGGCCGGAGTACGACGGCGGATTCGCCGACGGCGACCCGGTCCAGCACCCGGTGCAGGGCGGCCGCGGTGACCGTGGCGGCGAGCTGCCCCGACGTGGCCAGGCAGATGGCCGCGTACTCGTGCATCGACTGCCAGTGCCGTGCCGTGAGCAGCGCGACGGAGTAGCCGGCCTCGCCGTCCGGACGGCCCCGCAACCGGACGGCGAGAAACTCGTCGGATTCCCCCGGGTCCCCGCCGGGCGGCGGGTACGGAGGTCGAGGGGGGTGGGGGGTGTGCACTGAGATGATTCCTTCCCACAGCGCATGTGACATTCGAGGGTTTCCGTCACCGAAAAGGAGCCCTGTCGGTGCATACCTTTTTGGCGGGGAACGGGGGGTGCGAATTCACCAGCGGTGAATCGGACCCGGTGCGTCAACTCGTGTGCGGCCCCGGCCTTTACCCCCCGCACGGGTGGCTCACTCTCGCACAACCGGCGCTCGGCCAACAAGGCGGCCGGTCAACCCGGGTCGCGTTGACAAAAAGTCAGAAAGGAAGCGCCGTCCGGGGTGGTCGCCCCGCCTTTCGACGGGGGTTTTCCCGGGTTCACCTCCGGGCCCGGACACCCCGCGCCCGGTTCAGATCCGCCAGGACCGCAGCCGGTCGGCGGCGGCGTAGACATCCGCCTCGCCGGAGATCAGGGCGCGCGCCAGATCGACCAGGGCGCCGTAGGGCGGGTCGATGCCGGCCCCGCTGACGAACATGTAGGCGACGGCGGTGGCGCAGGCGAACCGGGCGTTGGCCGACGGCAGCGGACGGAGCACCACGAGGGTGTGCAGCAGAGCCGCGGCCCGCCAGGCGGGATCGGAGTCGACGCCCGGCCGGGGCGGGTCGACGCGATGGCGGGCCACGGCCGCGACCAGGGCGGAGAAGTCGTTGACGGTGGGCTGCTCCGGGAGGACCTCCTCGTGCCGCTGGAGCAGCCAGGGCACGTCGATGTGGAGCACGGGTGCCATCGGTCAGGCGGCCCGTCCGGTGCCGTCGGCGGGAGGTTCGTCGTCGGGGAAGGCGGCGGCGAACTCGTCGGCGTGGGAGGCGAAGAACCGGCGGAATGCCTCGGCACCCTCCTGGAGGGCGCGGTGGCGGGCTATGTCCGCGGCGGCCGCCTCCCGTACGAGCGCCTTCATGGACGTACCACGTTCCTTGGCGATCTGCCGCAGGTCCTCGAGCTCGCGCTCGCTGAACTCCACGTTGAGAGCTGGCATGCCCTCACGGTACCGCTCGGGTACTGAATCGTAAATACACGCAGGTCAACCGATATGAGCAGGGGTACCGAAAGGGCCGGTGACCGTGCGGTCACCGGCCCTTTCGCCCAGGGTCAGCCCTGGTCGGCCACGAAGGAGGCCATGCGGGTCAGCGCCGCGTTCCAGTTGATGGTGTGTTCATTGGTGGACCAGGACTGGATGTCGTCGATGTAGCAGAACTGGCCGACGCAGCCCTGGAGTTTCGACTGGGCGAACGGGTCCTGGATGCTGGAGTTGGGTCCGCCGGAGAGTGTTCCGGCGGGCGGGTCGGGCAGGTTCGGGTCGAGCTGGTTCGCGTACCAGCGGCTGTGCTGACGGTGCGCGTTGACCTCGCCGTAGCCGGTGACGTACGAGATGTTCAGGGCGTTGCGGCCCAGGATGTAGTCCATGCTCTGCAGTGCGCCGTCCCGGTACTTCGCGGCGCCGGTGAGGTCGTAGGCGGTGGCGAGGACGACCGCGTTGTTGAGGACCTGATGGCTGGAGCCCCAGTCGTAGACGTTGCCGTCCGGCGCGTACGGCATGCCGTACGGGTGGGCCTTCAGCGTGGCCAGATAGCCGTCGGCGCCCTGGACGACGGAGCGGCGGACCTTGTCCCGGCCGGGGAGCCGGCTGGGCACGGTGGCGAGGTCGAGCCGGCCGGCCGCGGCGGTGCGGGCCCAGTCGAAGCCGAGCGGGCCGAAGATGTCGGCGGTGTGCACCGGGGAGTTCAGCACGTACTCCTTGAACTCATGCTCTCCGGTGGTGAGGTACAGCTCGGCGGCCGCCCAGTAGAACTCGTCGGCCACGGTGGCGTCGTTGTAGGCACCGCCGCCGATGCCGTCGTTCGGGTCGGCGAGCAGGTCCGGGTGGGCGAGGGCCGCCGTCCAGGCCTTGCGGGCCGCCGCCAGCGCGGTGGCCGCGAACTCCTTGTCGTAGGGGCGGTACAGCCGGGCCGCCTGGGCGGCCGTGGCCGCGAGGTTGAGGGTGGCGGCGGTGCTCGGCGCGTGCAGTTCGCGCTTCTGCGGGTCGGCGCCGGGCAGCAGCGGCAGCCCGGTCCACTGCTCGTCGTGGATCTTGTGGTGGGCCATGCCGGCCAGCGGTTCGCCCTCGGGGACCTGCATCTTCAGCAGGAACTCCAGCTCCCAGCGGGCCTCGTCGAGGATGTCGGGAACCTTGTTGCCGCTCTCCGGGATGTCCAGCGTGCCGTCGCCGAGCCTGTCCGCCTCGCCGGTGCGGGCGTGCCGCGCGCGTTCGTAGGTGCTGAGCACCTCCCAGGTGCTGATGCCGCCGTTGACGACGTACTTGCCGTGGTCGCCGGCGTCGTACCAGCCGCCGGTGACGTCGAGGGTGTAGTCGCAGACCCCGGGCCGGCAGGGCACCGCGCCGTCGCCCTGGTTGGGGGCGACGTCCACGTGCCCGGCCGGGCGGGCGTAGCCGGGGCGCAGGTCGTCGCGGATCTCGATGCCGCTGCGCTGGGTGTAGTAGTACTTCGCCGAGTCCAGCCGCAGCCGCTCGTAGGCGCCGGTGCCGATGTCGAAGGGCCGGCTGGTCTCGCCGTCCACGACGAGGGTGTAGCCGGTGCCGCGCCCCCGGTGTCCGCCGAAGTCGACGGAGTGGACGTTCTGCCCGGAGGAGCCGTCCACGCCGCGCGGTAGGGTCCAGCCCTTCCGCACGACACGGCCGGCGTCGTCCTTGAGCTGCCAGGGCAGCCGCTGGGTGGCGTCGGTGACCAGGGTGGCGTTCTTCGGCCCGGCGGGCAGATAACCGACCTGGTTGACGCGGACGCGGGGCCCGGTGTCGGGCTCGTACGGCTCGGGGGCGACCCCGCCGAGCAGGGACACGTCGTCCACGCAGAACCGCCAGGGGTCGGCGCTCCCGCCGAGCTGGAAGCCGACCTGTCCCCGCGCGGTGTCCACGGGCGAGGTGAAGGTGTACGAGTAGCTGTCCCCGGAGACGCTGACCTGCGGGGACACCTCGTAGTAGGTGTCGTACGGCTCCACTTGGAGGCCGACGATCGCCCGTACGACATGGCCCGCGGGGGAGCCGGCGGCGCTGAAGGAGAAGCGGTACGTCTCGCCCTTCACCAGGGTGATGTCGTTCTGGCCGACGGCCGCGTCCCAGCGGTTGGCGGTGCCGCCGGGGACGTCGGCGCACAGGCGGCCGTCGGACGGGCCCGCGGTGACGCCGGCGGAGGCCCACCAGGGGTCGGTGCCGTTGTCGAAGGTGCCGTTGCGGACCTGCTCGACCTCGTCCGCCCCGGCCGGGGTGGCGGGCAACGCGGTGAGCGCGGTCGCCAGCAGTCCGGTCAGGGACAGCAGAGCGGCGGTTCTGCGTCTGTTCACGTCTGGGCTCCTCTTGGGGAGGTGCGGGGGTATGAGCGCGTTTTTGGGAGCGCTCCCATCTCCGTACGCGGACCATGGTTGTGGCAGGTGTGACACTCCGTCAACGGTTGGGACAGGACTGGTGTGGGTCACCCCGAGCGGAGGTTCGCAGTCCGCGTGGGGCGCGGACCCACTAGGCTGGAACTCAGGCGATGCACCGGTTCACGGTGAGTGTGCGCGATGGAGTGGCGACGATGAGGCCGGACGACCCGTTCGACGATGCCGTGACGGCCCGGGCCGTCATCGCCGCCGACGGCACGCTCGCGCGGTGGAGCGAGGGTGCGCGACTGCTGCTGGGACACAGGGCCGAGGAGGTCGTCGGCCGGCCGGCCGCCGATCTGCTCGCCGGCGTCCAGGGCCCGTCGCGGCCGCCCGTCGCCCGCTGGAGCGGCACGCTCGCGCTGCGGCACCGTGACGGCGGCACCGTCACGGTGTGGGTGCTCGCGCACCACCGGGAGCCGGCGGGCGGCGGCCCCGGCGAGTGGCTCGCCGTCACCCCGTTGGAGGACACCGACCAGGAACTCCCCGACGACCCGCTGGTCCGCACCGCCGTGTTCCAGTCGCCCTGCGCCACGATGGTCTTCGACGAGGAGCTGCGGCTGCGCGGGGTCAACGACGCCATGGCGCACCTGCTCGCGCTGCCGGCTTCCCATCTGCGCGGACTGCGGCCCACGGACATCGGCGGCCGGCCACAGCACACCGAGCTCGAGCGGCAGTTGCGGCAGGCGCTGCGTACCGGCCGGCCGCACGAGATGCAGACGCACATGAAGGCCACCAGCGAGAGCCGCGCGCACGCCTGGCTGGCCCGGCTCGCCCCGCTCACCGACGAGTCGGGGCGGGCGCGGGGCGTGTGCGTGACGGCCCACGACTTCACCGAGCAGTACCGGGCCCGGGAGCGGCTGCAGCTGGTCAACGAGGCCAGCATCCGGATCGGCACCACCCTGGACATCACCCGGACGGCGCAGGAACTGGCCGAGGTGTGTGTGCCCGCGCTCGCCGACTTCGTCAGCGTGGACCTGCTGGAGCCCGAGGAGCCCGGCGGTGAGCCCACCGGCCCGCTGACCGCACCGGTTTCGCTGCGCCGGGTCGCCCATCAGTCGCTCACACCGGGCAACCCCGAGGCGGTCGCCCGGATGGGCGAGCTGGTCGTGTATCCGGCCGCCGCGCCCCAGGCCGACTCCCTGCTCGCGGGGCACAGCGTCGTGGCGTCGGTGCCCTCCGGTGATCTCGACCCCTGGCTCGAGGTGGACGCACCGCGCGCCCGTCAGGTCCGGGAGTACGGCGTCCACTCCATGCTGTCCGTGCCGCTCCAGGCGCGCGGTACGACCCTCGGGGTGGCCGCCTTCACCCGCTACGCCCGCCCGGAGTCGTTCACCCACGACGATGTGCTGCTGGCCGAGGAGGTGACCGCGCGCGCCGCCGTGTGCATCGACAACGCCCGCCGCTACTCCCGTGAGCGGGAGACCACCCTGGCGCTGCAGCGCAGCCTGCTCCCCCGCACGCTGCCGCGCACGGCCGCCGTGGAGGCGGCCACCCGCTACCTGCCGGCCGCGCGCTCCGGCGTGGGCGGCGACTGGTTCGACGTGATCCCGCTGTCGGGGATGCGGGTGGCCATGGTGGTCGGGGAGGTCGTCGGGCACGGTATCCAGGCGTCGGCGACCATGGGCCGGCTGCGTACGGCGGTGCGCACCCTCGCCGACATCGACCTCGCGCCCGACGAACTGCTCACCCACCTCGACGACCTGGTGCTCCATCTGTCGCACGAGTCGGGCGACGAACCCGGCTCGGGCGAGGTCGGCGCGACCTGTCTGTACGCGGTGTACGACCCGGTGTCGCGGCGCTGCACCCTGTCGCGGGCGGGGCATCCCCCGCCGGTGCTGATCGCGCCGGGCGGCCCGGCCCAGCATCTGGAACTGCCCTCCGGGCCGCCGCTGGGCATGGGCGGGCTGCCGTTCGAGTCGGCCGAGCTGGAACTGCCCGACGAATCGGTGCTGGCGTTCTACACCGACGGTCTGGTGGAGTCCCGGGGGCGGGACACGGAGGCCGGTCACGCGTTGCTCCGGGAGGCGCTGTCCAGCGCCTCCGGCCCGCTCGACGAGACCTGCGACCGGGTACTGAACACGGTGCTGTCGCCGGGCGGTGCGACGGACGACGTGGCCCTGCTGCTGGCCCGTACCCACGGACTGCCGACCGCGCAGGTCGCCACCTGGGACATCCCCGCCGATCCGGCGCTGGTCGCGCCCATCCGCAAGCAGGTCCTCGACCAGTTGGGCACCTGGGCGCTGACCGAGGCGTCGTTCACCGCGGAGCTGGTGGTGAGCGAGCTGGTCACCAACGCCATCCGGTACGGCGCCCAGCCCATCAGGCTGCGGCTGATCCACGACGCCTCGACGCTGATCTGCGAGGTGTCCGACACCAGCCACACGGCGCCGCATCTGCGCCGGGCGAAGACCTGGGACGAGGGCGGCCGGGGGCTGCTGCTGGTCGCCCAGCTGACCCAGCGCTGGGGCAGCAGGCACACCGCCGACGGCAAGACCATCTGGGCGGAACTGGCCCTGGTGGACGAGATGTGACGGGGGGACGGTCGATGGCGAACGGGTCACGGCGGGTGGGCGCGGCGGTGGTGCTGCTGGGCGCGCTGGTCTCCTGCGGCAGCGGGAGCGGTACGGCCGGCCCCGCGGCCCCCGAGCCCTCCGCGCGTACGGCGGAGACCCGCTCCACGTCACCGGTCCGGCTCACGGACGCCCCGGTCCCCCGGTGCCGTACCGCAGGTCTGAGCGCCGCCGTCGGCCGGATGGACCCGGGGGCGGGCCAGCGCAACTTCCCCGTCGTGCTGACGAACGTGTCGTCCCGCACCTGCACGCTGTACGGCTATCCGGGCGCCGCCTTCGTGGACGCGGCCGGCGGGCAGCTGGGCCGGGACCCGAAGCGCACCCCCGGCGACCCGGTGACCGTCACGCTGGCGCCCGGCGCCAGTGCCTGGGCGGGGCTGCGTTACTCCAGCCCCGGTGTGAGCGGCGCCCGTACGGCCACCCCTGCGGCGCTCCTCGTCACCCCGCCGGACGAACACGACCCCCTGAAGGTGCCGTGGAGGGCCGGCGCGGTCCCGGTGTCCGGCAACGCGTCCTCGGTGTTCCTCACGACGCTGGAGCCGGGCACCGGACCGTAGGGGCCTCGCTCAGTGGCCCGCGACCGGGTGCGGGGCGTAGGGCTGCCGAAGTTCCTCGAGTTCCGTGTCGGTCAGTCCGAGTTCCACGGCGGCCACGGCGTCCTCGATGTGGTGCGGCCTGGCCGCGCCGATGATGGGCGCGGTGACGGTCTCCTGGTGCAGCAGCCAGGCGAGGGCGATCCGGGCGCGCGGGACGCCGCGGCGTTCGGCGATCCGGGTGACCGCCTCGACGACGGCACGGTCCCCCTCCTGGTAGAGGGTGCCGCCGAACACGTCGGTGGCGCTGCGGCCGGTGGTGGCGTCCCAGTCCCGGGTGAGCCGGCCCCGGGCGAGCGGGCTCCAGGGCAGGACGCCCACGCCCTGGTCGGCGCAGAGCGGCAGCATCTCGCGCTCCTCCTCGCGGTAGAGGAGGTTGTAGTGGTTCTGCATGGACACGAACCGGGTCCAGCCGTGCAGCTCCGCCGTGTACTGGGCCTTGGAGAACTGCCAGGCGTACATCGAACTGGCCCCGATGTAGCGCACCTTGCCCGCCTTGACGACGTCGTGCAGCGCCTCCATCGTCTCCTCGACGGGGGTGTGCGGGTCCCAGCGGTGGATCTGGTAGAGGTCGATGTGGTCGGTGCCGAGGCGGGTCAGGCTGTGGTCCAGCTCGGTCATGATCGCCTTGCGGGACAGGCCGCCGCCGTTGGGTCCGGGCCTCATCCGGCCGTGCACCTTCGTGGCGAGCACGTAGTCGTCCCGGCCGGCGAAGTCGCGCAGGGCCCGGCCGACGATCTCCTCGCTGGTGCCGTCGGAGTACACGTTCGCGGTGTCGAAGAAGGTGATGCCCGCCTCCAGCGCCTGCCGGATCAGCGGGCGGGACGCCTCCTCGTCGAGGGTCCACTCGTGGTTGCCGCGGTCGGGCACGCCGTAGGTCATGCACCCGAGGCAGATCCGAGACACGTCCAGGCCCGTCGAACCGAGCTTCACGTACTGCATCGTTGCTGCTCCTGTCTGCGGGAGGGTCGCTGCCAGAGGGAGCGTACGTGTTGGCGCGCACTCGAAGGGGGTGCCGGGTGCCGGATCGCGTGGGCGGGAAAACCGATTGCCCCTACGGGACTCGCGGCGCCATGATCCGGCCATGTCCACGAACGCCTTGCCGCTGCCGCCGTCCGCCGCCGCTTCTGTGGCCGGGCGACAGCAGCGGTGCGGCCGATGGGGAGGTCCGACTCCGCCGCGCTGGTGACGGCCGCGCTGCTCGCGGGACTGCTCGCCGGTTACGGCATCGCGGTTCCCGTGGGCGCGGTCGGGGCGTATCTGGTCTCCCTCACCGCCCGTACCGGCCTGCGTACCGGAGTCTGCGCGGCCCTCGGTGTCGCGACGGCCGACGGGCTGTACGCGCTCGCGGCCACGGCCGGCGGTACGGCCCTCGCGTCGGCGCTGCGGCCGGTGCTGGGGCCGATGCGGTGGGTCTGTGTGCTGGTGCTGCTCGCGCTGGCGGTGTGGGGCGTGGCGGGTGCGGTACGTCGCTACCGTGGGGGGCTGACTGCCGCCGGGCCCGGGGCCGCTCCCCCGGGCGCCGCGCGCGCGTTCCTGTCGCTGCTCGGGATCACGCTGCTCAACCCGACCACGGTGATCTACTTCGCGGCGCTCGTGCTCGGCTCCGGTGGTGGTGGGGCGGCCGGGCCGGTGGAGCGGACGGTGTTCGTGGCGGCGGCGTTCGCCGCGTCGGCCAGCTGGCAGGTGCTGCTGGCGGGCGGCGGTGCGCTGCTGGGCCGGGTGCTGACGGGGCGGCGGGGGCGGCTGGTCACGGGGCTTGTGGCGGCCGGGGTGATGGCCGCGCTCGCGGGGCGGATGGCCGTGACGCCCGTGTGACCGGCCCGGAAGCCATGTCTCCTGCGAGGCGGGTACGGGCCCGAGCACCGGTGCCGGTGCTCGGGGGCCTGGCCGGGTGTCACTTGCCCGCGTTGGCGAGGTGCCGCCGCGCCCACCCGTGCCGCCATGGCGGCACCATTGCCCGCGGTGTTCGCCGGCACCGGGGCCCGCGGCTGTGTGGTGGGGTCGAGGGGCATGCGTGAAGTGGGGGGAAACGGGCACACGTGGGTCAGGCCCCGCCCCGTTCCCCCGTCGCGGCGGGGCTCTCCCATGCCTCCCGGGCCTCCGGGTCGCCGCGTTCGGTGACGTCGAGGAAGATCTGTCCCGCCTCGGGTACCTCACGGGCGATGGACCGTTTGATGCGTACGGCGACCTCCTCGACCCGCTCGCTGTCCATGCCGGGCACCAGGTCGACGCGGGCCGCCACCAGGGCGGTGTCCATGCCGGTCTTCATCGTGAAGAGCGCCTCCACGCTGTCGATCTCGGGCTGCTCGGCCAGCAGCTCCCGGATCCGGTCGCTCGCCTCCGGGTCCGCGGCCTCGCCGATCAGCTGGTCGCGGGCGTCGCGGCCCAGCCGGTAGGCGACGTAGACCAGCAGTGTGCCGATGGCGAGTGAGGCGGACGCCTCCCACACCACGTCACCGGTGACCATGTGCAGGGCCATGCCCGCCATGGCGAGGGTGACGCCCAGGACCGCGGTGCCGTCCTCGGCGACCACCGTGCGCAGCGCCGGGTCGCGCAGGTCGCGGACCCGGCCGCCCTGTTCGCGTACCTGGTACAGGGCCCGCAGCAGGGAACCGCCCTCGGCGAGCAGGGCGACGGCGAGCACGATCAGCCCGGCCACATAGCCGCTCCGGGTCTCGTCGGCACCGTTCCTGAGGGCCTCGACGCCCTGGAAGAAGCTGAAGCAGCCGCCCATCACGAAGATGCCGACGGCGGCGAGCAGCGACCAGAAGAACCGCTCCTTTCCGTAGCCGAAGGGGTGACGCCGGTCGGCGGGGCGGCGGCTGCGGCGCAGCGCGGCCAGCAGGAACACCTCGTTCAGGCTGTCGGCCACCGAGTGCGCCGCCTCCGACAGCAGCGCGGGTGAGGCCGCGAGGAGTCCGCCTACGGCCTTGGCCGCGGCGATCACCAGATTGGCTGCGAGTGCCACCAGCACGGTGACGCGGGTTCTGCGATCCGATCGTGTACTCACCGGGGCCGATTGCCCCGGTCGGCCTAGGTCACACCGTGCCGGGGGCGGAAAACGGGGAACGCGGTCACAGGGACGTTCCGGCCGGCGGGAAGGAGATCATCATGGGTGGCCGCGACGACGGGGGCGGCGGCGGCAACAGCGCTTACGGCAGGAAGCGGTTCAAGCGGTCGAGGGCGCACTTCGCGGACCGGATCACCGCGGACGGGCGCGACGGGTGGCCGGTGGAGGCCGGGCGCTACCGGCTCGTGGTGAGCCGTGCCTGCCCGTGGGCGAGCCGGGCGCTGGTGTCCCGGCGGCTGCTGGGGCTGGAGGACGCGCTGTCCCTGGCCGTCGCGGACCCGGTCCAGGACGACCGCAGCTGGCGGTTCACCCTGGACCCGGACGGCCGTGACCCGGTGCTCGGCATCCGGTATCTGAGCGAGGCGTACGACCGGCGGGAGGCGGACCACCCGGGCGGGGTGAGTGTCCCGGCGGTCGTGGACGTGCCCAGCGGGAGACTGGTGACCAACGACTACCAGCGGATCACCCTGGACCTCGCCACGGAGTGGACCGCGCTGCACCGGGAGGGTGCGCCCGACCTGTATCCGCGGGCGCGGCGCGACGAGATCGACGCGCTGATGGAGGACGTCTTCCAGGACGTGAACAACGGTGTCTACCGGGCGGGCTTCGCCACCGGCCAGGAGGAGTACGAGGCCGCGTACGCGGCGCTGTTCCGCCGGCTGGAACTGCTGGAGCGGCGGCTGGAGGGGCAGCGGTACCTGGTCGGCGACACCATCACCGAGGCGGACATCCGGCTGTTCACCACGTTGGTGCGGTTCGACGCGGTGTACCACGGTCACTTCAAGTGCAACCGGTGGAAGCTGGCCGAGAACCGGGTGCTGTGGGCGTACGTCCGTGATCTGTACCAGACGCCGGGTTTCGGCGACACGGTGGACTTCGACCACATCAAGCGCCACTACTACCAGGTCCACACCGGTATCAACCCGTCCGGCATCGTGCCCCTCGGTCCCGGCCTTTCCGGCTGGACGACGCCCCACCACCGGGAGGAGCTGGGCGGCCGGCCGTTCGGGGACGGCACCCCGCCACGGCCGGCGCCGGCCGCCGAGGAGGTGCCGGCGCGGGGCCGCCCCTGAGCCGCCCGGCCCCTGACGATCCATCCACCACGCGACGACGAAGCGACCCTAGGAGATCCCCGTGGCGAAGAAGGACAAGAAGGCGAAGAAGAAGCTGCCGATGGCGTACAAGCCCCTGGGCTTCGCGCTGAGCTGGACGAGCGGCACCGTGGCGAAGATGGCGTTCCAGAAGACCTGGAAGCTGATCCGGCACGAGGACGACGCGCCGGACGCGCTGGACCGCGACCGCCGCTGGGGGGAGATCCTGCTGGCCGCGGCGATCCAGGGCGCCATCTTCGCGGTGGTGCGCAGTGCCGTGGACCGGGCCGGCGCCAGGGCCGTCGAACGCCACACGGGCAGCTGGCCCGTCCAGGAGCCGGGCGGCCGCGACTGACCCGGCCGTACGGTCGGCCCACCGTCTCCCCATGACGGTGGGTCAGCCCTGTTTGGGTGCCGTCGACGTGCCCCGGCGGACGGTGAAGGAGTGGCCCGCGGGGTCGGCGTAGCCGCGTTCCTCGGTGGGCCCCGTCGCGTCACCCGTCTCCATGGGCCGGCCGCCGAGGCCCACGATCAGGCGTTCCACCGCGTCCAGGTCGTCGACGACGAACTCCAGGTGGGCCTGGAGGGAGTTCTCCGGACGGGGCCAGCTGGGGGCGGTCGCGTTGACGTCGCGACGCAGCGCCAGGCGGAAGCCGTCGGCGGCCCGGATCTCCACCCGGTTGACATGGGCGTCGAGGTCCTCCGCGTCCAGCAACTCCTTGTAGAACTCGGCGAGTTTCTCGGGCTCGGCACAGTCGAGCACCACGACGCCGGCCGTCACCAGGCTCATGTCTTCTCCATGGGGTCCGTGGCGCGGGGCGCTCCTGCCCCGGCCTGTGGAGAACACCTGTCCCGGCTCGGCGGATTCAGTCGCGGCCGGACCGGGGGATGGGGTTCGGCCACTGCCGGAGGTGAGGATTCCGTCACACTCCGGAGAGGGCCCGGGGGACCGACCGACCGGTTCGGAAGAACTCGGTCGCAAATCGAAGACATATGTCAATCGAACATGCTCAAATGCACTCGACCGAAGGTAACTTGCAGGGAGGGAACCGGTGTTGGGGCTGAATCCCCTCCCCCGTTGCACGGAGCGAGCTGGAGGCGATGGCGTCGTGCGGTACGAACCTGCGCCGCTGACCCGGCATCTGCGCGTCCACCACGACCGGGGACACACGGTGCTGGAGTTCCGCGGCGAGATCGACATCGCCGCGGCCGAGGAGATCGTCCCGCATCTGGACCGGGCGACCGCCCGGCCGGACGCCCGGATCGTGATCGACCTGACCCATGTCGAGTTCTTCGACCTCTCGGGACTGCGTCTGCTGTACCGGGCCCGGCTCCGGCTCGCGGACGGAACCGGCCGGCTGTGCCTGGTGTGCGCCCACCCGCTGACCCTGCGCATGCTGCGGATCACCGGCACGTCCCGGCTGCTGCACCCCTGGCCGACCCTCGACGCGGCCCTGGAACAGCCGGAGGCCACGTCCGGCCCGCTGTGACCTCCTGGTCCACGGCCCGACCCCCGCCGTGCGCCCCCTCCGTGCTCCCGGTGCGGTCCACCGTTCCCCGACTCCCCGGTCTGTCACGGGAACTGAGGGGCATTCGGTCAGGAGGAAGGAGGGCCGTCGCCATGACGACTCCAGTCAAACCACTGGCCGCACGCGTACCCGGGTGGGTGAAGGTGCTGGCCGCGGTGGTGCTGCTGCTCGCCGTGCTGTTCGCCGGGCTCCGGCTGAGCGTGCTGCCGGGCCTGAAGGACCTGTTCGGCACCGAGACCGAGGACCGCTCCGGACCCGCGCTCCTGGAGTCCATCCAGGACATCAGCCGCTACGACGCGGCCTCCGGGAACTTCCAGGTGGTGGTGGACCTGGAGAAGGACACGAAGTTCCTGCCGGACGCCGTCCGCGGCAGCCGCACGCTGTACGTGGGCGCGGGCACCGTGGACGCCTATGTCGACCTGGGACAGCTGGACAAGGACGACGTACGGGTGAACGACGACCGTACGTCGGCGACCCTGCGGCTGCCCCACGCCCGCCTGGGCACACCGGCCCTCGACCCCGAGCGTTCCTACGCCGTGTCCAAGCAGCGCGGGCTGTTCGACCGGCTCGGCGACCTCTTCTCGGACAACCCCAACAGCGAACAGGCCGTGCAGAAGCTCGCCGTGCGCCATATCGGCGACGCGGCGAAGGAGAGCGGGCTCACGGCCCGGGCCGAGACCAACACCACGGAGATGCTGGAGGGGCTGCTGCGCTCCCTGGGGTTCAAGGAGGTGCGGGTCGGCTATGGCGACTGACCGGCACCGGCGGGGGTAAGCGCCGTACCACACAAGCAAGTTGACGACTGGAGGACCGAATGGCCCGGGCCGCCCCACATCCGCGTTCCCTGTTGCGCCGACGTCCGCGAAAGTCCGGGCGCGGCGCCCCGGAGGACGGCCGGGGGCGTCCGCTCCCGCTGCTGCCGCGGCTGCTGGCGATGGTGTGCGCGTTCCTCTTCATGGTCGCCTTCGCGGCGGTCCTGGCCCGGCTCACGCTGCACCCCTCCCCCGCCTCGGAGGCGCTGACCCATACGAATCTGCGTCCGGGCCGCTCGCTGCGGGCCTATCTGGACCAGCCCGCGCTGCGCGACGCCGTACGCCAGATCGGCGGGAACATCCTGCTCGGTGTGCCCTTCGGGGTGCTCGCGCCGGTCGTCGCCCCGCGCACGCGCGGATTCCTGCGGGTGCTGGTACTGACGGCCGTCGTGATGCTGCTGGTGGAGTTCGCGCAGGGCGCCCTGGTCACCGGACGCGCTTTCGACGTCGACGACGTCATCCTGAACACCGGCGGGGCGCTCCTCGGCTATCTGCTCCTGGGGCGGCGCCTGAGCCGTGCCGTGCACGCGCGGCGGCCCAGGACCTGACGTCAGGCCTGGGGCCGTTCGTTCTGCTTCTGGGGGGTCCGCGGGGTGCGGCGCGAGGTCCAGGTGAACTTGTCGCCGCCCACCCAGCGGACCACGTCGGGATCGTCCAGGTCGTGGACCGTGATCCCGAACGCCGCGGCGGCGAGCAGCACGTCGGTGACGTTCCTGGCCTCGCCGACCATCTGTCCGTCGATCTCCACGATCCGGAACGGCGGGGTCGTGGGCTGGACCCCGAGGACCGTGATCCGCGGTTGCGACATGTACGGACTCGCACTTTCGGTCATGTCTTCGAGGGTAGAGCCGAAACGGCGTGAACGGCACGGACACGACATCCGCGAGCGCCCCGCCGTGCGCCCGTACGCCCGCTGGGCAACCCTGGAGCGAGGAGGTGGCGATGGAACCCCTCGAGGCGCTGGACAGGATCGCCTTTCTGCTGGAACGGTCCCTGGCGCCCACGTACCGCGTCCGGGCCTTCCGCACCGCCGCGCGTGCGCTGGCGGAGCTGGGCGGGGAACAGGTGCGCGAGCGGTCGGCGGCCGGAACACTGGAGACGCTCAAGGGGGTCGGTCCGAAGAGCGCGCAGGTGGTGCGGGAGGCACTGGCCGAGGAGGTACCCGGCTATCTGCGGAAGCTGGAGGAGGAGGCGGACCGGGAGCCCGGGGGCCGGGCGGGGCGGGAGCTGCGGGAGCTGCTGCGCGGGGACTGCCATCTGCACTCCGACTGGTCGGACGGCGGCAGCCCGATCGAGGAGATGGGCCGTACCGCGGCCCGGATCGGCCACGAGTGGGCCGTACTCACGGACCACTCGCCTCGGCTGACCGTGGCGCGGGGCCTTTCGGCCGACCGGCTGCGCGAGCAGCTGGAGGTGGTGGCGGAGCTCAACGGGACCTGGGCGCCGTTCAGGCTGCTGACCGGCATCGAGTGCGACATCCTCGAGGACGGCTCCCTCGACCAGGAACCCCAGCTGCTGGAGCTGCTGGACGTCGTGGTGGTGTCCGTGCACTCCAAGCTGCGCATGGACGCCCGGTCGATGACCCGCCGCATGGTCGCCGCCGTACGTGACCCGCACTCCGACGTCCTCGGGCACTGCACCGGCCGGCTGCTGACCGGGCGCGGCCGGCCGGAGTCGGAGTTCGACGCGGACGAGGTGTTCGCCGCGTGCGCCGAGACCGGTACCGCCGTGGAGATCAACAGCCGGCCCGAGCGGCTCGACCCGCCGCGCCGGCTGCTGCGCCGGGCGGTGGCGGCCGGTGTGCTCTTCTCCGTCGACACCGACGCGCACGCGCCGGGCCAGCTGGACTGGCAGATCCTCGGATGCGCCCGCGCGCAGGAGTGCGGGGTGCCGCCCGAACGGGTGGTGACCACATGGTCGCGGCAGGACCTGCTGGCCTGGACCCGGGAGCGGAAGGTGCCCTCCGGAGTGACAGGCGGCTGAGGTGGTACCCGTATCGCTCCGAGGACCCCGAGGAGAGGACAGGTATGGAGCGGGCGGCCGTGTTCGACGTCGACGGCACGCTGGTCGACACCAACCATCTGCATGTGACGGCCTGGTGGGAGGCCTTCCGCCAGGCGGGGCACCGGGTTCCGATGCACGCCGTCCACCGGGCCGTGGGGCTGCCCTCCTCCGACCTGGTCGCCCGGCTGCTGGGCGAGGACCGGGACACCGACCGCGACGAGGAGCTGAGCGCCGCGCACAAGACGCTGTACGGGCAGTGGTTCGACCGGCTGCCGGCGTTCGCCGACGCGGGCCGGCTGCTGAAGCGGCTGCACCGCGACGGCTGGACGGTGGTCCTCGCCACCTCGGCCGGCGGCACCGAGCTGAGCGCGCTGCGCCGGGCGATCGACGCGGACGAGGCGATCGCCGCGACGGCGAGCGCCGACGACGTCGAGGAGGGCAAGCCCGCGCCGGAACCCGTCGAGCACGCCCTCGAGCTGGCCGGGGTGTCCGCGGAGCGGGCGGTGTTCGTCGGTGACACGGTGTGGGACATGCGGGCGGGTGACAGGGCCGGGGTGCGTTGCGTGGGCGTACTGTGCGGCGGTATTCCGCGGGCCGACCTGGTGGAGGCCGGCGCGGACGCGGTCTACGACGACCCGGCGCACCTCCTGGCGTCCCTGTCGGAGGGTCCCCTGGCATGAGGGTCCGGGCGGACGGGACACCCGCTGGGCATGGTGTCCGTGCGGAATGAGACGGGGCGGCGTGACGACGTCGGCCGGGTGGCTGCGTCGGCGCGGGTGCGGGAGGCCGTGCGCTGGGATGTGCGGTCCGTCGGCCGGGCGGCCCGGGCCGCGTGGCGGGGCCCCGGTCGGGAGCGGGATCTGCTGGTCCAGTCGCTGAAGGCCGCCGCGGCGGCGCTGCTGGCGTGGCTGCTGGCCCAGGTGTGGCTCGGCGACCCGATGGCCCTGATGGCGCCCTGGGTGGCGCTGGTGCTGGTGCAGGCCACGGTCTACAGCTCGCTGTTGCAGGCGGCACGGCAGTTCACCGCGATCTGTGTGGGGGCGCTCGTGGCGTCCGGGGCGCAGGCCGTCACCGGTGACATCACGGGCGCCCTGGCGCTGTCCGTGCCGGTGCTGGTGCTGCTCTCGAACTGGCCGCGCTTCGGTGACCAGGGCATCTACGCCGCCACCACGGCAGTCTTCACGCTCGCCACGGGCACGTTCGGCGCGCTGGAGGTGGGGCACCGGCTGGGGCAGGCGGCGCTCGGCGCGGTCATCGGGGTCGCCGTCAACGCGCTGGTACTGCCGCCGATCCATCTGCGGGACGTACGGGAGAACCTCGCGGCGCTCGCCCGCGAGGCCGGTGACGTGCTGCACGCCGTCGCCGCGGATCTGCGCGACGGCGAGTGGGACGCGGGGACCGCCGCCGGACGGCTCGCCGCCGCGGCACGGCTGCAGGACCGGCTGGAGGCGCTGCGCTCGGCCCGCGGCTGGAGCAGGGAGAGCCTGCGGCTGACCTCGGGCGCCCTGCGCGCCGTGCACCGGGCGCCGACCGTCGCGCTGCCGCCGGAGCGGGAGGACGAACGGTTCGGCCGCGTCACCGGACATGTCACCGCGCTGACCCGCACGCTCGTGGTGGCCGCCGACGAGGAACGCACCCCTGCCACGCCGGACGCGGCGGTGCTGGGCTGCTACGCGGAGCTGCTGGCGCTGCTCGGCGACGCCTGCCGCGCGGAGGCGGACCGGCTGCTGCACGGCGGCACGCCCGTGGACGCCCTCCTGGACGAGCGGACCGAGGCCGTGATGCGTGACCTGCACGGGAAGCTCCAGGAGAACCTGCGCGCCCAGGCCGGTGAGGGTGCCGCGCGCACGGCCGTCCTGGGCACACTGGTGCTTCAGGCCGAGAATCTGTGGGCCGACCTCGACGGCGGCACACGGGGCCGGTGACACACGTCACGCAGGTCGCCGACCGTACGCGGAACACCCGGGGACGGGTCTCCGTTGAACAGAACGTGGGTGCGGACGGGACAGTGTCCCCGGGCCTCACCATCCGCCCACAGGGACGATCGTTCGGCTGAAGCCCTGTGGAGCCTTTCGCCGAGAGGCGACCGCCGTCCGCGCCCACCTTGAGCCGCCCCGGCCGTGATTCCCCCGTCGCGGCCGGGGCTTCCCTCTGTCCGCAGCGGGTTTCACCGGCTCTCGCGGAGGTACTCGCGTGGGCTCGCGTACGTATGAAGGGAGAGCGCCGTGACCGACCACCGCCTCGAAGGCCCCGGTGAGAACGGCGCCGGAGTCCCCCGAGATCTGCCCGACCAGCAGGCCGGCCCCGGCGAGGACCCCTGGGAGGTCGCGCCCGCCGTCGCGGAACGGGAGAGCGAGAGGAAGACCGGCGGCGCGGACGAACCGGACGACACCGCATCGGACGTCCCCGACACGGACGAGGCCGGCACAGGCCGCCAGGGCGACCCGCACCCGGCATCCCCCAACCCGGACCACCCGGTTCCGGACGAGTCCTCCGCGTGAGGAGCCGTCCTACCGAGGGGTGCGGTCCCGAAGGGCCGTGTGCCAGGCGGGGGGCGGGGACTGGGGGCCGGGGTCGGGACGACGGCCGCCCCGGGTGAAGAAGTCGGCGAGGGGAAGGATCGCGGCGCCCACGGTGACCGCGTCGGGGCCGAGACGGCCCAGTTCGATCGTGACCTTCTCCGCCGGATGACGCAGCGCGTACGACAGCGCGTGCTTGCGTACGGCGGGCAGGAAGCGGGAGCCGAGCTGGAGGCCGGCCCAGCCGCCCATCAGGATGCGCTCCGGCTGGAAGAGGTTGATCAGGTCGGACAGGCCGGCGCCCAGGTACTCGGCGGTCTCCTCGAGGACGGCGAGCGCGACCGGGTCGGGGGCGGCCTCGCCGGCCGGGTAGGCGGCGGCGAGCATCGCCGTCAGCGCCGTCTCCTCGTCCGTGTCCCCGGGCACGGCGCCGCCCTCCTCGCGCCAGCGCGCGAGCAGCGACTCGGCGCCCGCGTACGCCTCCAGACAGCCGAGCGCGCCGCAGCGGCAGCGGCGCCCCCTCACCCGTACGGTCAGATGTCCCCACTCGACGGCCCGGCCGTGTTCCACCTCGGGCGTGACGAGGCAGGCGCCGACGCCGGAGCCGAAGAGCACCACGAGGGCGTTGCGGGCGCCGCGTCCGGCACCGAACCACATCTCGGCCTGGCCGAGGGTCTTGGCGCCGTTGTCGATGAAGTACGGCACCGTCTCGGGCAGCAGGGACTCGGCCCGCAGCAGCGCCTCCAGGGGGATGGCGTCCCAGCCGATGGTCTGGCCGTGCACGACGGCGCCCCGGTCGGGGGTGTGCTCGACGATGCCGGGGACACCGATGCCGACGCCGAGCAGCCGCTCGGGGGCGAGGCCCGCGCCGGCGAGCACCTCGGCGATCCCGGAGCGGATGTGGTCGACGATGACCTCGACCTCGTAGCGCTGCTGCTCCAGCGGGAGCTCCGCGCGGGCGAGCTCGGTGAGGGTCAGGTCGAACAGTTCGACGCGGACCCGGGTCTCCCCCACGTCGACGCCGATCATGTGGCCGCTGAGCGGTGCCACCCGCAGCAGGGTGCGGGGGCGGCCGCCGTCGGAGTCGACGCTGCCCGCCTCCTCCACCAGGCCGTCGGCGACCAGGTCGGCGACGACATTGCTGACGGAGCCGGAGCTGAGCCCGGTCGCGGGGCCGAGTTCGAACCGGCTCAGCGGGCCGTCGAAGTACAGCCGCTGCAGCACGGCCGTACGGTTGGCCCGCCTGAGATCGCGCACCGTGCGCCCGTTCCGCCCCGCCATGTGGCTCCTTCCAAGACCCTGCCCGACCTGCAACATACCGCCGGGGACCGACCGGGCGCGACTTTCTCCCACCCTTATTTCATGATGTGAACTAACAGAGCCGGCCGATTTCGTCCAGCGCGGCGTCCAGCTCCGGGGCGACGGTGTCCCGGACCCAGCGCACGTGGTCCCCTCCGGCCGCGCGCGGAACGGTCTCGATCAGCATGATCAGGTAGAGGTAGGCGCGGTAGAGGGCGAGGCGGGCGAGGGCCGCCCGGTCGAACACGGCCCGCCCTCCGGCCTCCGCGTAGCCGGCGAGGAACGCGTCGTCCGTCCTGATGTCGCCGAGCAGGGCGAGGGAGACGAGATCGGCGAGGGGGTCGCCCCAGAACATGCGCTCCCCGTCGATGAGCCCGCCGATCCGGGCCTCCCCCGCGGCCGTGCGCTCCACCAGGATGTTGCCCGGCCACAGGTCGAAGTGGACGAGCACGGGCACGGTGACCTCGTCGAGCGCCCCGGCGGCGGTACGGAGCACGGCGGCGACCTCGTCGGCCGGGCGGGGCAGCCAGGCCCCGTAGTACCGGGCGTCGGCGAGCACGGCGTCGGTCATCGCGGTGAACGCGGTGCGCCAGGCGGGGGCGAGCGGGCCGAGGGCGCCGGACGGGTAGCCGAACGCCGGTCCGGCGACCCGGTGCAGCCGGGCAACCTGACGGCCGAGCTCGGTGCGCAGAGCGGCCCGCTCCGCGCCGGCCGGCGCCACCTGCGTCCAGGGCTCGCCCGGGCAGGCGGTCATCAGCAGATACGGCACGGAGCCGTCCCCGTCGAGGGCGACGGCGTGCGGGGCGGCCACCCGGGCCTCGGCGGCGCCGGCGCAGAAGTCCGCCTCGGCGACGAGCAGTCGGCGTTCGTACCGCAGGCCGGGGGTGGCGGCCGCGGGCGGGATCTTCAGCACATAGCGGCTGCCGTCGGTCAGGCGGAGCTCCTCGACGGTGTTGTAGGTGCCTCCGCTCATCGGCCGTACGCCGGTGAGCGCACCGGACGGCAGTCCCGCCTCCATGAGCACCCGGCGGGCCCGCTCCCAGGAGTCCCCCATCGTCCGTACCCCTCCCTCTCGGCGACTGCCGTACAGCGTACGGAAGGGCGCGGTGTGCGGTCCCGGGAAAAATCGCTGGCTCCCGCCGGCGCCGGATCCCTACCCTGAACCAGAAACCTAGACCCCCTAGGTTTCGAAACAATCCACCGGAGACGCCCCCATGAGAGCACTCACCGAGCAGGACATCCGCGGTTCGTTCATCAACTGCTCGAAGGGTGCGGCCAAGCGGCTGGCTGTGCCGCGTGACCTGGGCGAACGCGCCTGGGACGATCTCGATTTCCTGGGCTGGCGCGATCCCGGAGCGCCCGACCGCAGCTATCTCGTCACCGAGCGGGAGGACCGTCTCGTCGGGGTGGCCATGCGCTTCCAGCCCGCCCAGCGGGGGTTTCTGCACCGCAGCATGTGCTCCCTGTGCCTGACCACGCATCCGCGCGGCGGTGTCGCCCTGATGACCGCGCGCAAGGCGGGCCCGGCCGGGCGTGAGGGCAACTCGGTCGGCGCCTACATGTGCACCGATCTCGCCTGTTCCCTGTACCTGCGCGGGAAGAAGGTCCCGGAGAGCGGGGGCCGCTTCGAGGAGAGCCTCACCGTGGAGGAGCAGATCGCCCGCACCAGGGGCCATCTGTTCGCCTTCCTCGACAAGCTGTAGACCCGGCCGGCCTGTCCCCCGGGCGACTGCCGTACCCGGTGAACACGTTCGACGTGTCCGGGGAGGGGGAAGCGTCGGAGGATGCGAGTGGTACGTGAGATGACCGCGCCGGCCGTCCGGTTCGTCAAGCTGCACCGGGACCCGGTGGCCGTGCAGACGGTGCGGTCGTCGGCGGCGGCGACGGTCGCCTACGCCATCGCGACCCGGCTCAGTCCGGAGGCCGCGCCGCTGACCGCCCCCCTGACCGCCCTGCTCGTCGTCCAGGTCACCCTGTACTCCACGCTCACCACCGGGATGCGCCGGGTGAACTCCGTGGTGACCGGTGTCGTCGTGGCCATCCTCTTCAGTCTCCTGGTGGGTCTGACCTGGTGGAGTCTGGGTCTGCTCATCCTGGCGTCGCTGATCATCGGCCATCTGGTGCGGGTGGACGAGTTCGTGCCCGAGGTGGCGATCAGCGCGATGCTGGTGCTCGGGGTGACCACGCACGGGGACACCGCCTGGGCCCGGATCGTGGAGACACTGATCGGGGCGGTCGTCGGGATGGCGTTCAATCTGCTGCTGGCGCCGCCCGTGTGGGTGGAGGAGGCCGGCGAGTCCATCGAGGAGCTGGCCCGGCGGGTGCGGCAGCTGATGCTGCGGATCGGCGAGGAGGCGGCGGGCCGTACGCCCCCGGACCGGGCGGCGGCCCGGCTGCACGAGGCACGGCGGCTGGACCACGACATCGTCGAGGTGGACGCGGACCTCAGACAGGCGGAGGACAGCCTGCGGCTCAATCCGCGGGTCCGTGAGGGCCTGCTGCACCGGGTGGTGCTGCGTACCGGGCTGGACACGCTGGAGATCTGCACGGTGGTACTGCGGGTGCTGGCGCGCACGCTCACCGACCTGGCCAAGGAGCGCGAGGGGCAGCGGCTGTTCGATCCCGAGACGGGCGCCGCGTTCGAGGAACTGCTGGCCGAGATCGCGGACGGCGTGGTCAGCTTCGCGGTGCTGGTGACCACGAGCGTGAGCGCGAACGCCGAGTCGGCGGAGGAGCGGCTCGCCGCCCAGCTGCGGCAGGCGGCCGCCACCCGTGACCGGCTGGCCCGGCTGCTCTTCGAGCAGGCCCGGCGCGACGCCCGTCAGTGGCAGTTGCTGGGCGCCGTACTGACCGAGGTCAACCGCATCCTCGACGAGATGGACACCGAGCACCGCACGCGCCGGCTGTTCGAGGAGCTGGACCGGCACTCGCAGGAGCAGCGCCGGCGGCTGCCGCGGCTCACCCGCCTGGGGGACCGGCTGCGCCGCAGGCGCGGCGGCGGCGCCTCCCACCGCTCCGCATGATCTGCGCGCGGGACCGGCCCCTCCGGGTCACGCCTCGCCGTCGGCGCGCTGCCGCTGCAGCGGGCGGCGGCAGGAGGCGGCGCTCGCCTGGGCGAGCAGTACGTGCATGCGCTCGGTGAGCTGGGAGACGTCGTCCGCCGGCGCGTGGAACGGCAGCCGTACGTCACCGCCGGACCGCACGCGTTCGATGCGCAGGGTCAGTCCGTGCCGGTCGACGGCGAGCGGCTGGACCCGGACCGCGCCGTGCAGACTGCCGTGGTCGACCAGACGGGTCAGCCGCTCCACGGCGTCGGCGTGGCAGTCGGCCAGATGGCTCAGCAGCCGGGCCTCGGCGGTGGCGAGCGGGTCGGGCGCGGCGGCGGTGAACTCGTCGGCGTCGACCACCACGGCGCCGGCCGACTGCCGGAGCACCACGCGCGTGGGCCGGAGGACGAGGTGCCCGTCCCGCACGGTGAACCAGCCGGCCACCCACAGCCGGGCGCGGATCCTGTTGCGCAGGGGGACGGGGGCGACGTCGGCGAACTCCAGCACGGCGGACGGCTCGCCGCGGGGCGCGCAGATCGCGGCGGCGAGCAGGGCGCTGTCCTCGGGCACATGCAGCAGCACCTCTCCGTCGTCGGTCACGCTGTGCGTGCCGACGAGTTCCTCCCGGGTGCCCTCCGCGTTCACCGCGCAGGACCACGCGGCGGCGAGCACCGAGCGGGCCCGTTCCGCCGCACCGGGCGCGGCCGTCCAGCCGTGCGTGTCGTCAGCCATCCCCGAACCTCCTCTTAGGTAAGCCTTGCCTAACTTATAGGAGATCGGGGTGTGCGCCAACCGGATGGCGCGACTTTGAGACCGGTCTCAGGGCGCGAGAACACCCAGCAGGGCACGCACGCACAGGTCGCGCACCTGCTCGCGGTCCAGCCCCGAGCCGCGCAGCCACTCCAGACAGACGGCGGTGGTGAAGGCCAGCCAGCCGCGCACGGCGAGCCGGGTGTCCGGCCGGGTCTCGAGGACCGGACCGAACTCGGGGTCCCGGGCGAGCGCCGCCAGGATCTGCCGTTCCTGCGCGGCCAGCGCCCGCTGGTAGACCCGGCGCACCGCCCGGTCCCCCGCCGCGTCGGCGCGGTGGAAGGCGCGATAGCCGTGCGCGTGGGCCTCGACGTACCCCAGATACGTGTCGAGACCCGCCGCCAACTGCTCGCGCACCGGGACGCCGGGGACCGCCGTCGTCATCCGGAGCATCCGCTCGCTCTCCCGCTCCACCACCGCCGCGAAGAAGTCACGCTTGGTCGGGAAGTAGTGGTACAGCAGTCCGCGCGACACCCCGGCGATCTCGGCGACCTGCTCGATCCACACCTCGTCGTAGGGGCTCTCCGAGAACAGCCGAGCACCGACCGACAGAAGCTGCTCCCGGCGCTCCTCGGTACTGAGCCTGCGCCGTGTGCGCCCGCCCTGGTTCACGGCCATTCCCGCACTGTACTTGACGCCCGTTCAGCCGCCGGACCAGACTGAACCGCCTTATTGAACTCACGTACAACACGTGGATTCGCCGGGTCGAAGGGGATGGCGTCATGGCGGAGACGACGACACGGGCCGTACCGCCGAAGGGGTTCCGCAGCGCGGAGCGGGGCTGGCCGGAGCTGTACCGCATCCCCCGGCCGCCGTACCGGCTGCCGCTGCTCGGCGATCTGGTCGGGGCGAGCAGGGCGACGCCCCTGCAGGACTCGCTGAAGTACGCCCGCCGGCTGGGCCCGATCTTCCGGCGGAGCGCGTTCGGCAAGGAGTTCGTGTTCACCTGGGGCGCGGATCTGGTGGCCGATCTGGCCGACGAGTCACGGTTCGCCAAGCATGTGGGGCTGGGGATCGCCAATCTGCGGCCGGTCGCGGGCGACGGGCTGTTCACCGCGTACAACCACGAACCGAACTGGCAGCTGGCGCACGATGTGCTGGCGCCCGGGTTCAGCCGGGAGGCGATGGCCGGGTACCACCCGATGATGCTGTCGGTGGCGGAGCGGCTGACGGAGCACTGGGACCTCGCCGCGGCCGGGGAGCGGTCGGTGGACGTGCCCGGGGACATGACCAAGCTGACGCTGGAGACGATCGCGCGGACCGGGTTCGGGCACGACTTCGGGTCCTTCGAACGGGCGCGTCCGCATCCGTTCGTCTCCGCGATGGTCGGCACGCTGAGTCATGCGCAGCGGCTGAACAGTGTGCCGGGGCCGCTGGCTCCGCTGCTGCTGCGCCGCGCGGGGCGGCGGAACGTGGCCGACATCGCGCTTCTCGAGCGCATAGTCGACGGGGTGGTGCGGGAGCGGCGGGTTTCCGGCGGTGGGGACGGGGATCTGCTGGACCGGATGCTGGAGACCGCGCATCCAAAGACCGGGGAGCGGTTGTCGGCGGAGAACGTGCGGCGGCAGGTGATCACGTTTCTGGTGGCGGGGCACGAGACGACGTCGGGCGCGCTGTCGTTCGCGCTGCACTATCTGTCGCTGCGGCCCGATGTCGCCGAGCGTGCGCGTGCGGAGGTGGACCGGGTGTGGGGGGACGTGGCGGCGCCGGGGTACGAGCAGGTGGCGAAGCTGCGGTATGTGCGGCGGGTGCTGGACGAGACGTTGCGGCTGTGGCCGACCGCGCCGGCGTTCGCCCGGGAGGCTGTTCGGGACACGGTGCTGGGGGGTGTGCATCCGATGCGGCGGGGGGCCTGGACGTTGGTGTTGACGCCGATGCTGCACCGGGATCCGGGGGTGTGGGGGGCGGACGCGGAGGAGTTCGATCCGGACCGGTTCGAGGCGGGGGCGGTTCGGGGGCGGCCGGCACATGTGTTCAAGCCGTTCGGGACGGGGGCGCGGGCGTGTATCGGGCGGCAGTTCGCGTTGCATGAGGCGGTGTTGGTGCTGGGGTTGTTGCTGCGGCGTTATGAGCTGCGGGCCGAACCCGGGTATCGGTTGCGGGTGGCCGAGCGGTTGACGTTCATGCCGGAGGGGTTGCGGGTGTGGTTGGAGCGGCGGGGGTGAGTGGGGGGTAGGGCCTTGCGGGGTGCGGGGCGTGCCGCCCGGCGCTCGCGGGGTGCCGGCACGTTGGTGTGGGCCGGGGGTGTCCGCGCCGCCCGGCACCGGCGGGGTGCGGCCCGTTGGGGGCTGGCCGGGGGTGGGGTTGCGCGGCCCGGCACCGGCGGGGTGCCGTCGCGCCCACCCGTGCCGCCCCAGCGGCACGACTGCCCGCGGGAGGGCGGCTGGGTGCGGGGGTGCCTCTATGTCCTTCGTCAAGCCGAGCTGGTCATGCGACGGCTGCTTCGGGGGTGCGGGGTTCGTAGAAGGTGCCGTCGCGGAGCATGGCGAACAGGACGCTGATGCGGTGGCGGGCGAGGCGGAGGAGGGCCTGGGTGTGGGCCTTTCCCCGGGACCGGCATTTGTCGTAGTAGGTGCGGGAGGCGGGGTCGTGCAGGGCGGCGAACGCGGAGAGGAACATGGCCCGTTCGAGCTGCCGGTTTCCGCCTCTGGGTGAGTGTTCGCCGTGGATCGAGGTCCCCGAGGACTTCGTGGCTGGGGCAAGTCCGGCGTAGGAGGCGAGGTGGGCGCCGTTGGGGAAGCTGGTGCCGTCGCCGACGGTGACCACCAGCACGGCGGCGGTCCTGACCGCGACCCCCCGGCATCGAGGTCAGGACCTGGGAAAGAGGGTGCTCCTCCAGCAGGCCTTTGATCTGGGCTTCCAGAGCCCGGCGCTGTTCGTGAACGGCAGCCAGGGAGCGGGTCAGGGACGGGACCACGACGTCGAGGGTGCCGGTCCCGGGAACGACGACGGTCTGTTCGTCGAGCGCGTCGAAGACCTCGTCGATCAATCGGGAGGCCATGCGCGGGGCCTTGGGCCGGATCACTTCGAGGAGTCTGCGGCGGCCGGCTTTCCGCAGGGCAGCCGGGGAGCCGTAGCGTTCCAGCAGCCACGTGACGGCGGGGTGGTCCAGGCGGGGGCCGAGGACGCGTTCTAGCGAGGGGTGGAACTGGGTGAGCAGGCCGCGTATCCGGTTGGAGGTGCGGATGGCCTCGGCCGCGAGGTCCTGGTCGAAGCCGACCAGCACGGTCAGCTCGGCAGTGATCTCGTCGGTGAGCTCAAGCGAGCGCAGTGTGTGCGGCATCGTCCGGGCGGCGTCGGCGATGACCGCGGCGTCCTTCGCATCGGTCTTCGCCTCGCCCGGGTAGAGATCGGCGATCCGGCGCATTGCGAGTCCGGGAAGGCAGACGACCATGCAGCCGGCGTCCCGTGCGACGGTGAGCGGGAGGGCGCCGATGGAGGCGGGCTGGTCCACGATCACCAGGACGGTGCCGAACTTGGCGGTCAGCTTGTCGAAGACGGCCCGCAGTTTCGGCTCGCTGTTGGGTAACTGCTTGTCGAGGACCTTCTTCCCGGCCGGGGTGAGCCCATGGCCGTGATGGGTGCTCCTGCCAACGTCCAAGCCGAGGAACACGCCCACGTCTTCGGTGTCGAACATCTCGCCTTCCAGGTCAGTTGAGCGTGCTGGCCTTGGCGGCGGTGTCGTACGCGCGCATCCACGTTATGCAGACCTGCCCCCCGCGAGCTGTCCGGCATTGCGCCGGACCGGGCAGTGGCCGGACCGGGAAGGTGCTGGGCCAGCCGTGGGTCAGCACGATCAGCAGGGCGCCCGGTCGCTCGCCGTTGAACCGGAGGTAATGGACGGGCGTGCCGCCGATGACGGCCGTGTGGTGCGGCAGGGCGTTGATCCGTGCCGCGTGGGTGCGCCAGTCATAGCCTGTGGCCCAGTACTCCGCAAGGCGGCGCACCTCAGTGGTGTCGGCGCCCGCTTCCCAGCCATCGACGGGCCACCGGGTGGCGCGCAGCCGCGCGCGCAGGTCTTCGAGTTCCGCATCGGTCACAGCGATCAGCGGCGGGTGGTCGGTCATGTGCCTCTCCTGGTCGTGCTCACGTGCTGGTCGTGCGACAGCGCCTGGACCTGGTCGACGCCGTCGCCGGCCCGCGCCGGCTTGCGGTCACCGCGTGGCGGTGGCCAGTGCCGCGCGGATGACGTCGTCGCCGGCGGGCCGGCCCTTCTCGTTCGAGTACGGCCCATAAGGGGTGCCCCAGACCGGCGTGCCCGTCGCCTGCCGCCAGTCGTCGGCCAGCGGTCCCGCGTCCACCACGCCGTACCCGATGGAGTCGATGAAGTCGGTGACCGCCGCCTTCGCCGGCGCCGAGTCCGCGGCGATCGGCAGGTACGACCGGTCGGCCACCCCCGCCGGGCGGGCGAATGACAGCAGGTGCTTGAAGTAGATGGTGTTGAACGCTTTCACGAGTCCGGCGTCCGGGACGTAGCGCAGCAGCAGTTCGCTCGAGGTGAGCGACCCACTGTCGAGCTCGGGGATGTGCCCGTCACGCTCGGGGCCGTAGTTGCACGTGTCGATGACCGTCTTTCCCACCAGTGGCGCGGCGGGAAGGTCGGGGAAGGCCGTGACCGGCACCGTGACCACGACGATGTCACCGGCCGCCGCGGCTTCCTCGCTCGTCGCCGCGGAGGCCCTCGGACCCAGCCTCGCGACCGTGTCCGCGAGCGTCCCGGGACCGCGCGAGTTGCTGAGCACGACCTGATTTCCGGCCTCGACGGCGAGCCGCGCGATGGTGCTGCCGATGGATCCGCTTCCGATGAATCCCACAGTCGTCATGTTCTCGGCGTCCTTCCGCGCCCTGCTGTCAGCAGCACCCGGCCCTCGCGCAGCCACCCCGCCGCCGCGTCGAACAACGCCTTCGGCCCGTCCCCCGTCGTCGCGGAAGGTGGCCCACTGGCAGGTGCCGGGTGACGGCACGGCGTGGGGCGAGTTCTGCGGTGCGTGGAATGCGTCGGATCGTGGCCGTGCACGCGGCGTGCACCCCACCGCCGCCTTCGACGCGGTCTTCGTCGGCTAGGGCATCACCGTCACACGACGCCCCGACTGGAACCGAGGAGGTCGTCCGTGAACCAACCCGCCCGGCTCACCGGGCGAAGCCGTGGCGCTCCGACCAGCGTGTTCAAGGTTCATGCAAGGTTCCCCGAAGGCCGGACGGGCAGGATCGTCGCTGCCCGGACAGACACGAACGGACTTGAGGAGTGAGTGTGATGCGCGTGAAGAGAGCATCAGCAGTGTTGGCGGCCACAATGCTCGCGGGCGCGGGGCTTGCGGTCGTCCCGGCGACGACAGCTGCGGCACAGGACATCTATACCACCTGTGGCCCGAAGATCAGCGTTTCGTCGGGCATGTCCAATGTGAGCACGGTGGATCAGGACTATTTCGGCTACAGGGCGGACGACGCCAGCACGCTGAAGCTGAACAGAGGTAACAAAGCCGGCTACGGCCAGGCGGGCGTGTACTGGGCGAAGATTCAGACCGGCAGGTATGCGGACACGCTGCCGACGGGTGCCACGGTCGAGCTCTGGTGGAGCGACTACGACCCGAACGACAGCGCGAACCGGTGCGTCGCCTCCGTGGGAAGCGGCAAGACGTATGCCTATACGACGGGTATCAACTCCGTATATTCCTCGGCGAGTCCCTGGGGAAGCCGGGTGTTCTCGGCATGCGGGCACACGCACACCACCAACAGGGCGGTTCCCGATAAGTGCTTCGGCTGGTACGTCTCGTACTAGCCGGTTTCCAGCCGAATCGGCCTGGACGGTCGGGGCGCTAGGGCCTGTCGTTGTCTCTCTTGCCCCGCCGTGGGCAGTGCCGTAAACCGGGGAGTACTGGTGCTTTCCTCTCGTTACGTCAAGGCTGGACTAGTTCTCGCCACGCTCATGGCCGCCGTTGCCTGCAACACCGGCAGTCCGGTCCCTGCTCCAGCCAAGGAGCCGCGTCTGGTGACCGGTGTCACGCATCCCATGGCCCTGGGGGACTTCGTCACCGTCGCCGACACGTACATTGGGTCATGGCGCCATCGGCAGACGCTGACCCAGGCGGAAAACGTCCTGGTCCGGAATTGCATGCGCCGGAAGGGACTTGATTGGGAGGTCGACCCGGTCAGGCAGGTACGCGTCACGCTGCAAGCCTGGGATCTGGGGCATCTCGACCCCGTCCTCACCAACGAATTCGGCTATCACCCGCCGGAGCTGGAGAAGGATCTCGCTGCTTCGGTCGGTGAGCGGCCGGTTCCCCGGAAACTGACTCCCGCCCAGGCCGCGGCCTATACGGGTGGGTCCGAGGCCCCTTCGCGGTCCCCCGCGCCCCGTGCCTCTGGCGGGTGCTCGGCCGAGGCTTCGCGGGCCCTGAGCAAAGGCGCCCCGCAGGCCGCGGATGCAGTCGCGGTGGATCTGGCCAACCAGGACGGAGAACAGGCCCTGAGAGACAGCCGGGTCGTCCAGGTCACCCGGGAGTGGAGTGCTTGCATGCGCGCGAAAGGGTTCCGATACACCAGCCCTTACGACGCCCGTGACGACGCAAGGTGGACTGGGCGGCATGTGACGACCGCCGAGCTGGCCACGGCCCGCGCAGACCTCGCGTGCCGTCAGAAGGTCAACTATGCGGGCGTGCGCCTGGCGGTTCTCAACGCTTATGAACAGGCGTCCGTCAGCGCACGCAGGTCGCTGTTCGACTCTCTTGAGGAGAGGCTGCGCGTGCGGCTCCGCAATGCCGCCGATGTCCTGAACGGAACTGCCAGCACGCCGTAAACGCCCGCAGCACACAAGTGATCGCCTGGTCGTCGACGGTCACCTAAGCACCGCTCTGTCCGCGCTCCGTCTCGCGCCGTTCGGTGGAGGGGTCAGTGATGTTCGTACGTAGAAGAGGCACCTTTTCCCGTCGGGGGCTGTTCCGGTTCATGGCAGCCGCCGTGTCGGCGGTCATGTTGATCACAGCGTTTCCGTCCGTCGCGGCGGGGGCTGTCGCGGGTGTCTCGTCCCGCGCCCCGACGCGAGAGGCGCCAGGCCAGGCGCGCATACAGCCGAACGAGCGCGACGACATCCTGGGAGCGGGATGGCGGACGTCCGAGGACCGGGCTTGGACGACCTCCGGGGACGCCAGGGGCCTGCATATCCTGGTCGCCAACGCCCGGAGCGGTTACGGCTGGTGGACCGCGGCTACTCTGTCGGAACCCGGGTTCGAAACCGACCAGTGGATCGGCAATGCGTGCCTCACGGGGTCCGGCCGCCGCGTGGTCGTCGCGTATGCACCACGGTCCTTCACCAACCGCGCTGAGCTGTTCTCTCGCGGCGCGTTCACCGCGACAGTGGACCTGGAGACAGGAACGGTCACCAAACTTCCCGTCCTGTCGACTCTCGCGTACTACAGTCCCGGCTGCGGGGCCGACGAGGCGGCCGTGGTGACACAGGAAGGCCAGGAAGGTGAGTCCAGGACGCGGCTGATCCGCGTGGACGCCGAGTCCGCCAGGACCGCGGCCCCCGTTACGGTGACCGGTCAGGTGACCTCCGCCGTGCCAGTGAGGAACGGCATCGTGGCGGCGGACGTCAACCGGCTCGTACGCATCGACGCCAAGGGCAAACGGTCCGCACTCGTACGGACCGCTTCCATCCCTTTCAAACTGGTGGCCGGTTCCGACGACGGCATCACCTACCTCGACCGCCAACGGAACACTGCGCTGGTGCGGCATCTGGCGGGCACCACGGAGGCAGGACGAAGGGTCACAACGGTCGCGACCGGAAGGCTCGCCGACGTGGATCTGACTGCGGGCGCGCGGGGAACGGCGTATGTGACCGGAAGGACGAGAGCCACGGCGAAGGCACCGTCCGCCGTGCACGTGGTCGACGCGCCGAAAGGCTCCAGACCTTCCAGCGGTGACATGTCCCTGATCGTAGCCACCGCACGGGCCGGGCAGCAGGATCCCCGAGTCGCCGACCCGCACTCCGACACCTCCAAGGCCGTCAACGTGCGCATACATGTCATGGCGACCGGCAAGAACGCACGCTTCACCGTGATTCCCGGTGCCGACGTCCTGGACGCGTCCGGGTCCGGGCGAGCCAGCCACCCGAAGCTCAAGCCGCTTCCGGGCGCGTCCCAGCGGAGTGAAGCAGCACCCAAAAGTGCGGTGGGCACGACCGATCAGGTAGCCGGTTCCTCTTCGAATCCTGTGGAGGAGGAACGGACCTGCGCGGTGCCACGCAACGATCCGCGCAATCAGGCGTTGCAGCCCAAGCCTCGGCAAGTGGAGTGGGCCGTGGACCAAGCAGTACGCAAGGTGCTCACGGTGCAGCGCGAGGCCAACTGGAAGGGCCTGGGTATGCCCGCCTACACACCGCAGGGTCTCTTCCCGCCCGTTGAGCTGAACGGCGGCGGTTTCGTGCCGGCACAGATCATGCTGGGCATCACCAGCCAGGAGTCGAACCTGTGGCAGGCGACGGGACGTGCCATGCCCGGAGTGACCGGCAACCCCCTGATCGGCAACTTCTACGGCCGAGACGTCTACAACTTCAGTGAGACCGACGACTGGGACATCCGTTGGGACGAGGCCGACTGCGGCTACGGCATCATGCAGGTCACGGACAGGATGCGCTTGGCCGGCAGGGAGCGGCCCGGGGAGGTCGCGCTGCCGTACCAGACACAGCGCGCGGTGGCCCTGGACTTCGCGGCGAACATCGCTGCGGGCTTGCAGATCCTGCAACGGAAGTGGAACGAGACCCGCCAAGCCGGTCTGGTGATCAACAACGGTCAGCCGCAGTACCTGGAGAACTGGTACTTCGCGATCTGGGCCTACAACTCGGGCTTCTACCCCGACAAGGGCGACGGGTCCCCGTGGGGGGTCGGCTGGCATAACAACCCGGCCAACCCGCACTACCCGGCCAACCGGTCCTCGTTCCTGGACAAGTCGATGGCCGACGCCGCCCATCCACAGGACTGGCCCTACCAGGAGAAGGTGCTCGGCTTCGCCGGACACCCCATGGAGCTGCCCGAGGCGCCGAACAAGTACGTGGTGGCCTATCGGCCCGCCTGGTGGCCGGGTGACGCGGCCTCCAGCCCCATCAACCGCACCCTGGTCCAACCGCCGCCGACCACGTTCTGCGACGCGAGCAACGACTGTGTGCCCGGTGGCTCCTACACCCCCGACGCCGGGGATGTCGTCGGCGAGCCGGCCGGTCCCTGCGCGCACAAGGACGCGCAAGGGAAATACGACCTGCGGTGCTGGTACCACGGCCCGAAGGCCTGGAAGAGCGACTGCTCCGCCCAGTGCGGGCGTGAACTCCTGCGGTTCGATCCCGGTTACGCCTACCAGACCGATGGCGCGTCCTATCCGCCGTACTGCAGTACCTCCGGCGTCCCCTCCAACGCCATCCTGATCGACAACGTCGGCGACGACGTGCCCTCGATCAGACCAGACTGCCCCCGCACATGGTCGAACGGCGGGGCGTTCACGCTGGACTTCGGCGCCGACCCGGCAGGACTGCGACCGTCGAAGATCGACTTCCATCAGTTCGGCTCGGGGTTCGGCGGTCACTTCTGGTCCGCCCACACCCGCGGGCCCAACTACCTGCCCGAGGGCTACGAAGAACGGCTCAAGGTCTCCGGGACCTGGAAACCCGCCCAGCCGATCCAGGGATGGACACGGATCAAGGTCTTCATCCCGGAGACAGGGGCCTGGACGCGACAAGCCACCTACATCATCCATCTGGGCAACGGGCGCAGCCGCCACCGGGTCGTCAACCAGGCCAAGCAGGCCAACGGCTGGGTCGATCTCGGTGTGTTCCCGCTGTCTGGCCCGGCCGGCTTGTCGCTGAGCACCGAAACTCCCGACGGCCGGGGCGACGACAGCATCGTCTTCGACGCGGCCCAGTTCATCCCCACCTCGAAACCCTCCGCCTTCTATGTGGCGATGGGCGATTCGTACTCCTCTGGAGAGGGGCTGGCGCCCTATCAGCCGGAGAGCGACTACGAACGCTCCAACGGCCAGGAGAACAGGTGTCATCGATCGCAGACCGCTGCCTACCCCACCCAGGTGAAGCTGCCCGGGCATACGAAGACGATCGCGCAGGAGGCCGCCGAAGGCACAGCCAGCTTCGCCTTCATAGCCTGCTCGGGCGCCCGGACGACGGACATCACCACGACGTCGTACAACGTGCCGCCCCTGCCGGAGGACTCGGCGGGTCACACCGACTGGGAGGACACCGGGCTCAGCTCGTCCACGGAGAACGGCGAGCTGCCCCAGGTCGACCAGGGCTACCTGGACGAGGACACCTCTTTGGTGACCGTGACGGCGGGCGGCAACGACGTGCGCTTCGCCGAGGTCATGCGCAGCTGCACCCTCTCACTCGACCACTGCTTCAGCGACACCCACAAACTGACCCGTGACAACGGAGCGGTCGACCCTGAGCCACTGCGGTCGTACGAGAAGTGGCTGATCCGTGAACGTCTCCCCACCCACCTCAAGGCGACCTACCAAGCCATCCACGACAAGGCGCCCAACGCACAGATCATCGCCCTGGGTTACCCACAGTTGTTTCCCGACCGCCCCGGCGATCCGACAGGAACATGCGTGGGGATCACCCCCGACGAGCAGCATTTCCTCAACGTCCTCGCCGAACTTCTCAACATCACCATTACCAAGGCAGTGGATGAACTCCATGGGCAGGGAATCAACATCACCTTCGTCAACGCCACCCAGCGATGGAGGGAAGGCGTCAGCAAGTGGCCCTGCACCAGCTGGACCCAGGACTACAGGTGGTCAAATCCCGGCATGCTCGACGGCACAACCGTAGACCCTGCCAGCTTCCACCCCACCGCTCTCGGACAGGAACAACTCGCTGACCTGGTCAGCACACAGCTGCGAGGCCCGAGCACTCCGGCCGCCGTCCAACAACGCATCCTCAACTACGTGGCCAGCCGCCCAACCGGTATCGAGAAGTGGACCGTAACCCCGGACCAGGCGCTCACGGCCGCACGGCTCTGCCTTGACTACACTCGCAGGGGCGGCGTAGTCGGCGATCCGTGCATGACCAACCAGATCCTGTTCGTCACGACGCACGACGCTGCCGGCGCGGCCATCAACGACGCGGAAGCAATGGACAAGAACCCCCTGTGGGTTCAACAGAACTACGCTAGTACAGACAACAAGAGTAATGTCGTCAAGACGCGGAGCTGGATGGACAACCAGCCCTACCAGCCGAATCCATGTCCAGTACCCCGAGGCACGACCACCCACCAATGCGACGAGTTCCCCTTCTACACGAGCGAACTCGGGGCGGTCTGGGACAAGATTGACGGATACGAGGTCGTGCGGGGAGGGACACGCTATCCGTCGGAGAGTTCAACCCAGTTGAAAATGATCCCCAGTGGTGAGAATCGGCGAGAGGGCACCGTTCTCTCAAACATGCTCACCGTTTGCCGGACGATGACCTCCGGCACCTATGCGGAGATCGGTAGTACGGGATACTGGAACACCACGTCGATCGGCTCTCCGTACCTGACAGTCCCCATCAACACGCACGGCCAGGAGGTCGAGCCACAGACCTTCTACGTCTGCTGAGCTGGTCGTCAAGCTCGCCATCATCGACATACGGAGTCGAGGAGTTGTTCGGCGTCGAGTGCGGCCCCCTTCCCGCGAGTAACCGCTCAGTTGCCCCGGCCCGTGAGGCCGGTTCGGTAGCAGAGTTCGGGGCTGGGGCATGTCTCAGCCCAGCTCCGCCAGGCCAAGAACAGGCTGGCGGCGACCAGGATCGCCGCCAGCCGGGTGAAAAAGCCCGGGTGTGCTTCTTGTCTCTCTGCCGGTGTCGTGACGGGGTGGAAGCGGGTCGTCAGGAACGCGACCACTGGAAGCTGGCGGCTGTGCCGCAGGTGCGCTGTTCAAGCAGGGCGAGGTTCTCGGTCGAGGCGCCGACGACGTTGACGCACTTGCCGCTGTGGCGGGCCCTGAGCTGGAACTACCCGTCGGTGGCGACCCAGGCGAACTGCTGGTTCATGCCGGCATGGCAGCGATACTGGATGATGCTGGCGCCGTCGGCGGTGGACGCGCGGTTCACGTCCAGGCACTTGCCGCTGTTGAGGCTCTCGATCTGGAAGTAGCCGCTGCCCACGTCGACGAAGCGCCACTGCTGCCAGGGCTTGCCGTTCCAGGTGTACTGGCCGATCTTCACGTCGTTGTCGGTGTTGGGTGCCTTGACGTCCATGACCTTGCCACTGTTGCGGTTGGCCAACCGGTAATAGGCCCTGTTCTCGTGTAGCTACGGCCAGTTGGCATGTAGCTCTGAGTAACTACACGGGGCTGCGGTCGCGCTACTGAAGGGCAGCGAAGTCCCCCAGCCCCACCTCGCCCTCCCTGACCGAACGTCACTCTGATTACAGAAAGCTATTTCTCACTTCGCCGTAGCTTCGGGAGAACAGGGGCCGTCACGGCCGCTGGTGGCATGCAGCGGTCGGCCGGGAACCAGCCGGGCTCGAAACAGCCCGGGCCGAAAGAGCCTCCGGCCCGGGCCCTTCTGCGCTTGCTGGAGGAGAGACGGTTCTCCCGGGGGTTACTTCGCGTCGACGCGGTCCGCCGCGGCCTTCAGGTGTCCTGGGAGGCCTCGTCCTCGCCGAGCCGCCGGTCGAGCCGCTCGAGTTCGGTGGCCGTGTGATGGACGGAGGCGGCGTGGACGTCGATCAGGTCGCGGACCGCGCCGCGGTCGGCGAGGGCGCGGACCTTGGTGCCGATCACGTCGTCGAGAGCGAGGACGGGGCCGTACTCGGTGGTGAGCGGCGCGGCCCACAGGTTCTCCTTGAGGACGTCCACCTCGCAGTCCTCACCGGTGTCCGGGTCGGCCGCCACGAGGCGTGCCGCCAGCGGGTCGACGCCGATCATCGTCACACGCCAGCCCCGTTCGGTCAGTGCCCGGCGCAGGTGCTCGGCGATGTCCGCCATGGGGGCGGGGTTCTCCGTGGCGACGTCGCGTATCCGCCGGTGATGACCAGCGGGTAGGGCGTGCCGACGGCGAGGACGTCGGACAGGAGACGGCGGTGCAGGTCGCTGAGGTTCACGCGACGGCGGACGCCTCACGGGCGAGCTCGGGGAAGGCGTCCTCCCACACATCGCGGATGTGCCTGCTGACCAGGGTGCGCAGCGCCGGCCACTGGGAGGCGAGCAGGTCCCGGTTCAGGAAGGTGAGAACGTCTTGGCGCCGTCCCTCGGCCAGGACCGTCCGGTAGAGGCTCATCCGCTGACGCGGCCGGTCGAGGTCGTACGCGCGCAGGCCGGACCAGGCGATGTGCAGCGGGAGCCCGACCCGCCCGTGCACCGGTCCGGTCAGCTCGTCCAGTCGGCGGGGCAGACGGCCCGCGTACCGGGCACGCAGCACATCTGCGGCGGAGGGTTCGAGCGAGCGGTGGTGCAGCGGGTCCACGCCCGGCATTATCCCTCCGTTCGCCGAGTCCGTCGAAGGCCGCGCGGGGCCCGGTACCGGACGCGGGGGCCGAGGAGCATCGTCGGTACGGATCGCGCACCATGCCTTCGCGGTCCCGGTCCGCCCTTTGGCCTGGCCCGACCGCACGGCGGAGCGATCGCCCCGCTGCCACGCGGCCGGTGTCCGGGTCAGGACGTGGCGGCGCCCCGATGTGTGCAGGACGGCCGTGCCCGGGAGTTCCCGTTCCGGTCGTGGTCCGAGCGGACGGGCAGGGCGGGTGCGGTGGCGCGGGGGGTGCGGGTGCGGGCCCTCCACGGTGGGGCGGCGGTGAGGAGGAAGTCGACCCTGTCGGCGAACCGGGGTTCGGGGACGGGCAGTTCGATGTTCGGGTGGCGGTCGTAGTGGGGGGTGACGGCGTCGGCGACGTAGTTCGTCAGGGCGTCGATGCGGTGGGGCCGGCGTCGGCGGCCCGGGGCGGTGAGTTCGCTGAGTATGCGGAGCACGGTGGGGAGTCCGGCGTCGAAGCGGATGTCCGTGGGCGGGCATGTGCCGGCGACGGCGAGGGGTTCCGGCGCCCCGTCCTCGGGGGCGAGGTCGAGGCCGGTCTGCTGGGCGTAGAAGGCGGCGGCGTGCTGTTCGCCGCGGACGCGGTGGTGCAGGGCGAGGGTGTAGCAGGCCGGGGGGTGGCCGTCGCCGGCGGCGTACTGCCACCAGAAGCGGGCGCCGTCCTCGATGCCCGCGAGGTGGAGGGCACAGCCCAAAAGCCAGGCGCTGTGGTGGTCGGGGACCTGGTCGGTGAGGAAGGCCAGGACGTCGGGGGTGAGGGCGGTGACGGCGGTTTCGCACAGCGTGTGCAGTTGCCGGGCCGCGGCCGGGGCGAGGCGGTCAGGGCCGGCGGGCGGTGCCGCGGCCGGCAGGGGGGCGGGGCAGGTGCCGTCGTCGTGGGGGACGGTGTCGTCGGGGACGTCGGGGTGGTGGTGCAGGCGGGCTCGGGCGAGGAGCTGGTCGATGGCAGACATGGCGGGCGGGGTCACTCCCGGGTGTCGGGGGCGTCGAGGAGGGCCTCGACGGTGGCGCGGGCGTGGTGGTCGACGGCGTGGGCGATGGCGGGGCTCAGGCCGAGGACGTGGGGGATGCGCTGGTCGGGCATGCCGCACAGGTAGTGCAGGACGGCTACGTCCATCTGGTCGTCGGGCAGGCGGCTGACGGCGTCGAAGAGATCGACCAGTTCGGACAGGGCGATCATGTGTCCGGGGTCCTGACGGGTGCGGATCTCGCGGGTGGAGAAGACGGCGGCGCGCAGGTCGGGGTGGCCTTCGTGGCGGGGGGTGCGGAGCATGACCCGGGAGCGCAGCAGGAGCCAGGCGTAGCGGTTGAGGTTGGCGCTGGCGGTGGCTTCGCTCCAGGAGAGCCACAGGATGTCGTTGGTCTCCGCGACGACACCCCGGGCCCGCCGGTCGGTCAGGAGGAAGGCGCGGGCGTATTCCAGGTAGGGGTGGTACATGGTGTCGGTGAACGCCTGGTAGGGCAGTGGGGGTCCTTCGGCCTCGTGGGCGACCTGTTCGATGCACTGGCGGATCCACTCCGGCCCCTTGTGGGCTTCGCGGGCGGCGGCCGTCCACAGCCGGCGCATGGGTTCCGTGGGGATGTCCAGGGCGCGGATCACGCTGAAGGTGATCTCCCAGGCGGGGTAGTAGCCGTTTCCGCGCAGGAGTTCGCTGATCCGGGTCTTGGAGTAACCGGACCGGTCGACGAGATCGTCCAGGGTCAGACCGCTGGTGCGGTGTACGTTGCGGACGGGTTCGAGCCAGGCGCGGTGCAGCGGGCCCGCTTCCGGGGAGATGGGGGCCGGCGGGCGGCCCCGTCTTGCGCTGTGTGGTGGGGGCTGGGCGGCATCGGACGACGGCATCACCGCGGCGCCTCCTGACCGTCCCGCCCCAGTCCGGCCGGGTCGCCGGCGGAGGACGGTACGGCGTCCGCGGGACGGGAACGTCCGTCGGACGCCGTGAGCGCCTGGACGACCTGCTGCACGAGCAGGCCCAGGGAGGGCAGCAGGACCGCCGCGGCGGCCGCGTGCCCGAGCACGGTCATCACCGTGCTCCATGTAAGGGCCGCCGCCAGGACGACAGCGGCCACCACCTTCTTACTCGACATCGCACTCTGTTCCTGTGATCGAACGGCACCAATAAGCCCTCCGTCGGGCGGTGCTGAGGCGCCATCAGGAGGGACCGCCAGAATGGCCGCACACAGCCGTCCGACGCTATGTGATCATGGGATTACGGAACAATAAGAAGATTCGCCATCTCCCGCTACGCCCCGCCACCCGCCTCGCGGACCCCGTAGCGCGGGGGTTCATCCCTTTGAGGGGAAAAACAGCACTTCTGCTCTGCAATTGCACGCGATCCCTCATCATGGATGCTCACAGGCGCCACTCGACGCCGCACCACGTGCGGCCCCCTGTGCTGAAGAAGGAAGAGGGGGCCGCACGATCCACTGTCCGTGCGCCTGGGACACCTCGCAGCCAAGTGACGGAGCGTGCACCACGATTCACCGGCACCACCGAACGCGTGCCGGAGCCACCGTTCGACAGTCCCGGCGCCGGGACAGCCGTGGTCCGGTCGGCGCTGACGCGCAGGGCCGGTTCCCGTACTCGCGTCGGGCTTTGCGCCGAGCCGGGACCGCCGGTGCGCCCCGGTCGCCGGCGAGCGGCCGGCAGCGGGCGAGGGGCCCGTGCACGGCGGGTACCGCGGGTACGGCGGGCGCGGCGCCACACGCAGGGTGCGGGTGACCTCCGGGAGCTCACCCGAAGCATTTACTTGGCTAGCCACATAATCGGTGTCACTTTTATGTGGCTGGCCACAGACGTGGCCGGTGCGGCGATCCACCTGAGGAGACAGCAGCCATGAAGGCCATCGTTTTCGACGCGTTCGGCGGCACCGAGGTCCTGCACGAGGCGGAGATCGACATCCCTCGGCCCGGCCCCGGCCAGGTCCGTGTGCGGGTACGGGCTGTCGGCGTCAACCCGGTGGACGGCAAGATCCGCTCCGGTGTCATGGAGGCGATCTTCCCCACCACGCTGCCCGCCGTGCCCGGCGGGGAGATCGCCGGTGTGGTCGACGCCGTCGGCGAGGACGTCGACCACCTGAAGGTGGGCGACGAGGTCCTGGGCTGGTCCGACACCGGCTCCTACGCCCAGTACGCCCTGGCGTCCGCGGCCGTCCTCGCGCCCAAGCCGGCCGGCCTGGACTGGACACACGCCGCCGCCCTGCCCGTGGCGAGCGACGGTGCCGAACGCGTGCTGGACCTGCTCGGCCTCGCCTCGGGCGAGACGCTGCTGATCCACGGAGCGTCCGGCGCGCTCGGCACCATCGCCGTCCAGCTCGCCGTCGCACGCGGCGCCCGCGTCATCGGCACCGCCGGACCGGCCAACCAGGAGTACGTGACCTCGCTCGGCGCGACCGCGCTGGTCTACGGGGACAACCTGGTCCAGCGGGTCCGCGAGCTCGCCCCCGACGGGGTGGACGCCGTCTTCGACGCCGCGGGCAAGGGCGCACTGGAGAACTCCATCACCCTGCGCGGCGGCACCGACCGGATCGTCACCACCGCCGACTTCCGCGCCCGTGAACTCGGCGTCGTCTTCGCCGAGGGCCCGCAGCGCCGCTCCGCTGCACGGCTGGCCGAACTGGCCCGGCAGGCCGCCGACGGCACACTGGTGACCACGATCAGCGCCACCCACCCGCTGGCGGAAGCCGCCAAGGCGCAGCAGGCCAGCGACGGCGGCCACAACCGCGGCAAGATCGTCCTCACCGTCGACTGACCGACCGGTCCAACCGCGTCACCAGGGAGCAGCGATGTCCGACACCACCTCACCCGAGCTGCCGGACGCGGCACGCGACGGGCGACTGAGCTACGCCATCTTCCAGCTCGCCCGCGCACACCGCGGCCACGCCGCCGCCATGCTGCGCGCCATGAACCTGCACCCGGGACAGGAGCTGCTGCTGATGCAGCTCTTCGACCGCGACGGCCGGACCCAGGCGGAACTCCTGGAGCGTGTCGGCCTCGACCACTCCACCGTCTCCAAGTCACTGCGCCGCATGCAGGAAGCCGGACTGCTCACCCGGGAACCCGCTCCCCACGACCGGCGGGTCATGGTGGTCCACCTCACCGACGCCGGCCGCGCCCTGCGGGAGCCCATCGCCGACATGTGGCGCGCCCTGGAGCAGATCTCCGTACGCGACCTGACCCCTGACCAGGTCGAGATGTTCACCACGTGTGCCCGCACCATCGAGAAGTCGGTCAGGGACCACAGCCGGCAGGCACCTGTCGATTGACCGGGCACGGGCAGGCGGCCCACTCACCGGGCGAACCGCCCCCTGCCCCGCGCGGGGCGAGGGCGCCCCGGGGGCAGCCCTCGCCGCCCGGGGCGACAACCCTCCGCGGACGCCTCGACGACGCGTATGAGCAGGGCAGGGCCGCGTGGCTGGACCTCACCACCCGTGCCTGGCAGGTGCCCGCGCCCCGGCCGGACCACTCCGGCGGCGAGTACCACCTCGACGGCCGGTTCGTCACGGACGTCCCCGGGCTGCACCGCGCGATCGCCGAGGCCCTGCTCGGACCCGGCCGCTACTTCGGCCGGGAGTGGAACGCCTTCAAGGACTGCCTGGGCGGTGGATTCGGAGTGACCTTCACCTTGACCTGGCACGACTCCGAGATCGCACGCCGCGCGCTGGCGGACGTCGTGGAGGATCCGGAGGACGGGCTCTCCTACTTCGAGGACATCGTGCGGCTCCTCGAACGGCGCGGCGTCACGGTCGCACTCCGGTGAGCCGCAGACGCCCGAACGAATTCGACTCCGCGACAAGCCGAGCGGACTTCATCGCCTGCTGTTGCCGGGCGCGAGCAGGCTGGTGACCTCGGCGATGGCCTCCGGGGACGGGTTGAAGTAGCGGTGGACGTTCTCCGTCTTCTTGTGCCGTGACTTCGCCATCAGCATCAGCAGGCTGGCCCCGGCCTCACCGAGATGGGTCAGGCCGGAATGGCGGTACTCGTGCAGGTCCCATCCCGTGGCCTGCCCGCGCACTGCGGTGTGCTCGTCCAGCAGGGCGCGGGCCTGCCCGTAGGAGAGGCGGGCGAGCCCGGTGTCCGGGCAGACGTCGCACAGGCTGACGACCTTGCCGGGGCCGGGACGGCGGTGGGTGACGAACACGGGCCCACGGGTGCGGCCCCTGATCAGCCGGGGAAGCAGCCGGGCGGTACCGGCGTCCCAGTGGACCGTCTCCAGCACGTAGTCCTCGCGGGCGCCGCCGCGGCGGCGGACCTTGGGCTGGGCGCCCTTCGCCTGCACCGCCGGCCGGCCAGGTCCAAGTCCTCGATGTTGATCTCCAAGACCTCCTCCGAGCGGGCGCACATCTCGTAGAGCATCCGCCACAGCGTCTTCTCCCGCAGGTGGATGTCCCGACGAGCGACCAGCCAGTCGATCGCCGACCTTGAGCGCGCCGGAGTGTCCGAGTCCGGCGGCGGCAGCCGCTTCGCCCAGGCCGGGACTGCTGGTCCGTCATAGCCGCGCTCCGCGCACCAGCCGGTCCAGGACAGCACCGCGCCCCGGCAGGAGTTCCAGGTGTTCACCGCCGAGCGGCCCCACAGCAACTCCAGCGCTTCGCCGGGACGAGGCCGTCGTCGCCGAGCCGATGAACATGGAGAGTGCGGGAGCCGCGCGCGACTCCTACCCCAACGGCCCGATCGTCGGCATCGAGTCGCCCCCCCCGTGATGTGGGCCTTCCCGGCCGGCCAGTCGAGTCCGCCGAACCCAGGGCCGGTGGGGGTCAGGGGTGGGGCGTCAGGTGGGTCAGGCGGGTGGGGTCGGCGAGGATGTACATGGCGGTGATCTGGTTGTCGGTGATGGTGATCGACAGGGTGGAGGCGAGGCGGCCGTCGACCACGGTCAGGAGGCCCATCGAGTCGTTCAGCAGAGCCAGTTGGCCTGCCGCCGTGAAACGGGCGAACAGCATCGCCGACTCGGCCACCGGCTTCGCACCGCGGAGGACCTTGGAGACGGCCGCGCCGCGGACCACCGCGCCCGCGTCCGCGCGGAGGACCACGTCCGGGTGGAGGACCGCGACCAGGGCCTCGAAGTCTCCGGCGCGCGCCGCGGCCATGAACGCTTCGAGGACCTGCCTCTGGCGGCCGAGGTCGGGATCGGAGGGCGGGGTCGCGTCGCGGACCCGGCGGCGGGCCCGGCTGGCGAGCTGGCGGGTCGCGGCCGGGCCGCGCTCCACGACCGGGGCGATGTCGTCGAACGGCACGGCGAACATGTCGTGCAGCACGAACGCCAGCCGCTCGTCCGGCTCCAGCGTCTCCAGGACCACCAGCATCGCCACACCCACCGAGTCGGCCCGCAGCGCCTCCTGCTCCGGGTCCACCTGCGACAGGGGCCTGATCACCGGGTCCGGGACGAAGGTCTCGTCCATCGGCTGCTCACGGCGCGCGGCGCGCGTACGCAGCAGGTCCAGGCAGATCCGGCCGGTCACGGTGGTCAGCCAGCCGCCGAGGTTGTCGATGACATCCGTGTCGGTGCGGCCCAGCCGCAGCCAGGCCTCCTGGACGGCGTCCTCCGCCTCGGTCACGGAGCCGAGCATGCGGTAGGCGACCGCCTTGAGATGCCCCCGGTGTTCCTCGAACCGCTCCGCCAGCAGCTCCCCTTCCGCGGGGGTCACCGGGGGAACAGCTCGAAGGCGACCGCGGGACGGTCCCCGAACCGCTTCCCCGTCTCCTGGGCGAACCCGGTCAGCAGCCCGCGCGCGTACGCCTCCGGGTCCTCGTCGGTCAGCGCCTCGATATAGGTGCGGTGTTCGAGCAGGGAGGCGACCGCCCGCTCGAGACCGTCCGTCGCGTCCACGGCGTGCGTGGCGTGGGTGGAACCGGCGACCGCCACCCAGCGGACGCCGTTCCAGGGCTCGAGGCCGCGCTCGGTCAGCTCGGGGAAGATCCACCGGTTGCCGGCGTCCCCGGCCGCGTCGAGCACGGCCCGCCCGACGGCCACATGGTCCGGGGTGTTCCAGTAGGTGCCGCCCCAGGTGTCCCGGTGGTTGAGCGTGATCACCAGCTCGGGCCGGTGCCTGCGGATCGCGGCGGCGATGTCGCGGCGCAGCGCGGGTCCGTACTCGACGACCCCGTCCGCGTGGTCGAGGAAGTCGACCTCCGACACACCGACCACGGCGGCACCGGCCCGCTGTTCACGCTCCCGGAGCGGCGCGCACTTCGCCGGCTCCAGCGTGTCGATGCCCGCCTCGCCACGGGTCGCCAGGACGTAGACGACCTCGCGGCCGGCGTCCGTCCAGGACGCGATGGCCGCCGAGCAGCCGTACTCGAGGTCGTCCGGGTGGGCGACCACGGCCAGCGCGCGCTGCCAGTCGTCGGGCATGGGCTGGAGTTGACTGATCGTCGGCTCGGTCATGCCCGCAGAGTAACCCGCCCCACCGACAACGCCCCGCCCGGCTCAGACCTCGTCGCGCACCAGGGCGAGCAGCCGGTCCAGCACCCGGGGGCCGCCGGCCCGGAGGCCGTCGTGTTCGAACTCGTCGGTGACCCAGGTGCGCAGGCCCCGGATGGTGCGGGCGGTGGTCAGCGCGTGGGCGGTGTCGACGTACATGTCGTCGTGGTAGACGGCCGCCGCGACCGGGACCTCGTTGACGGCGAGGCGCGCGGGGTCGTACAGGGGCGTCCAGTCGGTGCGGGCGGCGAGCAGTCCGGCCGTCTCACGCAGCGGGCGCAGCGCCGGGTCGTTGTCGAACATCCAGGGGTGAATGGTTTCGCCGGTGAACAGCAGCGGCTCGTCGCCGGCGAGCGACTTGGCGGCGTCGAACCGGGGGAACTCCGCGCGCACCCGCTCGGCCGACCAGGCGGTGGGGCGGGCGTCCTGGCCGTAGATCGCCTCGTGGACGAGCGCGTACAGCGGGTGTCCGGCGTACGAGAGCAGGCCCTGCGCCTGTTCCTGGAAGGCGTCGGAGAGTTCGGGGCCGGCCGGGGTCCGGACGAAGGCGTCCTCGAGGAGGTGGTGCAGCCGGTGGCTGCCCTCGCCGCCGCCGAGCATGATGCCGAGGGACTGGAACGCCTCGACGGTGAACCGGTACCCGTTCGGGAGGACGACGTCGTGGGTGAGGAGGTGGTCGGCGACACGACGGGCGCGTTCGACGTCCTGGGGGTAGCGGGCGTAGTGCGCGGCGACCTTGCGTTCGATACGCGGGTAGGCGGCCCGGTAGACGTCGTCGGCGTGGGCGTCGAGGGAGGGCAGACCGCCGGTGATCAGGGCCGTGTCCAGGCCCTCGGGGGCGGTGGAGAGATAGGCGACGGCGCAGAAGCCGCCGAAGCTCTGGCCGAGGACGGTCCAGGGGGCGCCACCGGTCACCTCGGGGCGGATGGCCTCGCAGTCCCGCACGATGGAGTCGGCTCGGAAGCGGGTGAGGTGGTCGGCCTGTGCGGCGGGGCCGCCGCGCAGCGGGAGGGTCTGCCGGTTGACGGGCGTGGAGTGACCGGTGCCGCGCTGGTCCAGGAGCAGGACGCGGTAGTCCTCCAGGGCCCGGCCGAGCCAGGCCTGCTTCCCGATGAAACGGTTCGCCCCGAAGCCGGGTCCGCCCTGGAGGTAGAGCAGCCAGGGCAGATCCTGGCCGGCCTTGTCACTCGCGACGGCCTCACGCGCGTACAGCTCGATCGTCTCCCCGGAGGGGTTGTCGTGATCGAGGGGCACGGTGAACCGGCGGTCGGTGAGGACCACGCCGGGCTGGCGGTAGCTGACGGTCAACGGGGCTCCCGGGACGAACGGATTGTCGGACCGTGACCCAGTTCAGCACATGTTCCTCCGGCCAACGAGCCCGGGATCATGGAATTCTTGCTGACCGCCCGTCAGCGGGCCGAGAGGCTGGAGCGCCGGACCACCAGTTCCGGGCGCAGTACGACCCTGCGGTGCTTGTGCGGTGTGCCCGCGCCCTCGCTCTCGGTCTCCTCCAGCAGCAGCTCCGCCGCCAGGGCGCCCATGGTGACCGCCGGCTGACGTACGGAGGTGAGCGGTACGGCGGCGGCGGCCGCGAACTCGATGTCGTCGTAGCCGACGATCGCGAGGTCGTCGGGGACGCCGACGCCGGCCGCGTACAGCGCCTGGAGCACGCCGAGGGCGAGCAGGTCGTTGGCGCAGAACACGGCGGTGGGCCGGTCGGCGAGGCCGAGGAGGCGGGCGCCCGCGTCGCGTCCGGCGGCGACGTCGAGGCGTTCGGTGGGCAGTTCGCGCAGCCTGTCGGGGCCGAGTCCGGCCTCGGCGAGGGCGTTCAGGGCGCCGGTGCGGCGGTCGCGGACCTGGTTCAGTCCGGGCGGGCCGCTGACGTACGCGATGGAGCGGTGTCCGGCGTCGACGAGATGCCGCACGGCCAGCGCGCCGCCCGCGACGTCGTCCACGGAGACGGAGCACTCGGTGGTGCCCTCGGCGACCCGGTCGACCAGGACGAAGGGGATGCCGTGCCGGCGGAACGCCTCGATGTTGCGGCCGGTGGCGTCGGCCGGGGTGAGCAGGACGCCCCGGACCCGCTGTTCGGCGAAGAGGGAGAGGTACTCGGCCTCCTCGCCCGGGTTCTGGGCGCTGTTGCAGACCATGACGCCGAGCCCGGCCTGCCGGGCGGCGCGTTCGGCGCCACGGGCGACGTCGACGAAGAAGGGGTTGCCCATGTCGAGGACGAGCAGGCCCATGATGCGGCTGCGGCCGGCGCGCAGCTGGCGGGCGGACTCGCTGCGGACGTAGCCGAGCCGGTCTATGGCGGACAGCACCCGTGCCCGGGTCTCGGCGGCGACCGTTTCCGGGCGGTTGATCACGTTGGAGACCGTGCCGACGGATACTCCGGCGACGCGGGCGACGTCCTTGATACCCACCGACTGGGCCATCGGGCAGGGACCTCCAGGGAGAGGGGGCGGCGCGGCGGGCCTTCACACTACCGGCACGGGCCGCCCCCGGGCGGACACGGTCAGGCGGGCAGACGGAAGTCGGCGACGTGCAGGGGTGAGGGTGTCGTACCGGTGGACTTCTCCTGATACATGACGGACAGCACCCCGTCCTGGGCGACGCGGGTCTCGTCGATGACGACCTCGCCGAAGGCGTTCAGGCCGGCGCCGTCGTACAGCGGTCTCCAGTCGGCGTGCCCGGAGGCCGCGGAGGCGGCGGCGATACGGCCGTAGGGGAACACGGCGTAGGCGTTGTCGTAGCGGTCCAGGAACAGTCTGGTGCGCTGGCTCGAGTTCAGCGGGACGGGGATCTCGGTCTTCCGCCAGCCGCCGGCGGCGGTTGTGCGGAGGTGGAAGGCGCGGCCGTTCGCGGTGCGGTCGGCGACGTAGTCGGTGGTGCACTGGCCGAAGCGGCCGGGCACGTAGGAGATGATCGCGTGCGGGCGGCCGGCGGAGTCGGTGGACTGGCTCTCCTGGTTCATCAGGGAGTGGTCCGGGTCCAGCGGGTCGACGACCAGTCCGGCGTCGGTGACGGAGACCCGGTCCGAGGTGCCGGTCCTGCCGACGACGGTGCCGGCGGCGTTGCGCCAGGTGCGGCCGCGGTCGTCGGAGTAGACGTAGCCGGTGTCGTGGTTGGTGATGCCGCCGCCGCTGCACATCACGGCGCCGTTCTGCTCGCGCCAGGTGAAGAAGGAGTGCAGCCGGCCGCCGCGGTCGTAGTCGATGCCGTGCAGGTACATGTTGCGGGCGGTGGAGGAGCCGTGCTCGCTGCTGTAGGTGCCGGTGGAGGCGCTCCACTCCCCCAGCGCGGTCCAGCGGCTGCCGTCGTACTCGGCGAGGGCGCCTCGGCCGTTGCCGGAGACGCCGGCCCGGTAGCTGAGCTGGAGCCGGCCCTCGGGGGTGGCGACGAACTGGGGGTAGGTGAACTGTGAGGTGAGGGCGAGCCCGTCGAGGGTGGACTGCGGGGCGCCGAACCGGCTCGCGGTCCAGCTCAGACCGGTGGGGTCGTCCAGGAGTCCGGCGACGGACTTGATGTAGGTGAAGCCGTCGCTGTGGGAGTCCATGTTGAGGTGCAGCCGGCCGTCGGTCCCCGACACGCCCATGGAGATGACGTTGTGGGAGTCGTCGTATCGCAGGCTGTGGCCGACCCGCACGGTCTGCCAGGTGCTCGCGCCGAGGGCGCGGCGGGCGACGACCGCGCCCCGGTCGGCGGTGTACCAGGCGGCGTACTGGTGGCCCTTGTGGGTGAGGAGGCCGTTCTTCTGGAACGCGTTGTTGTTGACCAGGCCGTCGTACGACACGAAGTAGATCGCCCGGCTGTCGAGCGTGGTGGTGCCGGTGCGGGTGACCGACGGGCCGGGGGCGGCGGCCCGGGCGGTGCCGGCGGCGAGGGCGGGCGCCGCCGCGGTGCCGAGGAGTGCTCCGGCCAGGAGAGTGCGTCGTCTCATCGCGGGCTCCGTCGTCAGGCGAGGTGGAAGACCTCGGTCAGCGGTTTCATCGCCTCGTCCGGCCGGGATCCGTCGAGGGACTCGAACAAGGGGGACATCTCCGCCTGCCAGCGGGTGTTGACCTCGGTGGCCTCCATACCGGACCTGGCTGCCTCGAAGTCCTCGGTCTCCAGATAGCCGACGAGCAGGCCGTCGTCGCGCAGGAAGAGGGAGTAGTTGTGCCAGCCGGTGGCCGAGAGCGCCTCGCGCATCTCGGGCCACACGGCGGCATGACGTTCGCGGTACTCGGCGATCCGGTCCTGTCGGACCTTGAGCAGGAAACAGACGCGTTGCATGAAGTACCGCCCCTTCAGGGGGAGATGAGGACTAGAAGTCGAACTGGTCGATGTTGTCGGCGTTGAAGACGGTGGGCTTGCCGAGGTTGATCACGCCGTCCTTGCCGATGGTGTATTCGCCCATGCCGCCGGCCTTGAAGGTCTCGCCCTCCTTGCCGGTGATCTGGCCGGAGGACAGGGCGATGGCGGTACGGGCGGCCAGCTCGCCGAGCTTCGCCGGGTCCCAGAGTTCGAACGCCTCGACGGTGCCGTTCTTGACGTACTTGCGCATGTCGTTGGGGGTGCCGAGGCCGGTCAGCTTGACCTTGCCCTTGTACTTGGAGCCGGACAGGTACTGGGCGGCCGCCTTGATGCCGACGGTGGTCGGGGAGATGATCCCCTTCAGGTTCGGGTACTCCTGGAGCAGGCCCTGGGTCTGCTGGAAGGACTGCTGGGCGTCGTCGTTGCCGTAGGCGACCTTGACCAGCTTGATGTCCTTGTACTTGGGGTTTTCGAGTTCGTCCTTCATGAACTCGATCCAGGCGTTCTGGTTGGTCGCGGTCTGCGCGGCGGACAGGATCGCGATCTCGCCCTTGTAGCCGATCTGTTCGGCGAGCAGCCGCACCTCGGTGCGGCCCAGGTCCTCGCCGCTGGCCTGGGAGACGAAGGCGTTGCGGCAGTCGGCGGTGGTGTCGGAGTCGTAGGTGACGACCTTGATGCCGTTCTTCATGGCCTGCTTGAGCGCGGTGCACAGGGCGCCCGGGTCCTGTGCGGAGACGGCCATGGCGTCGACCTGCTGCTGGGTCAGGGTGTTGACGTAGGAGACCTGGCCGGCGGTGTCGGTGGCGCTGGAGGGGCCGACCTCCTTGTAGGTGGAGCCCAGTTCCTCGACGGCCTTCTCGCCGCCCTTGTCGGCGCTGGTGAAGTAGGGGTTGTTGACCTGCTTGGGCAGGAAGCCGACGGTCAGGCCCTTCTTGGTGGCCGCGTCCGGGTCGGCCTTCCCTGCCGAGGCGGCGGCCCCGCCGCCCTCCTTCTTGACGTCCTCCTTGGTGGTACCGCCACAGGCGGTGGCGGCGAGAGCGAGCGAGGTGACGGCGGCGAGGGCCGCACAGGTGCGACGGAGGGTTGCCTTGCGCATGATGGGTTCCTTTTCAAGAAGGTGAGGAGAAGCGCCCCCGAAGGGGCGCGGGGCTGTATCGATGTGCGGCTCCGCCGCGTGGGCGCGATCAGTCACGACCGGCCCGCGGTTGTCGAACAGCCCTATGACGTCGACGTCAGCCTTCCTGCCCTTGCCAGGGCAACCTGCCGTGCGACGCGGGGGCCGAGCACGGACAGCACCAGCAGCACACCGGTGACGACGATCTGCGACTGCGCAGAGACATCCTGCAGACTCATCACGTTCTGCAGCGCACCGAGCAGGAAGACACCGGCGATCGCGCCACCGAGCGTGCCCTTGCCGCCGTCGAAGTCGATACCTCCCAGCAGCACGGCCGCCACGACGGAGAGTTCGAGGCCGGTGGCGTTGTCGTAGCGCGCACTGGCGTAGTGCAGGGCCCAGAAGATTCCCGTGAGGGAAGCCATGAGCCCCGTCAGGGTGAACAGGACCAGCTTCTGCCGCTTGACGCGGATGCCGGCGAACCGCGCCGCCTCCTCGCTCGCGCCGATCGCGAACAGCGACCGGCCGAACGGGGTCGCGTGCAGGGCGACGACGGCGATGGCGAGCAGCACCAGGAACGGCAGGAGGGCGTACGGGACAAAGGTGTCGCCGATGCGTCCGGCGGCGAAGTCCAGGTACTGGGTGGGGAAGTCGGTCACCGCGTCGGAGCCGAGCACGATCTGCGCGATACCCCGGTAGGCGGCGAGCGTGCCGATGGTGACGGCGAGGGACGGCAGTCCGAGGCGGGTCACCAGCAGGCCGTTGATCAGGCCGCAGACGACGCCGATGACGAGACAGATCGGGATGATCGTCTCGATGGTCATGCCCTGGTTCCACAGGGCGCCCATCACCGCGCCGGACAGGCCGGCCGTGGAGGCCACGGACAGGTCGATCTCGCCGGCGACCACGAGCAGCGTCATGGGCAGGGCGATCAGCGCGATCGGCAGGGTGTTGCCGATGAGGAACGACAGGTTGAGCGCGTTGCCGAAGCCGTCGACGGTGGTGAAGGACAGCAGCAGGACCACGACGAGCAGGGCACCGACGACCGTGTCCCAGCGGACCGCGCGCGTGAGGGACTCAGGCATGGCGGGCGTTCCTCTTCTTCAGGGCCGAGGTCACGCGCAGCGCGACGATCCGGTCGACCGCGATGGCGAGGATGAGCAGGATGCCGTTGATCGCGAGCACCCACACGGAGCTGACGCCGAGGGCGGGCAGCACACTGTTGATGGAGGTCAGCAGCAGTGCGCCGAGGGCCGCGCCGTAGACGCTGCCGGACCCGCCGGTGAAGACCACGCCGCCGACCACGACCGCGCTGACGACGGTGAGTTCGTAGCCGGTGCCGGTGCCGGAGTCGACGTTGCCGAACCGGGCCAGGTACAGGGCGCCGGCCAGGCCGGCGAGGGCGCCGCAGAAGGTGTACGCGGCGAGGATCCGCTTGCGTACGGGGATGCCGGCGAGCCGGGCGGCCTCCGGGTTGGAGCCGAGCGCGTACAGCTCGCGTCCGCTGCCGAAGTGCTTGAGGTAGTACGCGGTCGCCACCAGCACCACCAGCGCGATCAGCGCCGGATACGGCACCGCCGAGATGCCGCCCGAGCCGAAGTCGACGAATCCGCCGGGGAGATCGGCGGCGGTGATCTGGCGGGAGCCGACCCAGATGGAGTCGATGCCCCGGATGATGTACAGCGTGCCGAGGGTGACCACCAGGGCGGGCACCTGGCCCAGGCTGACGAGGAGGCCGTTGAGCAGGCCGAAGCCGATGCCGAGCAGCACGGCGAGGGCGATGGCGACGACGGGGTTCCCGCCGTCCTGGAGGTGGATTCCGGCGGCGAAGGCGCTGATGCCGAGGGTGGAGCCGACGGACAGGTCGACGTTGCGGGTGATGACGACCAGGGACTGGCCGGTGGCGACCAGGACCAGGATGGTCGCGTTCAGCAGCAGGTCCTTGATGCCCTGTTCGGACAGGAACTCGCTGTTGCCGGCCTGGGTGACGGCGATCATCACCAGGAAGACCAGCAGGATGGCGAGTTCGCGCATCTTGAAGACGCGGTCCACCAGCCGCGTGGCGCCGGCCTCGGGCACCTCGGCGACGGGGGCTTCTTCGGGAGCGGCGACCGTCATGCGGCGGCCCTCCCCGTGGCTGCGGCCATCACGGTTTCCTCGGTGGCGTCGGTGCGGGGGATCTCGGCGGTCAGCCGGCCCTCGTGCATCACCAGCACGCGGTCGGCCATGCCGAGGATCTCGGGCAGGTCGGAGGAGATCATCAGGACGGCGACACCGTCGGCGGCGAGCTGCGACAGCAGCCGGTGCACCTCGGCCTTGGTGCCGACGTCGATACCGCGCGTGGGCTCGTCCACGATCAGCACCTTGGGGCCGGTGGCGAGCCACTTGGCGAGGACGACCTTCTGCTGGTTGCCGCCGGACAGGGTGTTCACCGTGTCGGCGATCCGGGCGTACTTGACCTGGAGTCTGACGGCCCAGTCGAGGGAGCGGTCGCGTTCGGCGCCGCGGTCCATCAGTCCGGCCCTCACGGTCGTACGGAGTCCGGTGAGGCCGATGTTGCGTTCGATGGACATGTCCATCACCAGCCCCTGGGCGCGCCGGTCCTCCGGGACCAGGGCGAGTCCGGCGGCCATGGCCGTGGACGGGGCGCCGTTGACGAGCCTTCGTCCGCCGACCTCGACCTCGCCGGCGTCCCAGCGGTCGACGCCGAACACCGCGCGGGCCACTTCGGTGCGCCCGGCACCGACGAGGCCGGCCAGTCCGACGATCTCACCGCACCGTACGTCGAAGGAGACGTCGGTGAAGACGCCCTCGCGGGTCAGCCGGCGCACGCTCAGGGCGATCCCGCCCGGCGTGACGTCCTGCTTGGGGTAGAGCTCCTCGAGGTCGCGGCCGACCATACGGCGGACCAGGTCGTCCTCGGTCATGCCGGCCAGCGGCTCGCTGGAGATCAAGGCGCCGTCGCGCAGCGTGGTGACCTGCCGGCAGATCTCGAAGATCTCCTCCAGCCGATGGGAGATGAACAGCACCGCGGCGCCCTGTTCGCGCAGCGTGCGCACGACGCCGAAGAGGCGGGCGACCTCGCTGCCGGTGAGGGCGGCGGTGGGCTCGTCCATGATCAGGACGCGGGCGTCGAAGGAGAGCGCCTTGGCGATCTCGACGATCTGCTGGTCGGCGATGGACAGACCGCGGGCCGGCCGGTCCGGGTCGAGTTCGACGCCGAGCCGCTTCATCAGGGCGGCGGTCGCGTCGTGGGTGGCCCGGTGGTCGATCCGGCCGAACGCGCGCCGGGGCTGCCGGCCCATGAAGATGTTCTCGGCGATCGACAGGTCGGGGAAGAGCGTCGGCTCCTGGTAGATGACGGCGATACCGGCGTCGCGGGCGTCGCCGGGGCCGTGGAAGACCACCGGCGCGCCGTCGAGCAGCACCTGGCCGGTGTCCGGCCGGTGCACTCCGGCGAGCGTCTTGATGAGAGTGGACTTGCCGGCTCCGTTCTCACCGGCGAGGGCGTGCACCTCCCCGGGGATCAGCTCCAGGGAGACGTCCCGCAGTGCGCGGACCGCGCCGAAGGACTTGGAGATGCCCTTCAGCGCGAGTACCGGGGCCGGACCCGTGTCGGACGGGTGGGTCATGAGGGCTCCTCGACGACATCGGCGGGAGGCCCTCGCGACGCCGTGAAAGGTTTCAACTGGGTTGCCGGGACGTTAGGCGCGAGACGCATGTCACGTCAATGGGTCCCGGTCGAAAAACTTGCGACAGCTTCAGGTCTCTGCCCGATTACGTAGGACCGCCTTCGCCATAACGGAGGACCGTCTTCGCCGGAGGGGTTGACACCCCTCCGGGAGACCCATAGCTTCCCGTCTTGAATCGTTTCACTCAGTGGTCGTTACGACCCGATGTCACAGGAGCCCTCACGTGACCGAGCTCGCCGCGGTGAAAGCCGCTCTCAAGACACAGGCCGTGGAGACGCCGTCCTGGGCGTACGGGAACTCGGGGACCCGGTTCAAGGTGTTCGCGCAGCAGGGCGTCCCCCGCACCCCTCAGGAGAAGCTGGACGACGCCGCCCAGGTGCACGCGTTCACCGGTGTGGCACCGACCGTGGCACTGCACATCCCGTGGGACAGGGTCGAGGACTACGCGGCACTGGCCAAGCACGCCGAGGACCGCGGGGTGCGGCTCGGGGCGATCAACTCCAACACCTTCCAGGACGACGACTACCGGCTCGGCAGCGTCTGCGCCCCCGACGCGGCCGTGCGCCGCAAGGCCGTGGACCATCTGCTGGAGTGCGTCGACATCATGGACGCGACCGGCTCCAAGGACCTGAAGCTGTGGTTCGCCGACGGCACGAACTACCCCGGGCAGGACGACATCCGGGCCCGCCAGGACCGGCTCGCCGAAGCGCTCGCCGAGGTGTACGAGCGGCTCGGGGACGACCAGCGGATGCTGCTGGAGTACAAGTTCTTCGAGCCGGCGTTCTACACGACGGACGTCCCGGACTGGGGCACCGCCTACGCGCACTGCCTGAAGCTGGGGCCGAAGGCGCAGGTCGTCGTCGACACCGGTCACCACGCCCCGGGAACCAACATCGAGTTCATCGTGGCGACCCTGCTGCGGGAGGGGAAGCTCGGCGCGTTCGACTTCAACTCGCGATTCTACGCGGACGACGACCTGATGGTCGGCGCGGCCGACCCGTTCCAGCTGTTCCGGATCATGTACGAGGTGATCCGCGGCGGCGGGTTCACGCCCGAGGTGGCGTTCATGCTGGATCAGTGCCACAACATCGAGGCGAAGATCCCGGCGATCATCCGTTCCGTCATGAACGTCCAGGAAGCGACGGCGAAGGCTCTGCTCGTCGACCGGTCGGCGCTGGACGACGCCCAGCGGGCCGGGGATGTGCTCGAGGCCAACGCCGTGCTGATGGACGCGTACAACACGGACGTGCGTCCGCTTCTTCGTGAGGTGCGGGGGGAGATGGGGCTGGACCCCGAACCGCTCAAGGCGTACAAGGCGTCCGGGTGGGGCGAGAAGATCGTTGCCGAGCGGGTTGGTGGGGACCAGGCCGGCTGGGGGGCGTGAGCGTCTGCCGGGTTCTTGTCCGTCGCGGGCTGCGGGTCCGTTGTGGTTGATCGCGCAGTTCCCCGCGCCCCCTTCTTTGCCCACCCTCTCCTGAGAAGGAACCGAAGTTCATGGCAACCAACGCCGAAGCTGCTGCCCTCCTCGCTCGTTCGCACCGGCTCGGGGCCGATCCCCGTAACACCAACTACGCCGGTGGCAACACCTCCGCCAAGGGCGCCGAGACCGACCCCGTCACCGGGGGTGACGTCGAGCTGATGTGGGTCAAGGGCTCCGGGGGCGACCTCGGGACGCTCACCGAGGCGGGGCTGGCCGCGCTGCGGCTGGACCGGCTGCGGGCGCTCACCGACGTGTACCCCGGGGTCGAGCGCGAGGACGAGATGGTCGCCGCGTTCGACTACTGTCTGCACGGCAAGGGGGGTGCGGCGCCCTCGATCGACACCGCGATGCACGGGCTGGTCGACGCCGCCCACGTGGACCACCTCCACCCCGACTCCGGGATCGCGCTCGCCTGCGCGGCCGACGGGGAGAAACTGACCGCCGAGTGCTTCGGCGACACCGTGGTGTGGGTGCCGTGGCGGCGGCCCGGTTTCCAGCTCGGGCTGGACATCGCGGCCGTCAAGGCGGCCAACCCGCAGGCCATCGGCTGTGTGCTCGGCGGGCACGGCGTCACCGCCTGGGGTGACAGCTCCGAGGAGTGCGAGCGGAACTCGCTGCACATCATCCGCACCGCCGAGGAGTTCCTCGCCGAGCGCGGCCGGCCCGAGCCCTTCGGACCGGTGCTCGAGGGGTACGGGGCACTGTCCGGGGCGGAGCGGCGGGAGCGGGCCGCGGCCCTGGCACCGTATGTGCGGGCCGTCGCCTCGCAGGACCGGCCGCAGGTCGGGCACTTCGACGACTCCGACGCCGTACTGGACTTCCTGGCCCGCGCCGAGCACCCGCGGCTGGCCGCGCTGGGCACCTCCTGCCCGGACCACTTCCTGCGCACCAAGGTCCGGCCGCTGGTCCTGGACCTGCCGCCGTCCGCCCCGTTCGACGAGGCGGTCGCCCGGCTGAAGGAACTGCACGCCGCCTACCGCGAGGAGTACGCCGCCTACTACGCGCGGCACGCCGAGCCCGAATCCCCCGCGATGCGCGGCGCCGACCCGGCGATCGTGCTGGTGCCGGGCGTGGGCATGTTCAGCTTCGGCAAGGACAAGCAGACCGCGCGCGTGGCCGGCGAGTTCTACATCAACGCGATCAACGTGATGCGGGGGGCCGAGGCGGTCTCCACGTACGCGCCGATCGAGGAGTCGGAGAAGTTCCGCATCGAGTACTGGGCGCTGGAGGAGGCCAAGCTCCAGCGGATGCCGAAGCCCAAGCCGCTCGCCACCCGGGTCGCGCTGGTCACCGGCGCCGGCAGCGGGATCGGCAAGGCCATCGCCCAGCGGCTGGTGGCCGAGGGCGCGTGTGTCGTCGTCGCCGACCTGAACGGGGAGAACGCCGCCGAGGTCGCCGAGGAGCTGGGCGGGTCCGACAAGGCCGTCGCCGTGACCGTCGACGTCACCTCCGAGGAGCAGATCGCCGACGCCTTCAAGGCCGCCGTACTCGCCTTCGGCGGGGTGGACCTGGTCGTCAACAACGCCGGTGTCTCGATCTCCAAGCCGCTGCTGGAGACCACCACGAAGGACTGGGACCTCCAGCACGACATCATGGCCCGCGGTTCCTTCCTCGTCTCGCGCGAGGCGGCCCGGGTGATGACCGCGCAGGAACTGGGCGGCGACATCGTCTACATCGCGTCGAAGAACGCCGTCTTCGCCGGTCCCAACAACATCGCCTACTCCGCGACCAAGGCCGACCAGGCCCACCAGGTACGGCTGCTGGCAGCCGAGCTGGGTGAGCACGGCATCCGTGTCAACGGGGTCAACCCGGACGGTGTGGTGCGCGGTTCCGGAATCTTCGCGGGCGGCTGGGGCGCCAGGCGTGCCGCCGTGTACGGGGTGCCGGAGGAGAAGCTGGGCGAGTTCTACGCCCAGCGGACGCTGCTGAAGCGCGAGGTGCTGCCCGAGCATGTGGCCAACGCCGTGTTCGCGCTGACCGGCGGCGACCTCACCCACACCACCGGCCTGCACATCCCGGTCGACGCCGGCGTCGCCGCCGCGTTCCTGCGATGAGCACCGCCGTGAAGTCGTACGCCGCGGTCGACCTCGGCGCGTCCAGCGGGCGCGTCATGGTCGGCCGCGTCGACCCCGACAGCCTTGAACTGGCCGAGGCCCACCGCTTCCCCAACCGGCCGGTGCGCGTGCCGGAGGGGCTGCGCTGGGACGTCCTCGGGCTGTACGCCGGTGTCCTGGACGGGCTGAAGGCGGCCGGCGCGGTGGATTCCGTCGGTATCGACAGCTGGGCCGTGGACTACGGGCTGCTGGACGCGGACGGGGCGCTGCTCGGCAACCCCGTGCACTACCGCGACCGGCGTACCGACGGGATCGCGGAGAAGGTGTGGGCGACGCTCCCGGCCGGGGAACTGTACGCGGCGACCGGTCTGCAGTACGCGCCGTTCAACACGCTGTACCAGTTGACGGCGGCCCGCGGCTCGGCCCAGTTCGCGGCGGCCAAGCGCCTGTTGCTGATTCCGGATCTGCTGACGTACTGGCTCACCGGCCGGCAGGGCACGGAGCTGACCAACGCCTCGACCACCCAGCTGATCGACCCGGGCACCCGCGACTGGGCGTACGGGGTGGCGGATCGGCTCGGTGTCGACCTGTCGCTGTTCGCGCCGCTGCGCCGGCCGGGCGACGCGGCCGGGATGCTGCGGCCCGAGGTGCTGGAGGAGACCGGGCTGACCGGGCCGGTCCCGGTGACAGCGGTCGGCTCGCACGACACCGCGTCCGCGGTGGCCGCCGTTCCGGCGGACGGTGAGCGGTTCGCGTACATCTGCACCGGCACCTGGTCGCTGGCCGGTCTGGAGCTGGACGCGCCGGTGCTGACGGAGGAGAGCCGGGCCGCCAACTTCACCAACGAGCTGGGGCTGGACGGCACGGTCCGCTATCTGCGCAACATCATGGGCCTGTGGCTGCTCCAGGAGTGCGTACGGGCCTGGGGTGCGCCGGATCTCGGCGCGCTGCTGCTCGAGGCCGGCAAAGTGCCGGCGCTGCGGTCGGTGGTGGACGCCGGGGACGCGGCGTTCCTGGCGCCCGGGCGGATGCCGGAGCGGATCGCCGAGGCGTGCCGGGACTCGGGGCAGCCCGTGCCGGCCACCCGTGCGGAGATCACGCGCTGCATCCTGGACTCGCTCGCCCTCGCCCACCGCAAGGCCGTCGAGGACGCTCAGCGGCTGGCCGGCCACTCGGTCGACGTGGTGCACATCGTGGGCGGGGGCACCCGCAACGCCCTGCTGTGCCAGCTGACCGCCGACGCCTGCGGGCTGCCGGTGGTGTCCGGACCGACGGAGGCGGCGGCGCTGGGCAATGTGCTGGTGCAGGCCCGTGCGCACGGACTGGTCGGCGATCTGGCCGGGATGCGGCGGCTGCTCACCCGTACGCAGTCGCTGACCCGGTACGAACCGCGCGGCGATACTCGGCGATGGCGGGCGGCGCAGGCCCGGCTCGCCCGGGACTGACCGAGGTCTCCCCGTGACGCGCTCGCCGGTCTACTCTTCATACAACCGATGATCAATGTGCAAGGAGCCGCGATGCGTGTCGCCCTGTTCCTGACCTGTGTCAACGACACGCTCTATCCGGACACCGGGCGCGCCGTGGTGAAACTCCTGACCAGAATGGGCGTCGATGTCGATTTCCCGATGGCACAGACGTGTTGCGGCCAGGCGCACTACAACACGGGCTATCGCCATGAGGCCGAGCCGCTCGCCCGGCATTTCTCCGATGTCTTCGGTGCTTACGACGCGATCGTGACGCCGTCCGGGTCGTGCGGGGCGATGGTGCGGGAACTGTATCCACGGATGGGCGAGCGGGCCCGGGCGGAGGGGCGCGGGGACACGCTCGCCGCGACACTGGCGCCGGTGGTACCGAAGACGTACGAGCTCACGGAGTTCCTGGTGGATGTGCTGGGGGTGACGGACGTCGGGGCGTACTACCCGCACAGGGTGACCTATCACCCCACCTGTCACGGGCTGCGCGGTCTCGGGCTCGGTGAGCGGCCGCTGCGGCTGCTGCGGGCGGTGAGGGGGCTGGAGCTGGCCGAGCTGCCGGGGGCGGAGGAGTGCTGTGGCTTCGGCGGCACGTTCGCGCTGAAGAACTCCGATGTCTCGGCGGCGATGGGCACCGACAAGGTGCGCAACGCCGAGTCGACGGGCGCCGAGGTGCTGTGCGCGGCGGACAACTCGTGTCTGATGCACATCGGCGGAACGATGAGCAGGCTCCGCACCGGTATGCGGCCGGTGCACATCGCGGAGATCCTGGCGAGCACGGAGGAGGAGCCGGCCGTATGAGCGGGACGTTCGTCGGGATGCCGGCGTTTCCGGAGGCGGCGCGGGACGCCGTGCGCGACACCACACTGCGCGGCAATCTGCGGCACGCCACGCACACCATCCGGGCCAAGCGGGCCCAGGCCGTCGCGGAGGTCTCCGACTGGGTCGAACTGCGCGAGGCCGGCAAGCGGATCAAGGATCACACGCTCCGTCATCTGGACCGGTATCTCGAGCAGTTGGAGGAGTCCGTGACGGCGGCGGGCGGCACCGTGCACTGGGCCGCCGATGCCGACGAGGCCAACCGGATCGTCACCCGACTGGTGAAGGAGACCGGTGAGCCGGAGGTCGTCAAGGTCAAGTCGATGGCCACACAGGAGATCGCCCTCAACGAGGCCCTGGAGGCGCAGGGCATCGCCGCCTACGAGACCGATCTCGCCGAACTGATCGTGCAGTTGGGCAAGGACCGGCCCTCGCACATCCTGGTGCCGGCGATCCACCGCAACCGCGGGGAGATCCGGGAGATCTTCAGCCGCGAGATGGGCGAGTGGGGCCGCCCCGCCCCCGAGGGCCTGACGGACACGCCCGCCGAACTCGCGGAGGCGGCCCGGCTGCATCTGCGGGAGAAGTTCCTGCGCGCCAAGGTCGGCATCTCCGGCGCCAACTTCATGGTGGCGGAGACCGGCACCCTGGTGGTGGTGGAGTCCGAGGGCAACGGACGGATGTGCCTGACCCTGCCCGAGACGCTGATCTCGGTGGTCGGCATCGAGAAGATCGTGCCGACCTGGCAGGACCTGGAGGTGTTCCTGCAGACCCTCCCCCGCTCGTCGACCGCCGAGCGGATGAACCCGTACACCTCGACGTGGACCGGTACCACCGACGGGGACGGGCCGCGCACCTTCCATCTGGTGCTGCTGGACAACGGCCGCACCGACACGCTCGCCGACGAGGTGGGCCGGCAGGCGCTGCGCTGCATCCGCTGCTCGGCCTGTCTGAACGTGTGCCCGGTGTACGAGCGGGCCGGGGGCCATGCCTACGGCTCGGTCTACCCGGGCCCGATCGGCGCCATTCTCAGCCCTCAACTGCGGGGCACCACGAGCGAGATCGACGCCTCGCTGCCGTACGCGTCCTCGCTGTGCGGGGCCTGCTACGAGGTGTGTCCGGTCGCCATCGACATCCCCGAGGTGCTGGTGCATCTGCGCGAGCGGGTGGCGCAGGGCGGGGAGGTGACCCGGGACGGCAACAAGGTGGTGCTCAAGCCGGCCAGGGGGCATGCCGCGGAGCGTGCCGCGATGCGTGCCGCCCGCTGGGCGTTCGCGCGCCCCGGGGCCCTGCGCACCGGCCAGCGTCTCGCCTCGCGCACCCGTCGTCTGCATCCGCGCACCCTGCCGGGCCCCGGCCGGGCGTGGAGCGGCACCCGGGATCTCCCGCCGGTGCCCGCGGAGCCGTTCCGGGACTGGTGGCAGCGTACGCAGGGCGGGAAGGGAGCGGCGAAGTGAGCAGCAGGGAACGGATCCTGGGCCGGGTGCGGCGCGCCCTCGCCGACGTACCGGGCGACGACACCCCGTACGAGCGGGCGGTCTCCCGCGGCTATCTGCGCGAGCACGGTGAGCGCACCGTCGAGGAGACGGTCGACCTCCTCGCGGAGAACCTGGCCGACTACCGGGCGATCGTGCACCGTACGGACGCGGCCGGGCTCGCCGGTGTGGTCGCCGGGCTGCTCGCGGCGCGCGGTGCCTCGTCGGTACTCGTGCCGCCCGGTCTCGACGAGGGCTGGCTCGCGGCGACGGAGGTGACGCGGGTGCCGGACCGGGCGGAGAGCACCCCGGGGGAACTGGACCGGGTGGACAGTGTGCTGACCGCCTGCGCGGTGGCGGTCGCCGAGACCGGGACGATCGTGCTGGACGGCTCCCCCGACCAGGGCCGGCGCCGGATCACCCTCGTCCCCGACCATCACATCTGCGTCGTCCGCGTCCCCGGCCAGGTCGTCTCCTCCGTCCCGCAGGCTCTTGAACGCCTCGACCCGGCATGCCCGTTGACCTGGATCTCCGGCCCGTCGGCGACCAGTGACATCGAACTCGACCGGGTGGAGGGCGTGCACGGGCCGCGCACGCTGGAGGTCGTGCTGGTGGAGTGAGCCCCTGCGAGGGGTGTCGCAGAGTACACCTCTGGAAACGGGTACTGCGCCCCATGTGGGGCCGCCGTCTTCTCCGTAGCGTCTTGGGCATGGCACAGGGCGTGCCGGACGGAGGAGATGACGATGTTTCGCAGCGGCGCACGGCGTGACCACGACTCGGGACCCGCCCCCGAGGCACTGCGCCTGGTGAAGGTCACCAAGTCCTACGGTACGGCGGACAGCGCCGTGACGGCGCTCGACGGGGTGACGCTGGGCCTGGCCAGGGGCACGTTCACCGCGGTGATGGGGCCGTCCGGCTCGGGCAAGTCGACGCTGCTGCAGTGCGCGGCGGGTCTGGACCGGCCGGACAGCGGAATCGTCCGGGTGGACGGCAAGGAGCTGACCGGTGGCGGCGAGGCGGAGCTGACGAAGTTCCGGCGCGGGCGGATCGGGTTCATTTTCCAGCAGTACAACCTGCTGGAGACGCTGACCGTCGCGCAGAACACGGTGCTGCCGCTGAAGCTGGCCGGCCGGCGCGTGGACCGCGGGCGGGCGCGGGAGGTCCTCACCGCCGTCGGTCTGGGCGACCGGCTCCGGCACCGGCCCGGCCAGCTCTCCGGCGGTCAGCGCCAGCGGGTGGCGATCGCCCGTGCGCTGGTCACCGAACCGCGGGTGATCTTCGCGGACGAGCCGACGGGCGCCCTGGACACGCGCAGCGCCCGGGAGGTGCTGACGCTGCTCCAGCAGGCGGTGCGGGTGCACGGGCGGACCGTGGTGATGGTGACGCACGACCCGGTCGCCGCCTCCTACGCCGACAGTGTGCTGTTCCTCGCCGACGGCCGGCTGGCCGGGCGGATGGACGCGCCGACGGCGGACGCGGTGGCCGAGCGGCTGGCGCACCTGGGCGACGACATGTCGGTGGGGGTGTGAGCCGTGTTCGTACTGGCTCTGCGGTCGATCCGGCAACGGCCCGGACGGTTCCTCGCGACGCTGCTGTCCGCCTTCCTCGGCACGGCGATCATCATGATGTTCAACTCGATGCACGACACGGCCGGGCAGCCGGGCGTGGACGCGGTGAGCTCCGACACCCTGGCCACGTCGGCCGGTGTGGTCGGCGGGTACGGCACGCTGCTGGTGTTCTTCGCCGTCGCCTCGACCCTGACGGTGAACGTGCGGCAGCGGGCGGCCGAGCTGGAGCTGCTGCGCTGCTCGGGGGCGACTCCGGCGCAGATCAAGCGGATGGTCGTGGGTGAGGCGGTGGCCGTGGCCCTGGTGGGCGCGGCGTCGGCGATCGGCCCGGCGATGCTGGGCGGGCGGGTGCTGCTGGACATGTTCCAGGACGGCGGCCAGGTCGCGCGGTCGGTCGAGTACTCCTTCGGCCCGATCGCACTGGTGTCCGGCGTGAGCATCACGCTGCTCGCGGCGGCGGGCGCCGCGTTCCTCGCCGTCCGGCGGGTGACGCGACGCCGGAAGGAGCGCGCCGGGGCCCGGCGGTTCCTGGCCTATGGGGCGCTGGCCGCCGGTGCCGCGGGGGTCTGCTCCACCTTCTTGTTCTCCGCGACGGACGAGATGCTGATGGCGCTGCCCGCCCAGGGGACGATCACGCTCTCGGTGGGGTTCGCCCTGCTGTCGCCGCGGCTGCTGAAGGGTCTGCTGGACCGGCTGGCGCTGAGCGGGGCGAGCGGGTGGCTGGCCGTGCGGAACCTGCGGCAGCGGGCCGCGGAGCTCGCCGGGATCCTGGTGTCGCTGATCATGTTCACGGCCGTTTCCACGGCGACGATCACCATGCAGGCGGTGGAGAGCGACGCCGTCGCGGCCTCGGGTCTGGTGAAGTCGGTCGACGCGAAGAACCTGGAGACTCTCAACCTCACGGTCGTCGGCATCGTCACCGTCTTCGTCTGCGTCATGCTGGTCAACTCTCTGTACGCGGCTACGACGTACCGCTCCCGTGAGTTCGGGCAGCAGCGCCTGGCGGGGGCCACTCCGGGGCAGGTGCTCGGCGTGGTGGGCGCCGAGGGCGCGATCCTCACGGTCGCGGGGGTGTTCTTCGGCACGCTGGCCGCGCTGGCCGGGGTCGTGCCGTTCACGGTCGTCCGCACGGACGGGGTACTGCCGGACCAGTTCCTGGGCATCTGGCTCGCCATGGTGGCGGTGGCGGCCGCGGTGACCCTCGGGACGAGCCTGTTCACGGCCCGGCGGGTGCTGCGTACTCCGGCGGTGCGGGCGGTGGTCCAGGCCGCCTGAGCTCCGGCCCGCTCCGCAGGGCGTCCGCCGCGGCGGGCGCCCCTCAGCCGTGCCAGACGGCTCCGATCTGCTCGACGTGCCCCGCCGCCTGACGCCGCCCCGCGCGGACCGCGCCCGGGATACGGGAGGCGTCCAACGGGTTCCGCCCGAAGGCGCGTCGGGCCTCCCGGTCCGGTACCAGCACGGCGGCGCGGGCCCCGCCCGCCGTCAGTACGGCCCCCTGGTCGACCGCGCTGGGGCCGGCACCCGGGCCCTTGGGAACCGGGGCCAGGGCGACAACCCGTCGGCAGTCGCCCATCAGATCGACGTTGGTGGTGGACCGGACGCCTCCGTCCATCCAGCGGCCCTCCCCCACGGTGATCGGCGGGAACAGGGGCGGCAGCGCGCAGGTGGCCGCCATCGCCCGCAGCAGCTCGATCCCGCTGTCGGCGTCGAAGCCGGTGGTCCGGCCGGTGAGCGCGTCGGTGGCGAAGAGCCGGACCGGCCGCTCAGGCCAGTCCTGGACCGGCAGTTGAGGCCGGATCGCGTCGAACACCTCGGCCTCCGACATGTCTCGCACTCTCAGCGCCAGTGCGCCCAGCCGCTTGACGACGGTCTCCGGGTCGCGCGAACCGAGCGCGGCCCAGAGGTACTTGACCGTCATACCAAGGGTGAAGTCCACGTCCATCATGGGCCGCTTCCGGTGGACCTGCTCCTCGAACAGCTCCCCGGGTGACGCTCCCCCGGCCAGGTCCAGTGCGAGCAGCGAGCCGGCCGAGGTGCCGGCCAGCACATCGGCGCCCCCCAGGTCCAGACCCGCGTCCGCCAGCCCCGCCAGCATGCCGATCTCCCACGCGTACGCGGTCAGCCCGCCTCCGCCCAGCACCAGTGCCGTCTCGGACACACCGCCCCCTCCACCGGAACGGGGACCGATCCCCGTTTCACTCCGACGACGCTAACACGCAATCGGGGAGCAGTCCCCACTTGGTGGGTCCGGAGTCTGCCGGCCGGATCACGGCCCGGGCGGCCGGGCGGACTGGTCGGCCTTCGCGTATTCCTGGGCCATGCCGCCCGCGAAGTCGTAGAGGATCACCTGGTCGTCCCCGACAACCCACGCGTCGTGTCCCGGTGCGCAGACGAAGACGTCTCCGGGGCCGACCTCCTGCTCCGCGCCGTCGTCCATGCGGATGTGCATACGGCCCTGGACGACATAGCCGTTGTGGTGGATCCGGCAGCTCTCCGTGCCCGCGATCGGGCCGACGGACTCCGTCCAGCGCCATCCGGGTTCGAAGGTGGCCACGGCGAAGTCCAGCCCTGTCATGTGGACGGCTTCCAGGTGCCCCCTGGGGAAGTCGCGCCTCTCGTCCGGCTTGTCCAGCGTCTTGATCTCGAGCATGACCCTGTTCCCTTCCGACCGTCGCCCTGTACGGCCGGGTCCGGTCTCCGTCTGCCTCGAACGGCACCGGCGGGGGCCGGGCCCCACCACTCCATCGTCCGCCTGTCCACTCGGGGACGCCATTCGGGTGAAGCCGGTACGTCAGTGGCCCGGACCGCAGAGCCGGGCGAAGCGGTCGGCGTCGATGTTGCCGCCGGAGAGGATCAGGCCGACGCGGGGCGGGAGCGGGCCCGTCCGGCCGGTGAGCAGCGCGGCGAGCGGGGTCGCCCCGCTCGGTTCGAGGACGATCTTCAGCCGTTCGAAGGCGAACCGCATCGCGTCCCTGATCTCGTCGTCCCCGACCAGCACGATGCCGTCCAGGAGCCGTCTGTTGAGGGAGAAGGTGAGCTCCCCGGGGGTGTGCAGCGCCTGGCCGTCGGCGATGGTGCGCGGGACGGGGATGCTGACGCGCCGGCCGGCCTCCAGGGACCGCCTGGTGTCGTCGCCGGCCTCGGGTTCGACACCGGTCACCCGGGTCGCGGGGTGCGTGCCCTTGACGGCGGTGGCGCTTCCGGCGATCAGTCCGCCGCCGCCGACCGGCGCGAGCAGCAGGTCCAGTTCCCCCGTCTCCTCGATGAGTTCGAGTGCGGCCGTGCCCTGTCCGGCGATGATGTGCGGGTGCTCGTAGGGCGGGACGAGGGTGAGGCCCCGCTCGGCGGCGATGGCTTCGGCGAGGGCGACCCGGTCGCCGGTGTAGCGGTCGTAGGTGACGATCTCGGCGCCGTACGCCTCGGTGGCCGCCCGCTTGGAGGGCGGGGCGTCCTGGGGCATGACGATGACGGCGGTGGTGCCCAGCTCGCGGGCGGCGAGGGCGACGGCCTGCGCGTGGTTGCCGGAGGAGTACGCGGCGATACCCCGGGACAGTTGGCCGGGGGTGAGCCGGGAGGCCGCGTTGTAGGCGCCGCGGAACTTGAAGGCGCCCACGCGCTGGAAGTTCTCGCACTTGAGGTGGACCTCGGCGCCGACGAGCGCGTCCAGGGTGCGGGAGCGCAGCACGGGCGTGCGGTGTGCGACGCCGTGGAGGCGCTCGGCGGCGGATCGGACGTCGTCGAGGGTGACCGGCGGGGCGGGGGTCGTCACGGGGTACCTCCAGCGGGGGTCGGGTCGGCCGGCGTCCGGGACTGGGAGAGGTAGCTGTACGCGGAGGCACGGGAGATGCCGAGCCGGCCGGCGACCTGCTCGACCGCGCGCCGTACGGCGAAGACACCGCGGGCGTCCAGGTCCCGGAACAGCCGCAGCCGTTCCTCCCGGTCGAGCCGGCCCCAGCCCCGGTGCCGCAGCGACCGGTGGTCGTCGAGGATGGCCTCGACGACGGCGTCGATGTCGTTGCCGAAGGTGGTCACCGGCGGTTCGGCCGGGCCGCCGCCGAGGCCGGCCAGCGCGCCGAGCAGGGTGTGGGCCTGCTCCACGGCGGTGACGTCGACGTTGACACACAGGGCGCCGAACACCGCTCCCGTGGAGTCCCGCAGCACCATCGTGGACGACTTCACGAGGGCGCCGGTGCCGGTGCGGGTGAGGTGGTTGAGCTCGTCGGCGGCCTCGTCACCGCGGGCCGGCACCCGAATGCCGATCTCGCTCATCGCCCCGCCCACCGTCCGCCCGGTCACGGAGCCGGCCACGGCGACCACCGATCCCGCCGGGCGCCGGTAGTCGTGCAGCACCACCTCGCAGACCGGCCCGAACGTCGCCGCGATCCCGTCGACGACCGGCGCCAGCGCGGCGAGGATCGCCTCCCGCTCGGCGTCCCGCTCCTCCACGACTGCCATGACCACACCTCCTGACACCAGACTACACGTCCAGCTCTGGACTGTCAGTCCAGATCCGGCGGATGTACGGCCGTACTCGCCCCCTCCGCTTCGTCGATGAGGGCGGTGAGCGTCGTCCGCGCGCGGGCCACGCGGGAGCGGACCGTGCCGATCGGGCAGTCGCCGAGGGCCGCCGCCTCCGTGTACGGCAGTCCGAGCAGCTGCGTGCGGACGAACGCCTCACGCCGCTCCTCGGGCAGCCGGTCCAGCAGGTCGAGCAGCACGATCCCGTCGTCGAATCCGGGCAGCCCGCGCGGCTGCGCCCGCTCCACGGTCGACTGCCAGTCGGACACGTCGGCCGTCCGGGGCCGTACGGCCGCGTACCGGTGACTGTCGGCGACCGCGCGGCGGGCGATGGCGAGCAGCCAGGTGCGGGCCGAGGAGCGGCCCTCGAACCGGTGCAGGCTGCCGAGGGCCCGCAGAAACGTGTCCTGGGCGAGGTCGTCCACCGCCTGCGGGTCACCGCACAGATGGGCGACGTAGCGGAGGACGTCACGGTGCAGGGCGCGGACGAAGCGGTCGACGGCGTCGGAGTCGCCGCCGCGCGCGGCGAGCGCCCATGCGGTCGCCGTGTCGTCCTCGGGTCTCGTGGCAGGGGCGGGCGGGGCAGGAGTGATCACCTGATGTCCTTCGCGGGGAACCGGGGTCCACGGGCACGCGCGGTCCCGTCGTCGGGGGTACGGCCGCTGGCGGTACGAGGAGGTCAGGGGTACCGGCACACGACCGGAGCCCGGGTCGCGCAGGGGCGGGCCCGGGGTGTCACCGGCTGCCGTCAGACGGCAGCGGCCCCGGCGGGCGGACCGCGAGAGATGATCGCGTGGGCGAGGAGGAGCAGCCGCGGCGCCCGGTCCGAGCGGCGGCGCCGGCGGACGCGGACGGACGGGCGGGCCTGCGGTACCGGCGCGAGGAACAGCGTCCGCAGGGGGGCGGCGAGCCACCCGCCGACGGCCCGGAGCACCCGGAACACGGCCCGCTCCCCGTACCCGAGCCACAGACCGCACAGCATCGCGGCCAGCAGGTGGGCGGCGAGCATGCCGAGGGAGGAGTGGCCGGCGGCCGCCATGTGCGTGTCCGCGTCCTTGTGCAGGGGCATGGTGTGCATGCCGTGCGGCATCGCGCCCATGTCCATGTCGTGCGCGGCGGGGCTCGCGAGGGAGAAGGCCGAGTGCAGCACCGTCTGGGCGGCCACGGCCACGGTGGTGATCAGCGGGAGTCCGCGCTCACGCCCCGCGAGGGTCCAGCCGACGGCGCCGACGGCGGCCCAGCACGCGGCCAGGATCCAGAGGGGGACATGGTCGCCGGACATCATGACGTGCCCGAGAGCGGCGAGCACCACGCAGCCGGCCGCGAACACCGCGGCCCGTCCCGTGCGAGCAACCCACCCAGCAGTCATGGCCCCTCGTCGTCGCATCCGGGCCCCAGGCAATCACCCGTGGATACGGTTCCTCCCGCGCAGGCAACTCATTCCCCGGCATGTGACCCGGAACACGCTTGCGGACGGGCGAAGTTGGCGGGACCGAGACAGGCCCGGCCGGCCGCGGACCCGAACGGGGAACCGGGAAGCGCGGCCGCCGGGGCGTCCGCGCAGGGAACCGTGCTCCCCGTGCACCTGAGCCGACCGGCGTTCTCACGGTGGGGGGCGGATGCGGGCCGTGGGCCGGGAGTTGTCCCCCGAGCGAGCTACGGGCAAGTGTCCACCGGACGGTGACGATTCCCGGCCGCGTGATCCGTAGCGTCCATGGCGGCACGTGGCACTGGGCCGCGGATCCGACGAAGGAGTCATCGATGAGAGTGGTCTGGCAGATCCTGGCCGTATTCGCGATCTCCGCCCTGGGCGGACAGAGCGTGAACGCGGTGCGGGACAACCCGTGGCTCACGCTCGCCGGCGGGGCGCTGACCACCGTGCTCGCGGTGCTGGTCTACCGGTGGGTGGTGGGGCGGACCGAGCACCGGCCGGTCACGGAACTGGATCCGAACGGTGCCGCGCCGGCGCTCGGCCGGGGGACGCTGATCGGCCTCGTGATGTTCACCATGGTCATCACGAACCTCTTCACCTCCGGCAACTACGAGGTGCACGGCCTGGGTTCACTGAGCGGCACGGCCGGGCTGTTCGGCTTCATGGCCGCCGCGGCCGTCACGGAGGAACTGCTGTTCCGCGGGGTGCTGTTCCGGATCGTCGAGGAGTACCTGGGCACTTGGATCGCGCTGGCGCTGACCGCGCTGCTGTTCGGCGCGGCGCACCTGCCCAACCCGGACGCCACGGCGTGGGGAGCCTTCGCCATCGCGATCGAGGCCGGCGGCATGCTCGCCGCCGCGTACGTCGCCACCCGCAACCTGTGGGTGCCGATCGGTGTGCACTTCGGCTGGAACTTCGCCGCGGGCGGCATCTTCAGCACCGTGGTCTCGGGCAACGACACCGAGCAGGGGCTGCTGGACTCCACGATGTCGGGCAACAAGTGGATCACCGGGGGTGACTTCGGCCCGGAGGGAAGCGTGTACTCGGTGCTGTTCGGTGTGCTGCTGACGATCGGGTTCCTGTGGCTGGCCCACCGGCGCGGCAATCTGGTGCCCCGTCGCCGGCGCGCGGAGCGGGCCGACGCCACCGCTAGACTGCCCCGGTGATCGCTCCTCACCGGCTCCGGGAAGTGTGGCGCAGGCTGGACGTCACCGTCAGGGACCTCCTGCTCGGGCTGCTCGTCCTCGCCCTGGCACTGTGGCCGGACTTCCAGAACCACGGGACGCTCCTCGGCGGCGTGCCGGAGCGTCCCTTCGACCCGCTCGCCTTCGTGGCGGTGGCCCTCCAGGCCCTTCCGCTGGCCGTGCGCCGGCGGTGGCCGGCCGTCTGTCTCGCCCTGGTGGCGGCCGGGTTCGCCCTCGACCAACTCCGCGGCTACCACTCCCCCGCGGGCATCGCGCTCCCCATCGCGCTGCTGAGCACGGGGGCGTATCTGGAACGGTACCGGCGCACCGCCGCGGCCCTGTGCACCGTCGCCTACGTGGCGCTGACGGTCGCGTTCCACCGGGTCGGCCCCGGCGAGCCGGCGAGCGAGTTCGTGACGTTCTACCTGGCGGTGGCCCTCGCGTGGGGCATCGGGGTGTGGCTGCGCTCCACCCGGGTCGCCGAGGCCGAGCGCAGGCACCGGGTCGCCGAGGAGACCCGCACCAACGAACGCGCCCGTATCGCACGGGAGTTGCACGACGTGGTGACGCATCATGTGACGGCGATGGTGGTACAGGCCGAGGCGGCCCGCTATCTGACCGCCGCGCCCGACCGGCTGGACCAGACGCTGACCGCCGTGACCGACACCGGCCGGCGGGCCATCACCGATCTGCGGCATCTGCTGGACCTGCTGCAGCCGGACCACGGTCCCGAGGCGAGGACACCGCCCGTCGGCCGGCTCCTCCCGCTCGTGGAGCAGACCCGGCGGGCCGGGCAGCCGGTGAAGTTCACCGAGGAGGGCACACCGGCGCCGTCGACGGGCAGCGCCGACCTCGTCGCCTACCGGGTCGTGCAGGAGGCGCTGACCAACGCCCTCAAGTACGCGCACGGCGGCGCCACCCGGGTCGACGTACGGCACAGCGAACAGCAGATCACCGTGGAGGTCGGCACCGACGGCTCCGGCGCACCGGTGGCCTCCTCCCCCGGCGGGAGCGGCCGGGGCCTGGCCGGGCTGCGGGAGCGGGTCGACGTACTGGGCGGCGATTTCAGCGCGGGCCCACAACCGGACGGCGGCTTCGTCGTACGAGCCCGCATACCGACCGGGAGCACGGTATGACCGCGCCCATCCGGGTCCTGGTCTGCGACGACCAGATGCTGATCCGCACCGGTCTGGTGACCATCATCGGCGCCCAGCCCGACCTGGAGGTGGCCGGCGAGTGCGGCGACGGGCAGTCCGCCGTCGACCTCGCCGGCCGGCTCCGCCCCGACGTCGTGGTGATGGACGTACGCATGCCGGTGCTCGACGGCATCGAGGCCACCCGGCTGCTGGCCGGCGCCGGGGTGCCGCATCCGGTGAAGGTGCTCGTGGTCACGACCTTCAACCTGGACGAGTACGTCTACGAGGCGCTGCGCGCGGGCGCCAGCGGATTCCTGCTCAAGGACGCGCCGCCGGACCGGCTGCTGCACGGCATCCGGACGGTCGCCAACGGCGCGGCGCTGCTCGACCCCGAGGTGACCAGGCAGCTCGTGGGCCGGTACGCCGCCCGGATCCGTCCCAGCGACCGCGGGGCACCGCGGGACATCCCGCTGACCCCCCGCGAGCTGGAGGTGCTGCGGCTCATCGCGGACGGCCGGTCCAACAGCGAGATCGCCGCGACGCTCCTGATCAGCCAGGAGACCGTGAAGACCTTCGTCTCCCGCATCCTGACCAAACTCGGGCTGCGCGACCGCGTCCAGGCGGTCGTCTACGCCTACCGGCAGGGCCTGGCGACCTGACCCCTGCGGGCGCGTGGAATACCGGACCGTGCCGAGCCGTTGTCGGGCTCGAAGGAGGTCACCGGTGGAGACCATGTACTACGACCACGGAACGCCGGCCGAGCGCTGGGAGCGCGCCGGCATGTTCTTCGACGCCAAGGACTACGCCGCCGCCGCGCGCGTTCTCGGTGGGCTGGTCGAGGAGGTGCCGGAGCAGACCGGGCCGCGGCTGCTGCTGGCGCGCTCCTACTACCACTCGGCGCAACTACGGCACGCGGAGGCGGAGTTGAGGGTCATCGTGGAGCGTGACCCGGTGGAGCACTACGCGCGGCTGATGCTGGCGCGCACCCTGCAGCGGCAGGGGCGGGACGACGAGGCCAGGCCGCATCTGCGGCTCGCCGCCGCGCTCGGCGGCGAGTTCGGCTCCGACGAGGACTGACGACGGGCCGGTGCCCGGTTCCCCGTGACGGGAGCCGGGCACCACGCGTCAGCGCGCCGCCGGGTCGCCGCCGTACGCGCGCCGTCCCCGGCGGTGGGCCACCTCGCCGAGCACGATGTCGACGGCGAGGAACGCCGCCAGGGGAATGCCGAGCAGCGGCACGAAGTAGCCGAGCACGGCGATCACCGCCAGCAGCGGGACGAGAACGTACGGCGGTACCTGCTGCCAGGCCCCGCGCGGGATCGGCCGGCCGAAGGCGGAGCCGCGGCCCCGCTGCCACCACATGCGGTAGCCCCACAGGATCAGCAGGATCAGGGTGAACGCCAGGGCCATCAGGGCGATCTGGTTCACCAGGCCGAACAGATTGCCGGTGTGCAGGTCGATGCCCCAGCGGGTGAGCTTCGCCAGCGCCGGATGGTCGTCGAACCGCAGGACGTCGGTGACCTCGCCGGAAGCCGGATCGACGGCGACCGAGTCCTGTTTCGTGGGCCAGCTGCGCTGGATCTGCTGCACGACGTACGCGGACTTCTCGTCGGCGGGCGGCACGATCTCCACCGGGTCGCCCAGACCCTCGGCGCGTGCCGCCGCGAGCACCTTGTCCAGGCCCACCCCGTGCGCCGCGTCACCCGTCGTGCCGCCGGCCGCGTCGTGGCCCGCGTGTTCGCCGGCCGCCGCGGACACCGAGGGGGTCTCCTGGCCCAGGGAGGTGCGCAGTTCGCCGATGTTCGCGCCGGCGTAGGTGGACCAGGTCAGACCGGTCGCCGAGAGAAAGATGAAGCCTGCCGCGGCCCAGACGCCCACACCGCCGTGCAGCGCCAGGGTGCGGCGCCGGCCGCTGGTGCCGCGTATCGTGCGCAGGGCCCGGCGGCGGGAGAACCACAGCACCAGTCCGCCGCCGGCGATCACCCACAGCCAGCTGGCCGCGAACTCGCTGTAGAGACGGCCCGTTTCACCGAGGTGCAGATCGCGGTGGAACTCGTCGATCCAGGTGCGCAGGGGCAGCGCGCCCGAGGAGCCGTACTGTTCCAGCTCGCCGCGCACCTTCGCGGTGTACGGGTCGACGAACACGGCCAGGGTGTGGCCGGGGTCCACACCCGGTGTGCCGGACAACATCACCCTCGTGGTGGCGTCCGCCTCGGGTGAGGGACGTACGGCGGCGACGGTGCCCTCGGGGTGGGCCTCGCGGGCGGCCGCCACCTGCTCGGAGACCGGCAGCTTGCGGTCGCCGACGGGGACGGTCAGCTCATGGTCGTAGACGATCTTCTCGGCCTGGAAGGAGGCGGCGTACAGCAGTCCGGTGAGGGCGGCGACGAGGAGGAACGGCGCGACCAGCACTCCCGCGTAGAAGTGCAGGCGCAGGACGAGAGGGCGCAGGCCGGACCGGACGCTCTTCGCGGGTGCGGGGGCAGGGGGTTGCGGGGCCTCGTCCGTGGTGGGCGAGGGAGCGGTGGTCATCGGAGGGGTTCTCCCGGGGACGTATGGGGGGCGGGTGGTGGTGCAGTAGTCGGAGTGGCGCGCGGCCCAGTTCCCGGGAGATGTGTGTGATCTGTGCCACATGTGAACGGCGTGCGATCCTGGCGGAATGGGAACTCCGGACGATCGCACGCCCTTGGCCGAGCGGGTCGAGCAACTGCTCGCCGTGAAGGGGCCGTTGCCCATCGTCGCGGCCGGGGATCCGGTGCTGCGCGCGGGAACCGAGCCGTACGACGGGCAGTTGGGGCCCGAGCTGCTGGCCCGGTTCGTCGCGGCCCTGCGGGTCACCATGCGGGCGGCGCCGGGGGTCGGGCTGGCCGCGCCCCAGGTGGGGATCGGGCTGCGGATCGCGGTGATCGAGGATCCGGCGCCGGTGCCGGAGGAGGTGCGTCTCGCGCGGGGGCGGGTGCCGCAGCCGTTCCGGGTGCTGGTCAATCCGGCGTACGAGGCGGTGGGGGCCGCGCGGACGGGGTTCTTCGAGGGGTGCCTGAGTGTGCCGGGGTATCAGGCGGTGGTGGCTCGGGCCGTGTCGGTGCGGGTGAGGGGGCAGGACGAGGGCGGGCGGGAGGTGGACGAGGTGTTCGGGGGGTGGCCGGCGCGGATCGTGCAGCATGAGGTCGATCATCTGGACGGAACGTTGTATCTCGACCGGGCGGAACTTCGGTCGTTGTCGTCCAGCGCGGCGGTGGTGGAGCGGTGGGGGCAGGCTACGGCGGAGGGGGCGGCGCGGGGGTTGGGGTTCTCGTTGCCGTGAGGGGCTGCGCGGGGTGACCGCGGGGGTTGTCGCCCCCGCCGCCCCTCCCGTCCCGACCCCGGGGCTCCGCCCCGGACCCCGCTCCTCAAACGCCGGCGGGGCTCAGATGGGTACTCACGCGTCCCTGTATGCCTCCAGCAGGCGGAGCCAGACTTCGCTGATCGTCGGGTAGGACGGGACCGCGTGCCACAGGCGGGCGACCGGGACCTGGGCGGTGACGGCGATCGTCGCGGCGTGGATGAGTTCGCCGACGCCGGGACCCACGAGAGTGAGGCCGCGGATCGTTTCGTTCTCCAGGTCGACGATCATGCGGGCCCGGCCCTTGTAGCCGTCGGCGTACAGGGACGCGCCCGCCACCGAGGACAGGTCGACATCCACCGCGCGGACTCGGTGGCCCGCCTGTTCCGCCTCGGCCAGGGAGAGGCCGACGGAGGCCGCCTCCGGGTCGGTGAAGACGACCTGGGGGACGGCGGCGTGGTCGGCGGTGGCGGCGTGCGCGCCCCAGTCCTCCGTCCGCACGGGCCCCCCGGCGGCCCGGGTGACGATGGCGGCGCCCGCGATACGGGCCTGGTACTTGCCCTGGTGGGTGAGGAGCGCACGGTGGTTGACGTCGCCGACGGCGTACAGCCAGTCCTGGCCGGTGACCCGGAGGCTGTCGTCCACGGACAGCCAGGAGCCGGGTTCCAGGCCGATCGTCTCCAGGCCGATGCCGGCGGTGCGCGGGACCCGGCCGGTGGCGAAGAGGATCTCGTCCGCCTCGATCCGCTCACCGCCGTCGGTGACGACCAGCAAGGTGCCGTTCTCCCTGGTCACGGACTCCACGGAGGTACCGGTGCGGATCTGCGCGCCCGCCTCGGTGAGGGCCTCGGCGACCAGTTCCCCGGCGAACGGCTCCATGCGGTTGAGGAGGCTCTTGCCGCGGACGAGGACGGTGACCTGTGAGCCGAGCGCTTGCCAGGCGCAGGCCATCTCCGTGGCGACGACACCGCCGCCGACCACGACCAGGCGGCCGGGCACGGTCTGGGCGCTGGTGGCCTCCCTGCTGGTCCAGGGCCGGACGTCGGCCAGTCCGGGCAGGTCGGGCAGCCGGGCGTCGCTGCCGGTGCAGATGGCGACGGCGTGCCGGGCCGTGAGGACCCGGCTGCCCCCGTCGGCGTCCGTGACCGTGACGGTACGCGGGCCGGTGAGCCGTCCGTGGCCGCGGTACAGGTCGGCTCCGGTGCCCTCCAGCCACTGGACCTGGCCGTCGTCCTTCCAGTCGGAGGTGAAGGAGTTCCGGCGGGCGAGGACGGCGGCGGCGTCCAGGGGCCCCTGGACGGACTCGCTCAGACCGGGGAGACGCCGGGCGTCGGCCTGGGCGAGGACAGGGCGCAGCAGGGCCTTGCTGGGCATGCACGCCCAGTACGAGCACTCGCCGCCGACCAGTTCGCTCTCCACGACCGCGGTGCTGAGCCCGGCGGCGCGGGTGCGGTCCGCGACGTTCTCGCCCACGGGCCCGGCGCCGAGGACCACGACGTCGTAGGCGGTTGCTTCCAGTTTCGTCGATCGCGTTTCCGTCATGGCGTCAGTCTGATGGGTGGTGTGCTCTGTGGCCACATGGGTAGGGGGCGCGGAATACGTGACCGGCCGGCCGTGTTGTGCCGACGGCTCGACCCGACATCAGGAAGAGGGAACACGCGATGAGCAGCACCGTGGAGCTCACCAAGGAGAACTTCGACCAGACGGTCACGGACAACGAGTTCGTACTGATCGACTTCTGGGCGGCCTGGTGCGGTCCGTGCCGCCAGTTCGCGCCGGTGTACGAGAAGGCGGCGGAGGAGAACCCGGATCTGGTGTTCGGCAAGGTGGACACCGAGGCGCAGCCGGAGCTGGCGGCGGCGTTCGGTATCCAGTCGATTCCCACGCTGATGATCGTGCGGGATCAGGTCGCCGTGTTCGCCCAGCCGGGTGCGTTGCCCGCTGCCGCGTTGACGGATGTCATCGGGCAGGCGCGGAAGCTGGACATGGATGACGTCCGGAAGCAGATTGCCGCGCAGCAGGCGGAGGGCGCCGGCGGGGCGTGAGGTAGCCGGAGGGCTTCCTCCAGGGTCTTCGCCCCCGGACTCCCGCTCCTCAAACGCCGGAGGGGCTGATGAGCAGCCCCTCGCCCCTACAGGTCAGCTCGACTCCCGGCGGATCACCGAGGCTCCCAGGACCTTGTGGGACTCGGGGGCCGCTGCCGGGTCGCGTACCGCCCGGTCCACCAGTTCGGCGAGTTCTCGGCCGGGCGGGAGCTCCAGGTGGACCGTGGTCAGGCGGGGGCGCAGGAGGCGGCCCAGCATGAGATTGTCGGCGCCGATCACGGCGGTGTCCTCGGGGATGCGGATGCCCGCGTCCTGGAGCGCGCGCATCAGCAGCATCGCGTACTCGTCGTTGTACGTGAACACGGCGTCGAGGCCGAGATCGGGCCAGCGGGCGGCCAGCCGCGCGGCGGCGCCCTCGTCATGGGCGAGGGGCAGCTCGGTGACGGTGGCGTCCGTGCCGCGCAGGGCGGCGCGCACCCCGGCCAGGCGGGGCGCGGAGAACGCCTCGAGGCCGGGTTCCCGGGGGACGATCACGCCGATCCGGCGACTGCCCCGGTCGAAGAGGTGGGCGCCCGCGCTGTGGCCGACGACGTCGTGGTCCATGAGCAGGGCGTGCGCGCCCTCGACGGGCTCGGGGCCGAGCGTGACGACGGCCCGCGCCCCGGAGCGTTTGAGCACCTCGACCCCGCGCGGGCCGAGTCCGGACCCGGGGACCAGGACCGCGACGGGCCGCAGCTCCGCCCAGGCGAGGGCCGCCTCGTCGTCGTGCAGGCCGACGGTGCCGTACTGCACGACCGTGTAGTCGAGGCGGGCGAGGGAGCTCTGGAGATCGTTGATGAACTGGCTGTAGAGCGGCCCGACGGGGAAGGCGGGCGCGGGCATCAGGACCGTACGGCTGTGGCCCGCGCGCAGGCTGCGGGCGGCCGCGTGCGGCACATAGCCGAGTTCCCTCGCGGCCTCGCGGACCCGGCGACGGGTGGGCTCGCTGATCCGGACGGCACCGGCGTTGTTCAGGACGTAGGAGACGGTCGCGCGCGAGACGCCGGCCAGGCGGGCCACATCGGCGCTCGTGGGTACGGAGCGCGTCGGTGCGGGGGACGCGGGCGCGGGCGTGTTCGGTATCTGCACCATGACGTACGGCATCCTTGCAGAAGCCGTAACGGGACGTTCAGGCGGGGGAGTTGATACCCCGTCAGCGGACGGGCGCCGGGCCCGTCACCCGGTCCACCAGATCCAGCCAGGCGGCCTCCAGCCGCTCCAGTGGCATACCGCACTGACGTATCAAGTGGTGGATCAGGGCGGGGTCGAGCTGGGCCATCAGCGGGTGGGCGAGGACATCGCAGTCCGCGTCCGGGACCGCCTCGCGCAGCAGCAGGGTCACGTGGTGGCGCAGGACGCGGCGGGGCGGGCTGGTGAAGCGGCGGCCTGCCTCCGGTTCGGCCGCCAGCTGCAGTTCCAGCTCGTCGGCGGTACGGCGGAGCATCGCGAGGCCGAAGGCGCGCAGCCGCTCGGCCGGAGGCGCTCCCGGGCCGAGCGGCGGGGGGCCGGAGAGGAAGGCGGCCTGGAACTTCTTCTCGGAGTGGTCGAGCAGGGCCGTCAGCAGGCCGGTGCGGTCGCCGAAGCGGCGGAACACCGTCCCCTTGCCGACGCGGGCGGCCGCCGCGACCTCCTCCATGGTGACGCCGTCCGGCCCGCGCTCTGCCACGAGCAGTGCGGCGGCCTCCAGCAGCCTGGCCCGGTTGCGTGCTGCGTCGGCGCGCAGACAGGGCTCGTCGGGGTCCGTACCGAGCTGCGGCAACTCCAGCGGCTGTACGGGGTCCTGGGGTGCCGGTGCGGGCGGCGGCGCGGCGGACATGAACCCAGCGTAAAGCATCGGGAAGAAACTGGACCGCGGTCCGGTTGAAGTGCTACAACCGAGAAGCGGACCCCGGTCCGGATTGTTTCGGCAGTATTTCAGCCCCCCTGGAGATTCGTCATGTCTGTTCGCATCCTCGCCCTCGTCGGCAGCCTTCGCGCCGGCTCGCACAACCGTCAGCTCGCCGAGGCCGCGGTGAAGCTCGCTCCCGAGGGCGCCGATGTCGCGCTCTACGAGGGGCTCTCGGAGATCCCCTTCTACAACGAGGACATCGACGTCGAGGGCGGCGTCCCGGCCGCCGCGGCCAAGCTGCGCGAAGCGGCCGCGGGCGCGGACGCGCTGCTGCTGTTCACGCCGGAGTACAACGGCACGATGCCGGCGGTGCTGAAGAACGCCATCGACTGGCTGTCCCGTCCCTTCGGCGCCGGCGCGATCAGCGGCAAGCCGGTCGTCGTGATCGGTACCGCGTTCGGCCAGTACGGCGGTGTCTGGGCGCACGACGACGCGCGCAAGTCCGTGGGGATCGCGGGTGGCAGGGTGATCGAGGACATCAAGCTGTCGATTCCGGGGTCGGTGACGCGGTTCGCGGAGACGCACCCGGCGGACGACGACGAGGTCGCCGCCCAGCTGACCGAGGTCATCACCCGCCTCGCCGGCGAGCCGGCCGCGGCCTGATTCCTCTTGCCCCCGGGAGCGCCGCCCCCGGACCCCCGCTCCTCGAACGCCGGAGGGGCTGCATTCAGCCCCTCCGGCGTTCGAGGAGGAGGCCCGCAGGGCCGACGGGGGTCCGGGGCGCAGCCCCAGGTCGGGAAGGGAAAGGGCGGCGGGGGCGAGAACCGGCTCACGCAGCCGCGGAGGCGGCCTGCCCCTCCCGGTGGATCGGCGTCCCGACGCCTGTCAGCGGCACCCCCGTACCGCCCCGCCGCCCCGCGACGATCTCCGCCGCGATCGAGATCGCCGTCTCCTCCGGCGTCCGGGCACCGAGGTCGAGGCCGATCGGGGAGCGGAGACGGGCCAGCGCCCGCTCCCCCACCCCCGCCTCCCGCAACCGCCGCTCCCGATCCGCATGGGTCCGCCGAGACCCCATCGCCCCGACGAACGCCACCGGCAGCCCCAGCGCCACCTTCAGCAACGGCACATCGAACTTCGCGTCGTGCGTGAGAACGCACAGCACGGTCCGCGTGTCCGTCTCCGTGCTCCGCAGATAGCGGTGCGGCCAGTCGACGACGATCTCGTCGGCCTCCGCGAAGCGCGCCGCGGTCGCGAACACGGGCCGCGCGTCGCACACGGTGACGTGATAGCCGAGGAACTTCCCCACCCGCACCAGCGCCGCGGCGAAGTCGATCGCACCGAAGACGATCATCCGCGGCGGCGGCACCGAGGTCTGTACGAACAGGGTCAGCCCGCCGGGGCAGTACGAGCCGTCCTCCGCGACGGCGACGGAACCCGTGCGGCCCGCGTCCAGCAGTGCCCCGGCCTCCGCCGCCGCCGTCCGGTCCAGCTCGACGGCGCCGCCGAGGCCACCCTCGTACGAGCCGTCCGGGTGGACGAGGAGCACGCCGCCGAGGAGTTCCGGCGGGCCTTCGACGACCCGGGCCAGCGCGCCCGGCGCGCCCCGCAGGACCGCCGACAGCGCGGACGACAGCACCTGCCGCACGGGCGCCCGCCCGCCGACCGGCGTCACCATGATGTCGATGATCCCTCCGCAGGTCAGGCCTACGGCGAAGGCGTCCTCGTCGCTGTAGCCGAACCGCTCGACACGGGTCTCGCCGTCCTCGAGGGCCTGGGCGCACAGTTCGTACACCGCGCCCTCCACGCAGCCGCCGGAGACCGAGCCGATCGCCGTGCCGTCGCGGTCGACGGCCAGGGCGGCGCCGGGGTCGCGCGGGGCGCTGCCGCCCACGGACACCACCGTGGCGACGGCAAACTCCCGGCCCTCGGTCAGCCAGCGGTGCAGTTCGCCGGCGATGTCAAACACGTACACCTCCTGCCGCCCGCAGCACCCGGTCGGGCCGGATGGGCAGGTTCCGGTGGCGTACCCCGGTCGCGTGCCAGACCGCGTTGGCGACGGCCGCGGCGGCGCCCACGATGCCGACCTCGCCGATGCCCTTGATGCCGACCGGGTCCTCGGGATCGGGGTCGTCGACCCAGTCGGCCTCGACCGCGGGTACGTCGGCGTGGCCGGCGACGTGGTAGCCCGCGAGGTCGGGGCCGTAGAGGCTGCCGGAGGCGCGGTCGCGGACCGCCTCCTCGTGCAGGGCCATCGAGATGCCCCAGGTCATGCCGCCCACCAGCTGGCCTCGCGCGGTGAGCGGGTTGACGATCCGGCCCGCCGCGAAGATGCCGAGCATGCGGCGCACCCGCACCTCGCCGGTGGTGACGTCCACGGCGACCTCGGCGAACTGCGCACCGAAGGAGTGCCGTTCCTTCTGTGCGAGGGCGCCGAGGGCGGCGGTGGTGTCGGAGCGCACGGTGATGCCCTCCGGCGGAATGGTGCCTCCCGGGACGAGCCGGTCGCGCAGTTCCCGTGCGGCGGCCGTGATCGCCCAGGCCCAGGAGCGTGTGCCCATGGAGCCGCCGGCTATCCCCGCCGGGCCGAAGTCGCTGTCGCCGATCCGCACCCGGACCCGGTCGGTGGCCACCCCGAGGGCGTCGGCGGCGACCAGGGTGAGTGCCGTACGGGCCCCGGTGCCGATGTCGGCGGCGGCGATCCGCACGGTGTGGGTGCCGTCCGCCTCCGCGGTGACCGAGGCCGTCGACGGGAGGGCGCCGGCGGGGAAGGAGGCCGCGGCCGTGCCGGTGCCGAGCAGCCAGCGGCCTTCGCGACGTGTGCCGGGACGCGGATCGCGGCCGGCCCAGCCGAAGCGCCGGGCTCCCTCGCGGAAGCAGGCGGCGAGGTTGCGGCCGGCGAAGGGCAGCCCGGAGACGGGGCCGCGCTCGGGATCGTTGCGCAGCCGCAGTTCGATCGGATCGATGCCGCACCGCTCGGCCAGTTCGTCGAGCGCCGCCTCGAGCGCGAACGACCCGGGCGCCTCACCGGGACCGCGCATCCACGTCGGCGAGGGCACGTCGAGGCGCACGACCTCGTTCGAGGTGCGGTGCGCGTCGGCGTCGTACATCACCCGTGCCACACCGGCGCTCGGCTCGACGAACTCCCACACCGTGGACGTCTGGTTGACCGAGCGGTGGTCCAGGGCGCGCAGCCTGCCGTCGGCGCCGGCGCCGAGCCGTACCCGCTGGGCGGTGGGGCTGCGGTAGCCGGTGAGGGAGAACATCTGGCGGCGCGTCAGCACCACGCGGACCGGGCGCTGCAGGATGGTCGCGGCCATCACGGCGGACACCTGGTGGGCACGTACGCCCTTGCTGCCGAAGCCGCCGCCGATGTGCTCGGAGCGGACCCGCACCGCGGCCGGGTCCAGGGAGAACATCCGGGTGAGTTCGTCGGCGACCCAGGTGGTGCCCTGGTTGGAGTCGACGACCTCGAGCCGGCCGCCGTCCCACAGGGCGGTCGCCGCGTGCGGCTCCATCATGGCGTGGTGCTCTTCGGGGGTGGTGTACTCCTCGTCCACCACATGGGCGGAGGCGGCGAGTTCGGCCTCGATGTCGCCCTTCTCCGTCACGCCGGGCATATGTCCGTTCACCGGGTGGGCGTCCGGTCGGCCGGCGGTGAGCTCGATGTCGTGCGGCTCCCGCTCGTAGGTCACGACGAGCGCCTCGGCGGCCTCCCGTGCCTGCTCGGGCGTCTCGGCGACGACGAGCGCGACGGGCCAGCCGGCGTGCGGGACACGGTCGTTCTGGAAGACGGCGGCCGTAGGGTCGGGCGGGACGCCCAGCATGCCGATGTAGTCGGTGTCGAGGCGGGGGGCGTTCCCGTGGTGCAGCACGGTGACGACGCCCGGCATGGCGAGCACGGGGCCGGTCTCGACGGACACGATCCGGCCGCGGGCCACGGTGGACAACGCCAGCCAGCCATGGGCGAGTTCGGCGAAGGGGATCTCGCCGGCGTAGCGCGCGGCGCCGGTCACCTTGGCGCGGCCCTCGACGCGGGTGTGGGCGGTGCCGACGGCTCCCGTGATCGGGGTGACGCCGGTCGTGGCGGTGGTCATCGGGCGGTCTCCTCGGCGAGTTCGGACAGCACGGCCACCACGAGGTTGCGCATCAGGGTGACCTTGTATCCGTTGTCGGGCAGCGGCCTGGCGGCCGCGAGTTCGGCGTCCGCCGCCGCGGCGAAGTACTCGGCGGTGGCCGGGGCGCCGTTCAGGACGCGTTCGGCGGCGTGGGCCCGCCAGGGCCGGGACGCGACCGCGCCGAAGGCGAGCCGGGACTGGCGGACCACTCCGCCGTCGATGTCGAGGGCGGCGGCGACGGAGCCGATCGCGAAGGCGTACGAGGCGCGTTCGCGGACCTTGCGGTAGCGGGAGCGGGCGGCGACCGGCGCGGGCGGCAGGGTGATGTGCGTGATGAGGGCGCCGGGCGGCAGGGCGGTCTCCCGGTGCGGGGTCTCGCCCACCGGCAGGTAGAAGTCGGCCAGCGGCAACTGGCCCGGTCCGTCGGCGGTCTGGTACGCGACGACGGCGTCGAAGGCGGTCAGTGCCACGCCCATGTCGGAGGGGTGGACGGCGACGCAGTGGTCGGAGGCACCCAGGATGGCGTGATTGTGGTGTTCGCCCTCGAGGGCGGGGCAACCGCTGCCGGGGGCGCGCTTGTTGCAGGGCTTGGTCACATCGGTGAAGTAGCCGCAGCGGGTGCGCTGGAGCAGATTGCCGCCGACGGTGGCCATGTTGCGCAGCTGCCCGGAGGCGCCGGCGAGCACGGCCTGGGCGAGGGCGGGGTAGTCGCTGCGGATCCCGGGGTGCGCGGCGAGGTCGCTGTTGGTGACGGTGGCGCCGATGCGCAGTCCGCCGTCGTCGGCCGGTTCGATCCGGTCCAGCGGGAGGGTGCGGACGTCGATGAGGCGGGCGGGGCGTTCGACGCCGTTCTTCATCAGGTCGACGAGGTTGGTGCCGCCGCCGAGGTAGCGGGCGTCGGGGTCGGCGTCGAGCAGCGCCACCGCGCCCAGGACGTCGTCCGCGCGCCGGTAGTCGAACTCCCTCATGCCGCGGTCTCCTCGGTCTCGGTGCGGTTCTCCTCGGCCGCGCGGGCGACGGCCTGGACGATCTGTACGTACGCGCTGCAGCGGCACAGGTTGCCGCTCATGCGTTCCCTGATCTCCTCGGGGGTCAGGGGAGGCGGTCCCGCCTCTGGGCGCACGTCCTCGGTGACGGCGCTGGGCCAGCCCGCGGCGTGCTCCTCAATGACGGCGATGGCGGAGCAGATCTGGCCGGGGGTGCAGTAGCCGCACTGGAAGCCGTCGAGGTCGAGGAAGGCCTGCTGCACCGGGTGCAGCCGGTCCCCGTCGGCCAGGCCCTCCACGGTGGTGATCTCGCGTTCGTCGGACGCGACGGCGAGTTGCAGACAGGACACGGTGCGGCGGCCGTCGACCAGGACCGTGCAGGCGCCGCACTGTCCGTGGTCGCAGCCCTTCTTGGTGCCGGTCAGATCGAGGCGCTCGCGCAGGGCGTCGAGCAGGGTGGTGCGGTGGTCGACGGACAGCGTGTGCTTCTCGCCGTTGATGTTCAGGGTGACGCTGCTGGACGTCGAGAGGGCCATGAGCAGCCTTCTTTCACGGATCTGGAAGGCGGACGAGTCGATGACGCGGGCGGTGGGCTGTACGGATCGGGGGGTGTTCGGGACCATGTGGCGGAGGGGGACGGGCCGGGAAACGCCGGTCATGACGGGCATGCGCCACCGGCCGTCCCGCGCGTCCGTGTCCGCCGATACGATGGACCCGAAGCGGACAGCTGTCCGTTCCCTCGAAAACGTAGTGGACAGCTGTCCGGTTAGCAAGGACGGGTTTCGGTCATGATCCGGGAGGAGGACGAGTGGGGCACGAGAAGGACGTACCGCCCTGCCCGCGGACAGGGCGAACACCCCTGGGCACGGCGCCGCCCCTGCGCTCGGACGCACAGCGCAACCGCGAGCGCATCCTGGAGGTGGCCCTCGTCGAACTCACGCGCTCGGCGGACACCCCACTGAGCGTGATCGCCAAGAAGGCGGGCGTCGGACAGGGCACCTTCTACCGGAACTTCCCCAGCCGTGAGGCCCTCGTCCTGGAGATCTACCGGCACGAGATGCAGCAGGTGGCGGACAGCGCGGCGCAGTTGCTGAGCGGGCGGGAGCCCGCATGCGCGCTGCGCGAGTGGATGGACGGGCTGGCCCGGTTCGCCATGACCAAGGCCGGCCTGGCGGACGCCATCCGGCAGGCCACCAGCGCACCGGGGAGCCCGGCGAAGCCGGGACACAGTCCGGTGACCGAGGCGGCGGAACTGCTGCTGCGCAGTTGCGAGAAGGCCGGATCCATCCGCCCCGGCGTGACGGCGGACGACCTCGTCCTCGCGATCGGCGGCCTCTGGCAGCTCGACCCGGCCGACGACTGGCAGCCCCGCGCCACCCGGCTCCTGGACCTGATCATGGACGGCCTGCGCACGGGGGCACCGGGGCGCTAGGGGCTGTCCGGCGGATCATGCGGAGACGCGGGGCGGCGACGGGGCGCCGCTGCCCGGAACCGGCCTGATCCGGACGACGCCCCGTCCTGGCCGCGCGGCCGGCTGGCGTTCTTGTGTGCTCAGGCGACCGCCGTCGCGGCCAGTTCGCGCAGTTCGCGCAGGGCCGCCGTCACCGCCGGGCGGGTGCGGCCGACGCCGCGGGTGCAGGTCAGCAGGGCGCGGCGCGGGTTGCCGGCGCAGCGCACGCGGGTGATCGGCAGGTCCGCGACGAGGCGGGCGAGACGCGGGATCAGGGCGACGCCGAGGCCGTGGGCGACGAGCTGGGCGGTGACGTTCCAGTCGCAGGCGTGGTGGACGACGTCCGGGGAGAAGCCGGCCGCGCCGCACGCGGCCAGCACATGCGGCCGGCAGGGACTGTCCGGCACCGGCACGATCCACGGCTCGCGCGCCGCCTCGGCGAGGTCGATCCGCTCGAGCCCGGCCAGCGGATGTCCCGCCGGGACCACCAGGTCGAACGGGTCCTCCAGCAAAGGCTGTTGATCGAACCGGGTGTCGCTCAGCGGCGGGTTGGCCGGGGTGGACTCCACGACGGCCAGATCGACGGCCCCTTCGAAGAGCAGGTCGAAGCTCCGCGTCACCTCCGCCTCGGCGATCCGCACCGACAGCCGCGGATGACGCTTCTTCAGCCGGGCGGCCATGGGCGCCAGCAGCACCGAGATGGCCACCGGGAACCCTGTGACTCGCAACACCCCGGCCGGCGCGCCGTGGTCGGCCCGCAGATCCCGCTCGGCCTGGTCCCAGCGCGCCTGGATCGCGTCGGCGTGTGCCAGCAGACTCTCGGCGGCCGGGGTGAGCCGTACGCCACGCCCCTGCGGTTCCAGCAGGTCGACGTCCAGATCACGGGCGAGCTGACGGATCTGCTGGGAGGCGGCGGACGGGGTGAAGTGCAGCGCGCGGGCGGCCGCGGTGACCGTGCCGTAGTGGGCGACCGCCCTGAGGACATGCAGCCGGCGCAGATCAATCATGAAGTCCACGCTTAACGGTTACGTGCACAAAGTCAACCTGGACGTGAACGGAGGGGACGGAGCACCCTTTCCGTGTCGCGACAATCGTCAGTGCACCCATGTGATCGAGGATCTCGAGGAGTCACCATGATCAGCACGACCGGCACCGTCTGCCCGTACTGCGGGTGGCCGGACGACGCCGAGCCGTTCCATATGGTCTCCCGGCACGGCACCGCGACCGGCAGCACGGTGTGGACCCGCTGCGGCTGCGGCTCCCTCCAGGTCCGTGCCGTCGACAACGGCGGCGCCCGCATCGTCTCCCGCAGCAGGCCCGCGGACGTACCGTGGAGCCCGGCCGGCCAGTGACCGGACCGTACGGCCACTCTGTCGGGCACTAGACCTTCCGCAGCGCGTCCAGTACGTCCTCGTCGGTCAGCTGGTCGAATTCCTCGTACCACTGGCCGACGGCCATGAACGCGGCCGGTTCGTGCAGGCACAGCACCTCGTCGGCCTCGGACCGCATCAGCGTGACCCCCTCCGCCGAGCCGACCGGCACGGCCAGGACGAGATGCCCGGGGTCCCGGGCCCTCAGAGCGCGCAGTGCGGCGCGGGCGGTGGAGCCGGTCGCCAGTCCGTCGTCGACGACGACCACGGTCCGTCCGGCCAGTTCGGGCGCGGGCCGGCCCCGGCGGTAGCGCTCCTCGCGGCGGCGCAGCTCGGCACGCTCGCGGGCGACGACGGGCGCGAGGTCGGCCTCGCTCAGCCCCAGCCGCAGCAGGGCGTCCTCGTCGTACAGCGGAATACCGTCGCCGGCCATCGCGCCGACGCCGAACTCCTCGTGGAACGGGGCGCCGATCTTCCGTACGACGAGTACGTCGAGCGGGGCGTCCAGCGCGCGGGCGACCTCGAAGGCCACGGCGGCACCGCCGCGGGGCAGGGCCAGCACGACGGGGTCGGGCAGGGCGCCCTCGTCCTGCCGCTCCCGCAGCCGTGCGGCGAGTTCACGGCCGGCCTGCCGGCGGTCACGGAACCGCATGGCACCCGTGTACCCGGCTGTCCGCTCCCCGAAGCATGGGTTCACGAGGGTCGGGCAGGCGACTTCCATGGTCGGTGACACGAGCTACTACGAGAGCGGGCACCGGGCGGTCGCGCAGGAGGACGAGTTCCGGATCGAGGCGTGGGCCACGAGCCGGGAGAACTGTCTGGCGGAGGCGGTGGCGGCGATGGTGGAGTGCTTCGCCGACGTATCCGGGGTACGGCCGACCTGCGTGGGCCGCGTCCGGCTGGCCGAGCCGAGTGACGAGGACCTGTTGGCCGCGCTCCTGGACGAGATCCTCTGCCGGCTGGAGGAGGACGGCCAGATCCCGGTCGACATGGAGGCGAACGAGACGGAGGACGGTCTGGACATCCGCCTGGCGCTGGCCACCGTCACGGACGTACGCCTCACCGCAAGCCCTCCGACGGACGTGGCGTGGGAGGACCTGCGCATACGCCCGGGGCCGTACGGCTGGTCGTGCGCGATCACGGTCGACAGCTGAACCGGACGCACCGTCCGCACCACACAGCCCCTCCGGCGCTTCAGGAGCGGGTCCCCGGGGGCGGAATCCCCGGGGCCGGGAACGGGAAGGGGCGGCGGGGGCGGACCCATGGGGCCCACCCCCCACTCCCCGCTACACGGCCCCGGGAACCTCCTCGATCACCCCGTTCAACGGCGACGCGGGATCCGCCCCGTACGCGACGGTGATCACCTCGAGACCATGACCGGCCGGATCGATGAAGTACACACCGCGTCCACCGTCGTTGCGGTTGATACGGCGGGGGTGCTTGCCATGCGGATCGGCCTGGATGGGAACCCCGGCGGCCACGAGCCGGCCGAGAATCGCGTCGAACTCGTCCTCGGAGACGAGGAACGCGTAGTGCTGCATCAGGATGTCGATGTCGACGGTCGCGAAGTCCAGGGTGACGCCGTTGGCGGTCGTCACCGGCAGGAACATCCCGGCCGGCTCCCCGAGCTCCAGGTCCAGGATCTCGGCGAAGAAACGGGCGGACTTCTCCCGGTCACGGGAAAGAACGATGGTGTGGTTGAACTCGACTGACACGGTGCAATGCCTCCACGGGCATTCGCGGCGCCTCCATGCCTCACCCAGCCGGTGACCGACACGCGATGCCGCGCAGCAGAGCCTAGCCCGTCCCCTACGCCCCCTGACAAGGCCCGGCGGCCTCATCGACCCTCCCGTCGACCCACGCCAGGAACTCCCGCACGTCCCCCGCCGGCAGGGTGAGCGCGCGCTCACGGGGCAGCTCGAAGCTGCGCAGCGCACTGAGGACCAACGGCCGGAACCGAGCCTCCGAAGCAGCGACGACCTCACCCGCCCGACGCTTGGCGACCCACCGCCCGGTACGGCACCACACCACGGACCGGCACCCGTTGAGCACCCGGTTGTCCCCCACGTGCCCGTCCCCCTCGGCATGCTCCCGCACCGAGGCCCGGAGCGCGGCAAGCACGTCGCCCCGCCCCGGCGCCGCGACGACGTCCCGCACCGGCGCACCGAACAGCGGAAGGCCGGCCTGCCAGGCGACCGACCGGTCGAGGACGTACCAGAACGCGGACGCCTCCTCGGCGTCGTGACTCACCCGCTCGGGCAGCGAAGGCCCGGTGTTGAGATCCAGGAGGTACCCCGCCCGCCCCGAAGGACGCCCGACGGCATCGGCGGGATACACGACCAGTTCCAGCCCGGCCGCGGGACAGGCGAGCCCGGGATGGGCCAGCACCCCGGCCAGTTCGGACAGCGCCCGCCCGGGAAGCGACCGGTCCACCACCACGGTGACGTCGATGTCGCTGCGCCCGTGCCGGTAGTCGCCGAGGGCGAGGGATCCGACGGCGAACACGCTCACAAGCCGCGGCCCGCAGACAGCGCGCGTCCGCCGCACCAGCTCCTCCGCATAGGCGCGGACCTCACGGGGCAGACCGGGAGCGCGGCTCATGGCACCAGTGTCGCCCGCCGCGGACGGGGCACCGCGGCTCAGCTCCACAACTCGTCGCTGTCGCACACATGCGCACCCATGTTGCGTTCCATCATCCGCAGGGCCGCGTCCGCCAGATCGGCGTGGATGTGGGCCACGGCGTCTCGCGGGACGACCACGTCGAGGTGGCGGATGTGCGCGTCGAGCGATGAGTAGAGGACGCACTGCTCCGTGACCTGCCCGCACAGCACGAGCCGGTCGATGCCCTGCTGGTTGAGCAGATAGCCGAGCGGGGTCTCGAAGAAGACGGAGTGCCGGGCCTTGACGACGAAGAGCGAGGAGTCGTCCGGCAGCAGCGGCTCCACCAGGTGCGCGTACGGCCCCGACAGCGCCTTGTCGAGCAGTTCGCCGTGGTGGGAGCGCCACTCGCCGAAGTTGTCGTTGACGTAGATCACCGGGACGCCCTGCCGCCGTGCCCGCTTCAGCAGGGCGGAGACGACGGGGACGACCGTCTCGGCGGACGGGATGAGACGGCCGGCGTCCGCATGGTCGTAGGTGTTGATCATGTCGATGACGATCAGCGCGGTCCTGCCCATGTCCGACGGGTTCCACCCGCAAAGGCGAATCAGACATGTTTGCTCGCGTGTACGCCCATGACATCGCCCGTCCTCCGCGGCCGCCCGGCCACCAACGCCACAGCTCTTGACAGAAGGCATCCCGCGTCACAGCCTTTGGCAACGTTGTCATTCCGTTCGGCACCAGGGGTGGGCGAGGCCGTCACGGGCTCGTTCCGCTGCTTTCTGATGGGACTTCACGCTCATGGAAGAAAAGTCGGACCCGTCGCGTCTTCTGTCGCGGCGGTCTGTCGTCACCTCGGGGTCCACGCTGCCGGCCGGTTTCGGTCTCGGCTCGCTGCTCCCGGTGTCCAGCGCCCGGGCCGCCGTCGCCGAGACCCCGGCCGAGCCGTCCGCCCCCGGTGAGCTCGCCCTGTACCGGCCGGTCACCGGGTCCTCCACGGACTACGCGCCCACCCCGGCCTCGTTCCCGGTCGACCGGCCGGCCTCGCCCGGCGTCGGGGGCAGCGGCTGGCGGGCGGGGTCCGGCGATCCGCAGTGGATCACGGTGGACCTGCAGGCCGTCTGCGAGGTCGACTGGATCCGGCTGACCTTCGAGGCCGACGCGGGCGACCCGGTGTTCACCCCGCCCACCTCCGGCAACCCGCACAGCGGTACGACGGGCAAGGAGATCCAGTCGAGCTACTCGCTCGAGTTCGTCGTCGAGACCAGCACGGACCACACCCGGTGGACGGACATCTACCGCACCGCCGCCGGAACCGGTGGCGTGGTGAACATCCAGCTTCCCCGCAAGGTGGCGGCCCGCTGGGTGCGGATGACGTCCCGCCGCCGCTCCGGCCCGCTGCCCCTCGACGTCAACGGTTTCGAGGTGTACGGCACCGCCAGGGGCCACCGCCCCTCGGCCACCGGGTGGACGGACTGGGGCACCCGTCACGGCGACGCGCCCAAGCTGAGGCAGGCCGAGGACGGCACGGTACCGCTGGAGTCCGGCCGGCGGCTGACGATGGACGACTGGGCCGGGGACGACGGTCCGGGCCTGCCGAGAACGTCCGTGGACACCAGTGGCTGGCTGCCCGCCACCGTGCCCGGCACGGTCCTCGCCTCGCTCGTCGACCAGGGCAAGCTGCCCGACCCCGTGTCGGGCCCGTGCGGCGCCGACGAGGGCAATCCGCCGGCCGGACCGGGGCCGGGAGGGGCTCGAACATGTGGTCGCCCGCGTGCCGTACGGTACGCGGGTGACCGCTTTCGACACTGACAACGCCCCGGGCCGGTACGGTCCTTCCGCCACCGTCGAGGCCGCGCCCCGCGAGGTGGGCCGGGTGCACACCGAGTACGCGCCCGCGCACGACGGCGACCCCGATCCGGGAGAGATCGTCTGGACCTGGGTCCCCTATGAGGAGAACGACGGCCGGGGCAAGGACCGTCCCGTGCTCGTGGTCGCACGGGAGGCGGGCGGCACGGTTCTCGCCGTCATGCTGTCCAGCAAGGCGCACAACGGGGACCGGGAGTGGGTGCCGATCGGCAGCGGGCCGTGGGACCGGTCGGGCCGCGACTCGTGGGTCGGCGTGGACCGGGTGCTGCGACTGCACGAGGAGGGCATGCGCCGGGAGGCGTGCGCGCTGGACCGGATGCGGTTCAACTCCGTGCGTCAGCGGCTGCGGGAGCGGTACGGCTGGACCTGATCCCCGCAGCCCCGGGCTCCCGGCACCAGTCGCCGGTAGCCGTGCGCGGCCGCGGTCTCCAGGACCCGCTCCGCGCGGACGGTCAGGGCGCGGGGCATCTCCGCCGCGCCCGTGCACGCGCGTACCCTCCCGAGCCGCCTCGGACCGGGCCGCGACGGACCACCTCGTGACCGCCGGGTGCCCGGTAGGTGCCCGCCGCCACGATCCGCTCGGTCTCCCGGGCGACACCACGCGGGCGCGCGCTCACGGCGACACCCCCGTAGCCGCCGTGAGCACGCGCCCCGTGATCTCCCTCGTGGTGCTCATGCACGCATCCTGAGCGATGCTGGTGACGCGGCGCAACGGAGTTTCCGCCTCCGGGGAGGCCCGGGAAACGGGCGGGAAAACCGCCCGGGAACAGGCCGGACGAAGGGATTACCGACCCGGAACGCCCCTCCAGGCACCCTTGTGCCGGGCGACGCGAGGGTTTTGGCTGGACGAGTTGGTGCCGGGCCGGGCCGAGGTGGCTCCGGGCCGGCGACATGGTGGAATCTCAGGAGGATCCCGACTATGTCCGATTCGGCAGGCGGCTGTATCGAGCCGCGTACCGCTGTGACAGAAGCCGAGGTGGAGGCCCTGGTCCGGGGTA